>CANHUQ010000219.1 GCA_947463885.1 Burkholderiales bacterium
AGGCGCCCGGCGATTTCGCTCAAGCCTATGTGGTGGCCCACGAGGTCGGGCATCACATTCAAAACATCATGGGCACCATGAAGCAGGTGCAATCGCTGCAGCAGCGCTCGCCCGAGCGCCAAGCCAATGTGCTTTCCGTTCGTCTGGAGCTGCAGGCTGACTGCTATGCCGGCGTATGGGCGCATCACTCGCAGAAGGCGCGGGGCTGGCTTGAGCGCGGCGATGTGGAGGCGGGCCTGAATGCTGCCTCCCAGATTGGCGACGACAAAATGATGAAGCGGTCTCAGGGCGTAGTCGTGCCCGATGCCTTCACGCACGGTACGGGCCAACAGCGCACGTACTGGTTCGGTATGGGTATGAAGACTGGTCAGATCTCTGCCTGCGACACCTTTAGCCAAACCTCCCCCTGACCCATGAACCTGATCCGCGCGCTGCTCGTCTTGCCGTTGCTGGCCATCGCGGGCTGTGCAACCACGCCAGCCCCATCGCGCATTGAAGGGCAATGGATCGACCCGGCCTTTGCGCAGCGCAGTCTCAGGGACCGGAAAGTCCTGGTGTTCTGCAGAGCTCCTGATGCGGGCCTTGCTCGCGTCTGCGAAGACCATCTCGCCCGAGGCCTGATCGATGTCGGGGTGATCCCGATGATGCCGCCCTCAGCGCTTGACCCCGGTGCAGGGGTTGAGGCTATCAACCAGGCGGCCCGCGATGCTGGCGCCGATGCCACCATCCTGAGCGCCCTCAACGTGAGCGCTCAAGACCCCTATGCGCCACGCCCCATGATGGGCATGGGCGTTGGAATTGGTCGCGGGGTGGGCGTAGGGGTAGGGATTGGCGGCAGCATCTCGATCCCCATGGGTGCCGGCCGGCCCATGACTGCTTATGGCGTGCAGACCAGCTTGATCGATTCCGCGAGCGGGCGCGAGGTATGGTCGATGCGGGCCAGCCGGCCTGGCGGGGAAGACCCAGCCGTACAGGCAGCAACCCTGTCTGCCGGTTCGATTGACGCGATGCGGCGCAGCGGCCTGTTCGAACGCCGATAGTCAGAGGGGCCGCACCTCAGGCTGACGCACCTCAGGCTGACGCACATCGCGCTGCGCCAGCGCCACCAGGGCACCTAATGCAAGGATAGCGGCCGACACGGTCAGCCCCGGGCGCAGCGAGCCGAAACGGTCAGCGACCCAACCCGTGGCCACCGGGCCAGCAATCTGGCTGATTGCAAAGGCGACAGTGAAGGTCGCCATGGCCACACCCCATGCCGGCATCGGCACCGCATGCTTGATCAAGCTACTGACCGCAGACGGCGCGCTGAACATCGCAACGCCGAACAAGGCTGCCGACAGGACCATGACCCAGGGCTTCACTGACACCATCGGCAAGAAGGCGCCGACCGCAAGCACTGCCATGACTGCCGCCAGCGGCCGGCCACCACGCCAGCGCTCGCAGGGCCCCGCCCACACTGCCGGCGCCACCAGGGTGGCCAGACCCAGGACCGTCCACACCAGCATCACCAGACCGGTTCCACCACCGTTTTCACGCACCCACGCAATCACGAAAGTCATGTAGCCGATATAGCCCAGTCCGAAGCAGACATAGGCCATCAACTGCGGCATCAATGCACGCAATGACCAGGCCGCAGGCCCAGACTGCACCCGCCCGGGCTCCTGGATACGGGCGCAGGCCCAGGCGGCCGCCAGTGCCATGGCGAGGCTCACCACACCCATGGCCTGCCACGCCCTGGGCCAGGCTGCATCGCCTGACGCGCCGAGCATCCAGGGCAAGGCAATGGCGCATCCGATCAGGCCGAACCCACCGCCCGCAAAAAAGATGGCAATGGTGGTCGTGGCACGTTCGGGCTGTCCAGAAAAAATATTTCCTGATAACGCGCCACCGCAAATGAACACCCACGCGCCGCCGATGCCCGACACGACGCGCGCCAGCGCCAGTGCGTTCAGATCACGCGTCAGCCCCGTGGCGAGCAACGCCAGACCGGTGATGACCATGCCGGCATTGAAGAGCGGGCGATTGCCAGTGCGGCCTACCCACATCCGGGCAAGCAAGGCGCCCGCGAGATATCCGAACGCATTGGCTGTGTTGAGCGCGCCTGCCTGAGACCAGTCGAGCGCCAGATCATTGCGCATCGCCGGCAGCACCAGGGCGTAGGCGAAGCGCGCAAACGAATTCGAGACCGTGGGTCCGAACGACAGCAAAAAGGCAATCAGGTATCCGCGGGCCATGCCGAGGATCGTAACCGCGAAACGGGCACACACGGTTGCGGCGGTACCATCAGGCACCCACACACAGGAGACACCATGAGCGCCACCACGATTGACCTGACCCGCATTCGCCTGACGCTGGATAACGGCATTGCCGTCATGACCTTGAACCACCCCGAGGTTCTGAACTCCATTTCCAGCGAGATGCTGGTGGGCATGGGCGAT
The DNA here is from genome assembly GCA_947463885.1 of Burkholderiales bacterium. Lineage (GTDB taxonomy): Bacteria > Pseudomonadota > Gammaproteobacteria > Burkholderiales > Burkholderiaceae_E > UBA4615. The sequence goes on from CANHUQ010000219.1 coordinate 2,439, forward strand.
GCACTGGATCACATTGAAGACCCTGCAAACGGTGTGCGCTGCGTGCTCATCACCGGCGAGGGCCGTGCGTTTTGCACCGGAGCCAACCTGCAAGGCCGATCCGCCAAGGCCGGCAGCAAACCGGCACGCGCAGGCTCCACGCTTGAAACCGAATACCACCCGGTGCTGCGCCGACTGCGCGATCTGCATTGCCCGATCGTGGCTGCAGTCAATGGCCCTGCAGCCGGTGCCGGCATGAGCTTTGCGATGATGGGCGATCTGATCATCGCTGGCCGTTCATCGTATTTTCTGCAGGCTTTCCGACGCATTGGCTTGGTGCCCGACTGTGGCGCCACCTGGCTGTTGCCCCGATTGGTGGGACGCGCCCGCGCGATGGAACTCTCGCTGATGGGTGAAAAGCTGCCGGCGCAAACCGCGATGGAATGGGGCATTGTGAACCGGGTGGTCGACGACGCGCAGGTGGTGCCCGAAGCCATGACCATGGCGCGCAGCCTGGCGGATGGGCCGACGGTTGCGCTGGCCCTGACCCGTCGCCTGTACTGGGACAGCCCGCTCAACGGCTTTGAAGACCAGCTGGACATGGAAGCACGCATGCAGCGCCAGGCCGGCGCCTCTAAGGACTTCAAGGAAGGGGTGGCGGCCTTTCTGGAGAAGCGGCCGGCCAAGTTCACCGGACACTGAGTCCAGGGTCAGCGGGCCACGGCGCGCCGGCCCCAGGCCATCCGGGCAGCAAGCCACACCGCTCATCGGGCGCTGCTGTACCGGGCGCCTGGTCTGACCAAGGATGGAGGCCACCCGCGCTGGCTGCAGCGCCCTCCTTCCATGCCACGATGACAACAACCAAGCATCGATTCGTCACCCGCGCAGACTTCGATGGCCTGGCATGCGCCGTCATGCTGAGCGAACTCGAGCTCATCGACGAAGTCGTGTTCGTGCACACGCAGGACGTGCTCGATGGCACGTTTGAGATCACCTCGCGCGACATCACGGCCAATCTGCCCTACTCGGCTGCCGCGCACCGCGTCTTCGAGCACGGCACCCATGCACTCGCACGCAATACGGCGCACTTGCGCAATCATGTGATCGATCCGCATGCGCCCTCTGCTGCACGCCAGATGTGGCTGCATTACGGCGGCGCGTTCAGCATGCCCAACATCAGCGACGCCATGCTGCGGGCAGTGGATCAGTCATGCACCGCGGACTACCGCGTGGAGGATGTGCTGCATCCCAAGGGCTGGACTCTGCTCAATGTCATCCTGGATTCGCGTACCGGCCTGGGCCGCTTTCGAACCTTCAGTATCTCGAACCTGCAACTGATGCAATCGATGGTGGCGTCAATCCGCACCCTCTCGGTCGATCGCATCCTCGCCCTGCCCGATGTGAAAGAGCGAGTGGAGTTGTATACGGAGCATGAAGGGCCGGCCGTGGACCAATTGCTGGCCGCGTCCACCGTAAAAGGCAATGTGGTGGTGCTGGACCTGTGCGAGCAGGATCCGATCTGGTCGACCAACCGCTTCATGATTTATGCGCTGTACCCCCAGTGCAACCTGGTGATCCGCAAGATGTGGGGGCGCGACCGGCGCAACATCGTGTACGCCCTGGGGAAATCGATTTTCGAGCACACCTGCGTCACGGACATCGGCGAACTCTGTCAGCGTTTTGGCGGCAGTGGCCATGCCGCGGCTGGCAGTTGTCAGGTCGAGATCGCCATGGCCGACCGGGTGTTGGCTGATCTGCTTGCGTTCGCACACCGCGACGAAGCGACGCGCCTGGCGTCACTGCGCGGGCCGAACGCGCGGCCCTGAACCGAGGACCGGGCTGCATGGGCGCACCCGTGGCCCGATGTGCCCTGAAAGAGACTTAGGCCTAAGAAGTGGGCGCTCAGAGGTAGGTGCCGGCGAGCGTGATCACCTCGCCGCCGGTGGCGATCTTGAAACGAGCCAGGCCGGCTCCGCGAGCGGTGTCCACGCCACCTAGATCGAGCCTGCGCACCCCGCGTTCACGCAGGGCCAGCATGGCCTGCCACAGCAGCAGGTTGTGCGCCCCCAGTTCACGCCCGCCCTCACCCACCCAACCGATCTGATAGGTGGCGGCCGCGCCGTGCACCAGGAACAGCATGCCTGCCACAGCATCGCGGCCCAGGTCGGCACGCAGGGTCAAGATGGGTTCATGGCCCGACCGCGCCGGGTGCGCCTGCTGCCAGGCTTCGACAAAGCCGTCCGGAAGCGCGATGTAACGTCGCGCGGCGCGCTGTGCCAGTTCCCGCTCCAGCAGCCAGCGGTATTGCGCAGGCTTGTGGCCCACCCGATGCACCGTGAGTGCCGAGCGCTCTGCGCCCGCAAGACGGTTACGCCATTTGCCTTGCAACGCAGCCCTCAACGCCTGCGTCTCGGGCTCCAGGCTGATGCGCACCGTGGACTGACCCGTGACCACGCGGATCATTGATTGAGTGCCCGCATCCGCGCCGTCGGCTACATCCGGCGTGATGAACAGCAAACGGACTGGCCGTAAAGGCAGGCTGCGCTTGAGCAAACGACACGCGGCGCGGCGCTGCGCCACCGTGGCCTCCTGCGCCCACACTGGCCCATGGCTGCACAGGGCCAACTGAACGATGCCGGCCACGCGCCGCACCAGGCACTGCGCCACGCCAATGAGCTGCTCGCCCTCATGGATATGCGCACGCAGGATGCGGGTTCCTAGCGCCTGCATGGCATCGCCATAGGCCCAGTCCTGCTGCAGAGCCCCTGCCGCGTTACGATGCAAGGCGTCCCAACTCGCTCGCTCAGGCAGATTCCAGTGAACGTTCATCGCATCAGTGTAAGCGGCACCTGAGCAGCATTTCATGAGCCGCCGCCCCGAGACCATCCTGGGTCATACCCTGCCCGAACCCAGGCTCACCGTCGCTGGCATGGCACTGCTGCTGCTGGCAGCCACGGTACCCATTGCGATCATCGGATCGCTGCTTGATCTGCTCGTGCAGGCGGTGTTCGGAGTCTGTGTGGGGCTGTGGTGCTTCGCGCCTCGATAAAGGCACTTCACTGGCACTCCACTGGCACTCCACTTTGGCACCAGGATCAGTCCAGCAGATCAGGCGTGATCACATGGATGCATCCAAACCATGCCACCCGCTTAAAGTCGTTGTGCGCAATGCAGGCAGGCCGAAACGTCGGACAGACAAAGCCAGCCACTAGCTCCTGGCAGGCTTTGTCTGAATGCACCGACTTACAGCGACGCTCAAGCTTTGTGCCGCTCAGGCTACGCGACGACGGGCAGCGCCAAACAAGCCCAATGCTCCGATGCCCAGCAATGCCAGTGCACCCGGGGCGGGAACAGAGGCGACACCAAAGGCATGGTTATCGGTTTCGAAGGCGGCCTTCGAGCTCGTCAAGACAACGGAGCTGAACGTCCGACCCGATTCGGAAAAGATGTTGAAGTACCGGCCGACTGTTTGGTTGCCATCAGCCGGGATGCCGGCAAAGGTAGCGAGCTGTGTCCCAGTGTAAACAACGAAATCCGACGAACCGCTGTAGTTGAAGCGAACCGCGTTGAAGGGGTCCAGCGAGCCCGCATAGAAACCAAAATAGTTCGCACCGGAGCCCAACGTGACCGTCACCGAGGCGCCCCTGGCGGGCGAAATCGTCAGGTACGGGGTTGTATCGCCAGGCGGGGTTGCACTGACTCCGGGAATGTTTCCCGTTACGTAGTTATTGCCGGTGTCCGGAGAGTAGGTTGCGCCTAGGCAATCACTGCCAGCCGGCAAGGTGTTAAACGTAATCAGCGGACAGGCAAGCCCAGAGACGGCCGAGATTTGACCGGCGCCCGCAACAGACGTTCCGCCGACCGTCACGGTCGGTGCGGCCTGAAGACTAAGAGATGCACACCCCAGCACGAAGGCTGCGGCGAGACGTGAACGAAGAACGGTATTCATGGCGAGTGCCTTTTTGAAAGGGTTTAGGAGAGACATAGCCATTCCTTGCAAACGCTGCGCCATGTTTAATTTTCTTATGATTTTCAATAGGTTGAAAATTCAACAGACGTCGATCAGATCGCCGAAGGCCTAAAGACTTCG
>CANHUQ010000220.1 GCA_947463885.1 Burkholderiales bacterium
ATGCCGGGCAAGGCGCTGCCGGCAGCGCCGCGTACCGCACCAAAGGCATCGTATTCAGGCAGCAGGCTTTCCATGACGTTGAATACGCTTTCATAGAGCGCCACATCGATGACTTGGCCCTGGCCGCCGTTGACTTCACGGTGACGCAGTGCCGTCAGTACGCCGATCACACCATGCAGCGCAGCCAACGAATCGCCAATGGACACGCCCACCCGCACCGGCACGCGATCGGGTTCGGCCGTGAGGTGACGCAGCCCGCCCATGGCCTCGCCGAGCACACCAAAGCCTGGCTTGTTGCGGTAGGGGCCCGTCTGTCCGAAACCCGAGATGCGCAGCATGATCAACCGCGGGTTCAGCGCGTGCAGAACCTCCCAACCCAAGCCCCAGGCTTCGAGTGTGCCGGGCTTGAAGTTTTCGATGAGTACGTCAGCCTCTGCGGCGAGCTTTCGCACGGCTTCTTGCGCCTCAGTCTGGCGCAGATCGAGTGCGACGGATCGTTTGTTGCGCGACTGCACCTCCCACCAGACCGAGGTCCCTTCACGCATCAAACGCCAGCTGCGCAAGGGGTCTCCGCCATCGGTCGGTTCAATCTTGATGACATCGGCACCGAAATCCGCCAGCGTCTTTCCGGCAAACGGGCCCGCAATCAGCTGACCGAGCTCGAGGACCTTGAGTCCCTGCAGTGCGTCCATGCTGCATGCTCCTGTGCAAGAGTGAATCGGATCGCTCAGCCCTTGGGGCGTGGTTTGGGTTTGCGCGCCTGCCACGGTCGGGCTTGGGCCACCTCTTCGGCCCGGATGCGCAATGGGCGTCCGGCCACTCGTACGGTCTGCAGATGCTGCAGGACGCGCGCAGGCAAGCCGGGCGGCAATTCCACCAGGCTGTGCTCGGGCAAGATTTCGATGCGTCCGATGAGATGCGCCTGCAGGCCGGCCTCATTGGCGATGGCGCCGACCAGATTGCCGGCCTTCACGCCGTGACGCCCCCCCACTTCGACCCGATAATTCACACCACTACCGCGCGCAGAATCCATCCGAGGCGGCGGTGAAGCCGCCCGTGTGTGCGTTGCCTGCGCCACGTCCGGTGGGGCGCTGCGCGCGGTTCGCGTCGGGGATGCGAAAGGTTCATGTGCAACCGCAGCCACGTCGGTTGCTGGCGTGACCTCTGCGTCGGTCTCCTCCTCCGCCTGACGCGGCCCCCGATCCCGCACGGGCTTTTCAATCACAAGGGGCTCACCGTCGCGGGCCATGCGAGCCAATGCCGCCGCAATTTCCAGCACGGGGACATTGGTCTCGCGTTCATAGTCGGCAATGACCGCAGCCAGCGACTCCAGACCGCCGGCTTCGAGGGTTTCGGCAATCTTTGCCTTGAAGCGTGCAATGCGCGCATCGTTGACTTCGCGCAGCGTGGGCAGTTGCATGAGCGCTATCGGCTGGCGCGTAGCGCGTTCGATGGCTTTGAGCAGGCCGCGCTCCCGCGGGGTGATGAACAGGATGGCCTGCCCGCTGCGTCCGGCCCGGCCAGTGCGTCCGATGCGGTGGGTATAGCTCTCGGGGTCGGACGGCACGTCGTAGTTCAGCACGTGGCTGATGCGCTCGACATCCAGGCCGCGTGCGGCCACGTCAGTGGCCACCAGGATATCGATTGCACCGGCCTTCAGTTGTCCTACCGTGCGCTCACGCTGGGCTTGTTGCATGTCGCCATGAATGGCGGCTGCGGAAAAGCCGCGGGCCACCAGCTTCATCGTGATGTCGTCAGCGCCGAGTTTGGTCCGCGAAAAAACGATCATGGCATCGAAAGGCTCGCCCTCCAGAATGCGCACCAGAGCATCGAATTTGTGCATGCCGCTCACCAGCCAGTAGCGCTGGCGAATCCCGGCGGCCGTTGTGGTGCGGGCCGCCACGGTGACTTCTGCAGGCTGGCGCAGATGGGTCTGGGCAATGCGGCGAATGGCTGCCGGCATGGTGGCCGAAAAAAGCGCCGTTTGGCGCGTGGCAGGCGTATCACGCAAGATGCGTTCGACTTCTTCGACGAAGCCCATGCGCAACATCTCATCGGCTTCGTCCAGCACCAGCGTGTTGACCGAGGCGAGGTCAAGGGTGCGCCGCTCGAGATGGTCAATCACCCGTCCCGGTGTTCCCACGACGACATGGACGCCCCGGCGCAGCGCCGCCAATTGCGTGCCATAGCCCTGGCCGCCATAGATCGGCAGGACATGAAATCCGGGGATGTGGCCCGCGTAGCGTTGGAAAGCCTCGGCCACCTGAATCGCCAGTTCGCGCGTGGGTACCAGGATCAATGCTTGTGGCGCGCCTGCGGCAGGTTTCAACCGGGCCAGGATCGGCAACGCGAAGGCCGCCGTTTTTCCGGTACCGGTTTGTGCCTGACCGAGCACATCTCGCCCCGACAGCAAGAGCGGGATGGTTTCGGCCTGGATCGGCGAAGCTGTTTCATAGCCCACATCGTCGAGGGCTTGAAGCAGCGGGGCCGTCAGTCCGAGTGCACGGAAGGCTACCGGAACAGGGGATTCAGCCGTGTCGCTCAGCGGCGCTGAAGCGGGGCGAGGGGACTTGGGCGCACGTGGCGACGGATCGGGTCTGGAGGCAGGCATCCCGAGATGCTACAGGCGAACCTGCCCCTCGCGCTTCGCCAGGTGTTCGACGGCAGCAGCGTCGCCCGTTAAGCTGCACCCCTTTCCCCAGATTTCATACCCGCCACTTTGACCGTTGCCCTTGCCGCACCGGCCCGCTGGTTTCTTGCCAGTGTCGCCACCTACATGGTGCCTAACGGCATCCAGATGGTGCTGTTGCCCTACCTGATGGCCATCGAGCTGAACCAGTCGGCCAGCCGTTTCGGGCTGACCCAGATGGTCGGGCAGTTGCCACTGATGCTTTTCTTGCTGGTGGGGGGCTGGATGGCCGATCGAGTGGATGCGCGGCGCTGGCTGATGCAACTGCAGGCGGGCGCTGTGCTCATGCCGCTTGTGCTGGCGTGGCTGATCTGGAGTGGCCATTCCAGCGAATGGGCCGTGTTGGCCTATGCCTTTGCCTGGGGCATGGTGGGCGCTTTTTCGCTGCCAGCCCGCGACGGGCTGCTCAAGCGCGTCTCGGGGGTGAACGTGCAACGCATGGTCACCCTGGCGATCGGAACGCAATTTGCCACGCAAATGGCTGGCCAGGCCTTGGCCGGCCGCGCTGCGCAATGGGGCGTGGTCGGTGTGTTGCTGGTTCAGGCGACGGTGGCTGCGGTGGGCGTGTGGGTGGCTGCCCAATTGCCACCCGGGCGGGGCCGCTCAGCCGATGCCCCTGTACCGGCTCGCAGTAGCCTGTGGGCCGAACTGGGTGCGGGACTGTCGCTGATTGCCTCCACGCCCGTGCTGCGAGCCACCTATCTCGTGACCTTGGGGATGGGCATATTTTTCGGCGGCATGTTCCTGGTGATCATGCCGCTTGCGGTGCGTGATCTGTACGCGGGTAGCGCACAGGATATTTCGATGGCGTATGTCGTGTTTGCGCTCGGCACGCTGCTGAGCGTCTTCGGTCTGATGCGACGCGGCGGCGCTCGCAAACCGGGGCGAGCGTTACTGTTGTCCCAACTCACGGGTTGCCTGGCCCTGGCACCCATTGCGCTGGGACCGCCAGCCTGGTGCTACTACCTGTGTATTTTCGGCTGGGGCATGAGCGGGGGAATGGCCATGACGATGAGCCGAACGATCATGCAGGAGCAATCGCCGCCCTCACATCAGGCGCGGGTGATGGCGGCCTACACGCTGGCCACGACCGGCGGCGGACCGTTGGGGGCGCTGATTGCGGGGCAGGTGGTGGGCCTGGCCGGTGTGCGCGGCGCGATCCTTTTGCCCATATTGGGCGTGCTCACCATGAGCGGCCTGTCTTTGGCCACCCATTCGATTCTCAAGCTGCGCTCGGGCAGCCACGGCTGAGCTGACGGCTTAAGCTCACCCGGTAGCGAGCTTCGGCTGAACCGTTCAACCCTCGAAGATCGCTTCGGGCAGCAACGCACTGACGCAGACGTTGGGCAGGTCCACCGCATTGCTGATGCGCAAATCGACTGCAAGCGAGCAGATGACATAGGCCTGCTCACGACTGAATCCGCGCTCACCCAGCAGCGCGATCATCTCGAGTAATGCATTACGTGCGGCCAGTGTGAGGTCCTCGCACTCCTGGGTGCCGTCTTCTCGAATGGGCAAGCCGGTGGTGGCAATGAAGTTGTGTGGCGCAGCCCAGCGCGGATCCATGAAATAGCCGGGATGCGAAAAGCGCGGAAAGCGCATGCGGCGTTTATCGGCTTCCCCAGGCAGCACCCTGAACCGGACCACGGCGCTAGCGCCCATCTCAATCGCCGTGATGCAGCATTCGGAGTCGCCCTGTGCGTAATGGGCGTCACCGAGTGAAAACAGCGCACCCGGCACGTTCACGCGCAGCTGCAGGCGCGCGCCACGGGTCAGCTGGCGGATGTCGGCGTTGCCGCCGTTTTCTCGGGGTGGCATGGTGCGCAGACCGCTGCTGGCGATCGGCTCCATGGCAGGGACGGCATCCTGGGCATCAGGCAGCAGCGCGATGCCGCCACGGCGCACCAGATCGGCTTCGCGTGCGGTCCATGAAGCCAGTTGCTCATGCGAGGGCGCGACGCCTGCGGTGCCCATGAAGATGCCCTCCGGGATGCGCACCCCGGGAATTTGCGCTGAGCGCGCAAAGCCGGCCTCAATGTCCCAGTGCGCAAGAAAGCGTGCGTCGAAATGATCGCGAAGAAAACCTGCGCCCGGTCGAATGACCGTCCAGCCATGGGGCTGTGCGGTCAGCTCCACAAACTCCACCTCCAAGAGGTCGCCAGGCTGAGCCCCTTGCACGAAAACCGGCCCGGTGAGCGGATGTCCGGCCTTCTTGTCATGGCGGGCGAGGTCGTCGAAGGACATGCCAGGCTTCACCTGACCGTCCGAGGCATCGCGTGTCTCGAGCAGCAGATCTTCGCCGGGCGCCACTTCGATGATGGGCGCAATGTCGGGATGCCAGCGGTTGTGCCCGGTGTTGGGGTCATCGCGCAGGCGGCGGGTGCGATCAATGCGAATGGATTTCATCTGCGCACGATAATCGAATCGAACGCCTCGGTGCGCGAAAGCCGCTCAGGCACAATGCGGCGCATTGCACTTCAGGTTTGACCGCGTCTTGGCACTGAACGGATCGCAGGCGCAGGGCGCCCTGGATGAACGCGCCCTGCGAGGCATCGTCGGGTTGCTCGCCATGGGAGCCTTTGCCAGCAGCGCCGCCATGCGAGTGTGCGACGCCATGTTGCCTCGCCTGGTGGAAGAGTTCGACAGCACCGTGGCGGCCTGCGCAGCGGTCAACACCGGTTTCGCGATTGCCTACGGCTTGCTGCAGGTTGTGATTGGTCCGCTGGGCGATCGGCTGGGCAAGTTCCGGGTGATCACCACAGCCATGATGTGCGCGGCCTTGGCCTCCATCGCTTGCGCGTTGGCCCCCACGCTGCACGGTCTGGTGGCTGCACGGGTGGTGGCAGGCGGCATGGGGGGCGCCATCATCCCGGTGGCCTTTGCCTGGATCGGTGATCAGGTGCCGTATGCGTCGCGTCAGTCCGTGCTGGCTCGGATCATGAGCGGCGGCATCATGGGCGTGATCTGCGGACAACTGATCGGCGGAATTTGCGTGGACACCGTGGGCTGGCGATGGGCCTTTGTGGTGCTGGCGGTGTTGTTCGCGGGCGCCGGGATCCTGATGCGCGCCAGCGCAGCCGCCAGACTGCCTTCAGTGGCGACATTGTCCGCCGCAGACAGTCGGCCGCTCGCGGTCCTGCGCCAGTATCTCGTCATTGCGCGCCCCGCCTGGTCACGGGTCATTTTGCTGTCGGTCATGATCGAGGCCTTGCTGATGCATGGGGCACTCTCATTCGTGCCGACAGCCCTGTATCACCAGTTCGATTTGCCCTTGTGGAAAGCCGCCGCAGTCTCGGCTGTGGTCGGCGTGGGCGGGTTTGTGTACACGCTGGGCGCACGTCGACTCATCGACACCCTGGGGGAGCGACGCCTTGCGCTCCTGGGCGGTGGCCTGGTGTGCCTGGGGCTGATGCTGATTGGCGTCGCTACGAATCCGTGGGTCTCGGTGCTGGGCTGCCTGTGTCTGGGCCTGGGCTTTTACGCCTTTCACAACACCTTGCAGGTGCACGGCACCCAGCTGTCTGCGCAGCAACGCGGCATGGGCGTGGCCCTGTTTGCTTTGAGCCTGTTCGTGGGCCAGTCGGTGGGCGTGACCCTGGTGTCGTTCGCGGTCGAACTGACCGGGTTTTCCGGGGTGTTCATCAGCGCATCGCTGGCCTTTGCAGCCCTCACGATCGTCTTCGTGCGGGCCTTGGCGGGCCATCTTGCCGCGCGTGCTGCATCGGCCG
>CANHUQ010000221.1 GCA_947463885.1 Burkholderiales bacterium
GAAGCCGATCAGCGCGGCAAGGTGGTCTCCAGCCCGCGTGTGCTGACCGGTGACAAGACCAAGGCGGTGATCGAGCAGGGCACCGAGCTGCCCTATCAGACCCAGGCGGGTGGCCTGTCGGCCCCAGTCATTCAGTTCCGCAAGGCGGTGCTCAAGCTCGAAGTCACCCCACAGATCACGCCCGAGGGTACGGTCATCATGAAGGTGGCGGTCAATCGCGATGCGGTGGGGCAACTCACCCCGGCGGGCTTTGCGATCAACACCCGCGCCGTGCAGACAGAGGTGCTGGTCGAGAATGGCGGTACCGTCGTGATTGGTGGCATTTACGAGCAGACCGAGATCAATCGCGTCAACAAAGTGCCGTTCCTGGGCGATGTGCCCTATGTGGGCGGACTCTTTCGCAACACGGCCCGCACGACCAACAGGACCGAACTGCTGGTGTTCCTGACACCGCGGGTGATCACCGATACCGCGATGGCGCGCTGAGCACAGTCCCCTGATCGGCATCGGGTGTGCCCTGCATGCCTGAGGCCATCCAGTATCCTTGGGGCTATGGACGCCCTGAATTCTGCGCGGATAATCAGCTTGGTCGGCATGATGGGTGCTGGCAAGACTACGGTCGGGCGGCGCCTGGCACGTCGCTTGGGATGGTCTTTTGTCGACGCTGACCGCGAGATGGAAGCGCGGCTCGGCGTACCGGTCACCACCATCTTTGAACTCGAAGGCGAGGCCGGATTTCGCCGGCGCGAGTGCGAACTCATCGACGAACTGACCCGGCGCACGGCCACTGTGCTGGCGACGGGGGGCGGTGCAGTGCTCGACCCGGCCAATCGGGCGGTCCTGCATGAGCGCAGCCAGGTCATTTATCTGCGCGCCTCGGTCGGCGATCTCTGGCACCGATTGCGCCGAGACACCACCCGCCCGCTGCTGCGCACGGCCGACCCGCGTGCGCGGATCGAAGCCCTCGTCATGCAGCGCGAGCCTTTGTATCGCGACACGGCGCACCTGACCATCGATACCGGACGCCAGCCGGTCGAGCGCGTGGTCGATGCGATCGTGGCGCGCCTGCCGGCGCCGTTTGATGCAGGCGAGCGCCCGGTGCCCTCGGGATTCCCCGCATCTGAAGCGTCATCGTCTGAAGCCCTCCCGTCCGACGCCCAGTCACCCTTACCGCCCTCCAACCCCGATGCGTAATGTGCACGTCGCGCTTGATGAGCGCTCCTATCCCATTCACATCGGCAGCGGACTGCTCGATCGCTGCGAGCTGCTGCGCCCCTTGGCAGCTGGTCGCATGGTTGCCGTGGTCACCGACAGCCATGTGGTCGATCTGCATGCGGCGAAAGTCTGCGCGGCGCTGCGTGAAGTGGCTGCGTCGCTGGTGCAGGTGGTGCTGCCCGCAGGCGAAGCGAACAAGGGCTTCGATGCGCTCAATCTGATCTTCGACGCGATGCTGCAGGCACGTTTTGATCGCGGCTCGCTGGTGGTGGCAGTGGGCGGTGGCGTGGTGGGCGACATGGCCGGGTTCGCGGCAGCGGTCTATCAGCGTGGGGTCGATTTTGTGCAGGTGCCCACGACCTTGCTTGCGCAGGTCGATTCATCGGTGGGCGGCAAGACCGGCATCAATCATCCGCTTGGCAAGAACATGATCGGCGCGTTTCATCAGCCGCGCAGTGTGCTGATCGACGTCGATACGCTGCAGACGCTGCCGCCGCGCGAACTGTCGGCCGGACTGGCCGAAGTCATCAAGCATGGCGCGATTGCCGATGCGGCGTACTTCGACGAAGTGGCACGTGACCTTGCCAGGCTGCGCGCCCGTGACCCGGCCGCCCTCACGGCAGCGATTGCCCGTTCATGCGAGATCAAGGCATCGGTCGTCGAGCGCGACGAGCGCGAAGGCGGGCTGCGCGCGATCCTGAATTTCGGCCATACCTTCGGGCATGCGATCGAAGCCGGCATGGGCTATGGCGAGTGGCTGCATGGTGAAGCGGTGGGGGCAGGCATGGTGATGGCCACCGATCTGTCGGTGCGACTGGGTCTGATTGCCCCTGATGTCCTGCAGCGTCTGCGCGAGACAGTCGCTCAGGCCGGTCTGCCAGTCACTGGCCCGAGCTGGCCGGCGCAGCGATACATCGAGCTCATGTCGGTGGACAAGAAGGCTGAGCAGGGCACGCCCAAGTTTGTGCTCCTTGAGCGCCTGGGTGCGGCTCGTGTGCAAAAGGTGGCCGATGCGCCGCTGGCGGGCACGCTCGCGGCCTGCAGCGCCTGAGGTCGGCCGCAGCGCGCACCGATGACGGCAGGCCCCGTCCCCTTGCAGGCCCGCGCACCCTGGGCCGCCGATCCGCTGCACACCCGCGGGCGCCGCTTTGCCGAAGCCGCTCCGCAGGGGCGGGACGCCTTTCAGCGTGACCGTGACCGCATCGTGCATTGCGGTGCGTTCAGGCGGCTCGAATACAAGACCCAGGTCTTCGTCAACCATGAAGGGGACCTGTTCCGGACCCGACTGACGCACTCCATTGAAGTGGCCCAGATCGCCCGCACGGTTGCACGCGGGCTGGCGCTCAATGAAGATCTGACCGAAGCCATTTCACTGGCACATGACCTGGGGCACACGCCGTTCGGGCATGCGGGGCAGGACGCCCTGAACCGATGCATGCAGCCCTGGGGCGGTTTCGAGCACAACCTGCAGTCGCTGCGCGTGGTGGATGAACTCGAAGAGCGGTATGGCGCTTACGATGGTCTCAATTTGTGCTTCGAGACCCGCGAGGGCGTGCTCAAGCACTGTTCGGCGGCCAACGCCGTGCGCCTGGGGGAGCTGGGCCGTCGGTTCATCGAGCGCACGCAGCCGTCGCTCGAGGCGCAGCTGGCGAACCTCGCCGACGAGGTCGCGTACGTGAACCATGATGTGGATGACGGTCTGCGCTCTGGCCTGCTCTCGGTTAAGCAGCTGTCGCAGGTCGAGCTTTTCAGCCGGCATCACCATGCTGTGGTTCACCAGTACCCCCATGCCAGCGAGCGCCGCCAGGTCTACGAAACCATCCGGCGCATGATCAACGAGCTGGTTGTCGATCTCACCGCCTGCAGCGCGGCGCGCATCGCGGCGGCCGACCCGCGTGATGCGCAGGCCGTGCGACTGGCCGGACCGCTGATCGCGTTCTCGCCGGAGGTGGGTGCGCGAGCACGTGCGCTCAAGCACTTCCTCTTCGAGAACCTGTATCGCCATTCGCAGGTGGTGAGGATGACCTCCAAGGCGGCGCGCATCGTGACCGAGCTGTTCCAGGCCTTTATCGAGGATGCCCGATTGCTGCCCGACGATCACCGCCGCAAGGCCGAGCAGCGCCTACACCGAACCGTGGCCGACTACATCGCCGGCATGACCGATCGGTATGCGATCCGCGAGCATCGCCGCTTGTTCTCGATGGATGAGACCTGATCGATCATGGCGAGGCTGCCGCGTCAGGTCGTCCCGGGGTATCCCTATCACGTGATCCAGCGGGGTCATAACCGGCTTGCGGTGTTCATGGACGACGCGGACCGTCTCCGGTACCTGGACGGTCTGCATGAGGCAGCGCAGATGCATGGGCTGGACATCCATGCCTATGTGCTGATGGATAACCATGTGCATCTGCTGTGCACGCCCGCTCAGGAAACCTCGCTCGCGTTGACCATGCAGGCAGTCGGGCGACGCTATGTGCGGGCGTTCAACCGTCGTCACGGGCGCAGTGGCACGCTGTGGGAGGGGCGGTTTCGCTCTTCGATCATCGAGGCCGATCGGTATCTGCTGGCCTGTCAGCGCTATATCGAACTGAATCCGGTGAGGGCCGGGATGGTCGAACAGGCCGTCGACTGGCCGTGGTCCAGCCACCGTCACTACGCCGGGGTGGCGGCCGATGCGCGACTGCGCACGCATCCGACCATTTTCGCGCTGGGGAACACCCCGTTCGAGCGCGAGTCGGCCTATCGGCAGATGTTCGACGAGACGTCGTTGCCACCTGCGGCCGAGCTAGCATGGCTGACCCGCCGCGCGCTGGCGGGCAAACCGATGGCGACCGAAGTCTTTCAGCGCGGGGTCGAGTCGTCCCATCAGGTGCGCCTGCTGCCCGCCCCGGTCGGCCGCCCTCGCCGCCGCCCCCCAATTTAATTGGGGTAATTTAATTGGGGTCAGATCACAATTTAAGGGCGGTCATGCCTGCGTCCTGAGTCCAACGCGGCGCGATCACGTTTGCATCGGGGGCCCGTCAAGCCTCCGGCGGGGTCGCGCCCGATGCCGACTGCACCGCACCATCAGGCCACTGCTGTATTGAGACAGCGCGACGGCAGAGCGCCGCGAGCGACGTCAGCGACGCGACATGGCTCCAATGGGTGACCCGCAGTCGCGGATGGCTGGAAAATTGTGATCTGACCCCAATAAGTCAATTTGCCTTGACATGCCCGATTAAATTGTGATCTGACCCCAATTTAAAAGGCTTGTTGGGTGTGCTGCGCTGCACTATTCTCGTCGGCTCGCTCTTTTGGAGATGCGCGATGGCGATGCCTGCGGCCCAAGGCCTGTACGACCCGAACAACGAACACGACGCCTGCGGCGTCGGCTTTGTCGCCCATATCAAGGGTGCGAAAAGCCACGCCATCGTGCGCCAGGGTCTGCAGATCCTCATCAACCTCGACCATCGCGGCGCCACGGGCGCAGACGAGCTCTTCGGTGACGGGGCCGGCATCCTCATCCAAATCCCCGACGACCTCTACCGCACCGAGATGAAAGCGGCCGGCGTCGCGCTGCCGCCTCCCGGCGAGTACGGCGTGGGCATGGTGTTCCTGCCCAAGGAACACGCTTCGCGCCTGGCCTGCGAACAGGAACTCGAGCGCACCGTGCGCGCCGAAGGCCAGCGCGTGCTCGGCTGGCGCGACGTGCCGGTCGACCACGCCATGGAAATGAGCCCGCTGGTGCGCGAGTCCGAGCCGGTCATTCGCCAGATCTTCATTGGCCGTGGCCGCGACGTCATGGTGCCGGACGCCCTCGAACGCAAGCTCTACATCATCCGCAAGGCCGCCAGTCACGCCATCCGCAATCTGGGCCTGAAGCACGGAAAGGAATATTTCGTGCCTTCGATGTCGACCCGCACTGTGGTCTACAAGGGCCTGCTGCTGGCCAACCAGGTAGGTCGCTATTACCGCGACCTGCAGGACGCCCGCACGGTGTCGGCGCTCGCACTGGTGCACCAGCGCTTTTCCACCAACACCTTTCCGGCCTGGGAACTGGCTCACCCGTATCGCATGCTGGCCCACAACGGCGAGATCAATACGGTCAAGGGCAACTACAACTGGATGCGCGCGCGCGAAGGCGTGATGAGCTCCGCCGTCCTGGGCGACGATCTGGCCAAGCTGTGGCCGCTGATCTATCCCGGCCAGTCCGACACCGCCTGCTTCGACAACTGTCTGGAGCTGATGGTGATGGCCGGTTATCCGATGGCGCAGGCCATCATGATGATGATCCCGGAAGCCTGGGAACAGCACACGCTCATGGACGAGCACCGCCGCGCGTTCTATGAGTACCACGCCGCCATGATGGAGCCGTGGGACGGGCCGGCGGCCATCGCCTTCACGGACGGCAGACAGATCGGTGCGACCCTCGACCGCAACGGCCTGCGCCCCGCACGTTATATCGTCACCGACGACGATATCGTGGTCATGGCGTCCGAGTCAGGCGTGCTGCCCGAGATTCCTGAATCGCGCATCGTCAAGAAGTGGCGCCTGCAGCCCGGCAAGATGTTCCTGATCGACCTGGAGAAGGGCCGCATCATCGATGACAAGGAGCTCAAAGACCAGTTGTCTGCGAGCCAGCCCTACCGCCAGTGGATCGACCGGCTGCGGGTGCGTCTGGAAGAAGTGGCAACGAGCGAACTCGCCGCCACCCAAGGCAGCGATGAATCCTCCAGCAATACCAACCGCCCGGTGCAGGCGGTGCCGCTGCTCGACCGTCAGCAGGCTTTCGGCTACACCCAGGAAGACATCAAATTCCTGATGGCCCCGATGGCCCGCGAGGGCGAGGAAGCCATTGGCTCGATGGGCAATGACTCGCCCCTGGCGGTGCTGTCCGACAAGAACAAGCCGCTCTACCACTACTTCAAGCAGCTGTTTGCACAGGTCACCAATCCGCCGATCGATGCCATCCGCGAGCAACTCGTGATGTCATTGGTGTCGTTCATCGGGCCGCGCCCGAACCTGCTCGACATCAACAACATCAACCCGCCGCTGCGTCTGGAAGTCGCCCAACCCATCCTGTCCGAAGAGGACATGGACCGTATCCGCCACATCGGCCGCTACACCGACGGCAAGTTCCAGAGCTACGAGCTCGATGTCTGCTATCCGGTGGCCTGGGGTCAGGAAGGCATCGAGGCGCGCATTGCATCGTTGTGCGC
>CANHUQ010000222.1 GCA_947463885.1 Burkholderiales bacterium
ATGGATGGACGCCAGCTGAGGGCGCCTTGCCGGCGGCGTCCCCGTTTGTGAACGAACCTGTGCGCCCGCAGTGGCAGCCGGGGCTGCCGCTGGAGAACGGCGGCTCACCGCGGCCGTCCTTCGATACAGCGGGCGCTGGCGGGTTGGTCGGCAGGTCATTGTCCACAGGTGCTCGCATGGCTGAGCCGGCTGCGAGCGGATCGTTGCCGGCGACGATGCGCTGGTTGGCCCCCGATGCCGTGCCGCAGGTTTCAGGCCCTGCACAGGCGCCCTCTTTCGGCGAGACTGCCCGCGACACTTCCGGCGACACTCAAGCCAGTCTGCCACCGCTCGGCTTTGCCATCGGCCAGGTGCATGGCGTGTACATCCTTGCGCAAAATGCACAGGGGCTGGTCGTCGTGGACATGCATGCCGCACATGAGCGCATCGTGTACGAGCGCCTGAAAGCGGGCTTTGCGGACCGCAGCCTGCCCAGTCAGCCCTTGCTGGTGCCCGCCATCCTGCGGGGCGACGAACTCGATGTGCGCACCGCCGAAGACGAGCGCGATGCACTGCTCGCATTCGGGTTGGATCTGGACCCGATGTCGCCCACGAGTCTGGCAGTGCGAGCAGTGCCGGCCGCCCTGCTCGATGGCGACCCGGTGGGCCTCGCCCGCTCGGTGCTGGGCGAACTACGCGAACACGGCGCGAGCCGGCTGATGGCCGAGCGTCGTGAGGCCCTGCTTGCGACCATGGCCTGCCATGCGGCCGTGCGGGCCAACCAGCGGCTGGATCTGGTGCAGATGAATGCGCTGCTGCGCGACATGGAGTCCACCCCGGGCGCCGACCAGTGCAACCATGGGCGGCCCACCTGGGTGCAGTTGCCGATGGCCGAACTGGATCGGTGGTTCTTGCGCGGACGCTGAGTGTCCATGCCAGACGCCATTGCGCTGTTGGGGCCGACCGCCTCGGGCAAGAGCGCCATCTCGATGGCGCTGGCCGAGCGCTTCGATCTGGAAATCATCAGCGTCGATTCAGCACTGGTGTACCGGGGCATGGACATCGGCACGGCCAAGCCCGATGCGGCCGACCTGCGCCGCGTACCGCATCATCTGATCGATCTGATCGATCCGATCGATGCGTATTCCGCTGCACGCTTTGCCGAGGACGCTACACGCGCGATCAGCGAGGTACGTGCACGCAAGCGTTTGCCGCTGCTGGTGGGTGGCACGATGCTCTACCTCCGTGCGCTGCGTTCCGGGCTCGATGCCCTGCCCCGCGCCGATGCCAGCGTGCGGGCGTCGATCGATGCGCGCGCGGCGATGCTGGGTTGGCCGGCGCTGCATGCCGAACTGGCGGCTATTGACCCGGTGACGGCCGCACGCCTTGAGCCCGGCGATGCGCAGCGCATCCAGCGCGCACTGGAAGTGCATGCGATCACCGGGCAGCCTTTGTCGTCACTGATTGGACAGACCGACCGCAGTGCCGCCGATGCGCGCCCGCAGATTGCGCTGATCGCACTGGAACCCTCCGAACGCGCGGTGCTGCATCAGCGGATTGCTGCGCGCTTTGACACCATGCTGCGCCAGGGCCTGCTCGACGAAGTGCGCGCACTGCGGGCGCGCGGCGATCTGCATGCGAACCTGCCGTCGATGCGTTGCGTGGGATACCGGCAAAGCTGGCAGTACCTGGACGACATCGAGCGTCACCCCGGGGACGCCAAGGGGGTCAGCACGGTGGACGAGGGAGCGGACCGAAGGGTGGGCAACCAGGCGCCCGGTACGGTGCAGGCTGGCAGCGTCGAGGCCGCAGCGCGCTGGCAGCGCCTGGTGGACGAAGGCGTAGCCGCCACGCGCCAGTTGGCCAAACGCCAACTCACCTGGTTGCGCAGCATGCCCGATCGTCATGTGGTGGACTGTCTGGCCCCCGATGCGCTACAACAGGTGTCCGCTCTCATCGAAACACTGGGTGTTTCAGCCTGCAGGTCATTCAACCCGGCGACTTAGTCGTAGCGCTTCGTCCAGACCAGATCGATGGCGTTTTCAGTGCCCACGCGCCCGCGAATCGACAGGCGCTCGCTGATTTCGTACTGCAGCCGCAGCAAGTTCTGCAAGCCGCGCAGGCTCTGCTCGTAGCTCAGAAACAGGCGCTCGGACACTCGCTTGCCCAGCGTCACCACGCTGTCTTGCACCGACGCTGCGGCTGAACCCGAGCTGGTCAGACCGGAAGCCCCGGTGCGCACCGACAGCACATCGAGCCCGACCGTGGAAGCCAGGCTGGGTGCCGCCGCAGCCCGCGGATCGCCTGAGGCCAACAGCACCGCGGCCGCCTGCAGTGCTGCAGCCTGCCCGCCACGCGAACTTTCAGCTGACATCCCCAGCACCAGCCAGGAGAGTTTGTCGGGCTCGGGCACATCGGGCTTGGAGACCAATGTCAGGCGCGGAAAGCGCGCCGTGCCGCTGATGGCCACACCCGCCTCCACCGGCAGGAAGCGCCGATAGGCCACGATGTCGATTGCCGGATTGTCGACCGGGCCGCTGAAGACGAGCTTGCCGCGTTCGATCTCCAAATTCTGTCCGAACCCGGTGTAAGAGCCCTGTGCGATGCTCACCGTGCCGTTCAGGCGCGGTGCATCAGGCAGGCGACCCGACAGCGTGACCTGACCCGCCAGCCGCGCATCGACTCCGGCGCCGAATACGCGAAAGCGATCACCCAGATCGATGGCCAGATTGGCTTGCACGCGAAAGCCCTTGTTTGCGACAGGCGCATCGGTTCGTTCGGCTTCAGCGCCTGTACCCGCTGCGGTACGGGCCCCACGGGAAGCGGTCTCGCGGCCGGCGGTGCGGCGCGAAGACTGCTCGCGGCGCGCAGCCGCCTGGGTGGCATTGCGTACCACGACCACGTCGCTGGAGACTTCGGGGGTGTCACCCGAGGAAATCTCGATCACGCCTTCATCCGCGCGCAAGGCGCCGCGCAAGCTCAGGAGACCGCCCGCGAGGGTGGCGCGCGACTCGCCTGACAACACCAGACGTTGGCCAGCGCCCAGTGGAATCGGCATCTGCGAGAGCGTCACCACCGCTTCACTGCGATCGTCCGGCCGCAGTGAACCGGTCATCTGCACCGAGCCCTTGCCACTGGCAAAACGCAGCGTGCGCACATCGATCTGGTTATCCGTGACCTGCGCATCGAGCTCGCCATCGGTCAGGCGCATCCCGAACTCCCGCTGCACCGCCACGAGTTGCTTGCCGGTCAGCGCACCACTGATGCGGGGCTGCTGCAGCGTACCGCTCAAGGCGAGCTGAGCCTGCAGCGCGCCGCTGAGTCGCCAGGCTTCGCCGACCAGCGCTCGGGTGAAACCCAGCGAGGGCACGTTAACGTCGACGCGCCCCGTCAGCGGCACCTTGAGGGAGGGCATCCAGTCGCCGGCGGCGAACTGCAGCGGCACCTCGGCCTGCGCCGTGGCGCTGCCCAGTGCATCACCCCGTACCTGCAGCGTGGCTGCGGCACGCGCACCGGCGAACTGGAGCCTGGCATCGAGCTGCTTGAGCCCGGCGCGCAAGAGCTCCACGCCGCCCTCGCTGGCCGGGGCTTCGATCAGCAGGTCCCCGGATTCACGAAAGGCGCTGACCGCGCCCTGCAGGCTGGGTGTGCCAGCCGCATCCAAGTTGGCCGACAAATCGAAGGTGGCGCCCAGGCGCAGCGCATCGGGCAGCTGCGTGCGCACGCCGCGCTCGGCCACATACCCATCGACCCAGCGTACCGGTATGCGCGACAGCTTGCCGCGCGCCATCAGGCCCTTGGCGTCCGCCCATTCGACCTGATCCAGGTCCAGGCGCGCACCGGTCGGCCCATCAAGCTCGAACGCGCCCTGCGCCAGCCGCGCCCGCAGGGCGGGCAGATCTGCCTCGAGCAGCGCCGGTGTCAGCATGCGCACTGTCGGGTCCGCCGTCTGAGTGGCCTCGAGGATCTGTCCACGCCAGCGGCCCGGTGCGCCCTGCTCGAACCCACCTTGCAGCCGCAATCGGGCATCCAGCGGACGGGCGCGAGCCGTGGCCTGCATCACGATGCCATGCCGCTCGGCATCCCCCTGAAAGTCGATCGTCAACGCATCCAGGCTGTGCGCATCGAATCGCAGTCCATCGGCCTTGAGTTTCAGCGTCATCGGTTCGCTGCTGGCAGTGGCTGCAGCGGCCGCAGACGTCGGGCCTGCTGAAGGCGCGATGAGCCCGGTGCGCGCCAGTGCCTGTCGTGCAGCGTCGATCGAGCCGATATCGGCGGTGAGCTCGGCTACCCGCACCCGCAGGTGATCGCCGCTGCGCAGATCGCGCGCGCTCAGGCGCCCCGACACCGCAGGCGAGGTGAGTGCGCCCGAGAGCGCGAGTTGTGCAGAGAGTTGCCCGGAGAGTTGTCCGGGCAGGTACGCCTCCAGGTCCTGCAGCCGGTTAGTGTCGAGTGTCAGCGTCATGCGATCCGTGGGCTGCCCCAGATCGCCGCGGGCGCGCACACGCGTGGCGCCCCACTGCAGGTCGGTGTCCAGCCTGGAGATGCGATCCCCGGGGCCATAGTGCCCACTGAGCTTGCCTGCCAGGGCTTGGCCCTGCCATCGGCTATCTGTGAGGGCCACACGCGCCTGAAGATCGGGAGTAGGCAAGAGCGTGCCGCTGAGCTCCCAGGGGCCATTGAGCAGGCCTGCCGGCAGGTCTGCGAAACGCGCGGGGTCGAGTCGGGACACCGTGCCCGTGAGCGCCAGCGCATAGGGTGCAGCCACCCCCGCGGTGCCATTGAACTCGGCGATGCCCTCTTGTGCCTGCAAGCGCGCGCTGGCGATCGTGAGCTGCTCGCCTTGCAAGCGGGCCTGTGTCTGCAGGGCGATGGCGCGCTGCGGGTCGGTCAGGTCGGCATCGATCACCAGCGCGTCACCTTGCGGCCTCACGCGCGCCGTGCCCTGTAGGGCCGTGCTCACCGCAGCCGAGTGCACGCGCTGCAGATCGAGCCGGTCGGTGGCCAGGCGCAGATCAAAACCACGTGCGGCCGCACCGGGTGCAAGCGGCAAGATCAATTCGCCGGTCACACGGCCCGCAGCACCGTCCAGTGCCATGTTGCGCACCCGCAGCGTGTCGCCATTCAAAGCGAGCGCGCCTGTCGCGCGGCGCACCGGCAGTCGGGTGGCCTCCAAAGGGCCCTCCAACGCGTTCTCCAGCACGATCTGCCCCATAAGCGGTGGCAGTCCGAGAGAGGCCGAGGCGGCACCGGTCGCCAATTGGGTGCGCAGCGTCCCGGACAGACGGGTAGGCGGCAGCCCCGGCACAAAGCGCGACAGGTCGAGCGTGGTGGCGTCCAGATCGGCCACTGAAAACAGATGGGGCGCGAACGGGGTGAACACCGTGCGCAAGGACAGGCCCGCATCGCGCAGCCTCGTGCGGGCGCGCACCTCGATGGCCTCGAGCTGCCCGCTGAGCGTTGCATCGACTGGCACCGACTCGTTGAGCAGGCGGGTCTCGAGCAATGCCTGGCCGGTGATCGCAAAGGGCGGTTGATCCTGCAGCCTGACACTGCCGCGCAGGGCCGCCGGACTCCCCTCCAGGTCGGTACGCAACGAGAAGGTGTCGACGCTCCAGGCCGCACGATCGTAGCGCAGCGAGGCCTGCAGATCACGCAGCGTCGTGGCATCGGTCTGGCCCTCCGTGCGCAGTACAAGTGTCTGGATCTGCATCTCGGCAATGTCGATACGCACCGGCGCGGCGAGCGTGTCAGGCGGTGCGGCTGCTGGCGCATTGGCTGCACTGATGATCTCCACGCGTGTGGCCTGAACGCTGTTCGCAACGATGCGTGCCTGCAGCAGGCTGCGCCACGACAGGGCGATACGTGGCTGCTCCACCATCACGGTGGTGCCTGCATCGCGCCAGGTCACCCGCTCGGCTTGCAGTATGTCGAAGGGCGATCCGGCAGGCGCTTCGATACGCAACTGCCCCTGGGTGGCCAACTCGACCCGGGCGACCGCCCAGCGCAGCAAACTGCCGTTGGCTGCGGCCTGAGTGAGTAGCGCAGTGGCGATAGCCGCCAGCGCAATCAGCGCAACCGCTGGCCACCAGACAAAGCCCCCACCACGCAGCGCACGCGGTGTGCGCTTAGCGGCCACGCACCCGGCGCGTGCCATCAGAACACCACTCCAATGGAGAAATACACACGCCACTGACCCGGGTCGAAGCCTCGGGCAACGTCGATATTCAGCGGCCCCACTGGGGTGCGCCAGCGCACGCCCACGCCTGCACCGCGAGCCAGCTTGAAGGTATCGATGGAGTCAGATGCATTGCCGGCATCGACGAACCCCGCAATCG
>CANHUQ010000223.1 GCA_947463885.1 Burkholderiales bacterium
AGGTCAGGCTTGGTGCCCTTGAGCTTGGTCAAAATGGCGTTGAAGTCGGTGGCCTTGTCATTGGTGAATTCCCGACCCACCACTTTGCCGCCAGCCGCCTTCACAGCCTTCTGGAATTCATCGGCCACGCCCTGACCGTAGGCGGTCCGGTCATCAATGATCGCGATGTTCTTCGACTTCAGATCCTTCACGGCATAGCGACCCAAGGTGCCGCCCAGCTGGCCGTCATGCGCCACGACACGGAAGGCCGACTTGAAGCCTTGCAGCGTGTACTTGGGATTGGTGGCCGAAGGCGAGATCTGGGGAATGCCTGCGTCGTGATAGATCTTTGAAGCTGGGATGGTCGTGCCGGAGTTCAGGTGACCGATCACGCCGTTGACCTTGGCATCCACCAGTTTGGTAGCTGCAGCGGTGCCCTGCTTGGGGTCTGCGCCATCGTCTTCGGACAGCAGCTCAAACTTGACGGCCTGGCCGCCCAGCTTGATGCCCTTGGCGTTCAGATCCTCAATGGCGAGCTTGGCGCCAAGTTCGTTGTCCTTGCCCAGGTGGGCAATCGCCCCGGTCATGGGTCCCACATGGCCGATTTTGACCACGGTCTGAGCCCAGGCGCCAGTTGCTGCAAGACCAAGCGCACCAGCCAGGGCAGCGCTCAGAACGGTTCGGGAAAGATGCATGTCGGGGTCTCCGGAGGTGCACCCGGCGGATTCGCACGGGCTACAGGGGTGGATCGTAGCGGCAAGCTAAACCTGCGGCAATTGAAAGCTTGGGTGTTCGAGGGGGTGATTTGACCGACTTGCGTCGCACGGGGGATCCTTCGGGCACGATGGAATCTCAATACATATGGTGGGTCGTGGCATTGGTGCTGGGCATTGCCGAAATGCTCACGGGCACCCTGTACATGCTGGTGTTGGCTCTAGGGTGCGTGGCGGGCGGCGCAGCCGCCGCTGCGGGCGGGCCGATCTGGAGTCAGTGCCTGGCGGCCGGGGTGGTCAGTCTGCTGGGTACCGCCTGGGCGCGGCGCATGCGTACCGGTCGACCTTCCGGTCAGCCAGTCGGGCGCAACCGTGATGTACATGCCGATGTGGGCGAACGCGTGCAGGTCGATCAATGGGATGCGCAGGGCAGGGCGCGCGTTCAGTATCGCGGGACCCAGTGGGATGCACAGTGGGATCCGGTCGACCGCGCGCTGTACGATGCCACTCCTGAAACCGATCGACCTGCCGCCAGCGAGTTCGTGATTCGCGCTCTGGACGGCAACAGTCTTATTCTTGCGCGCCGGCTGCCTGATACGCCGCGCCCCTGATTCAAATGGAGACGCACACCATGTTCGGAACAAGCCTCGTGGCCATCATCGCGCTGTTGCTGGCGGTGACCTTCGTCATTCAATGCCTCAAGGTCGTCCCGCAGCAACATGCCTGGATCGTGGAGCGCCTGGGCAAGTACCATCGCACGCTCACACCGGGCCTGTCGTTCATCGTGCCTTTCATCGATCGGGTCGCCTACAAGCATCTGCTCAAGGAGATCCCCATGGATGTGCCGAGCCAGGTGTGCATCACCAAGGACAACACGCAGCTCACGGTTGATGGCGTCTTGTATTTCCAGGTGACCGACCCGATGCGCGCGAGCTACGGCTCGTCTAATTTCATCGTCGCTATTACGCAGCTGGCCCAAACCACCTTGCGCTCGGTCATCGGACGGCTAGAGCTGGATCGCACCTTCGAGGAGCGCGACTTCATCAACAGCAGCGTGGTTTCAGCACTGGATGAAGCCGCCATGAGCTGGGGCGTGAAGGTCTTGCGCTACGAGATCAAGGACCTCACACCGCCCTCGGAAATTCTGCGCTCCATGCAGGCGCAGATCACCGCCGAGCGCGAAAAGCGTGCCCTGATCGCCGCGTCGGAAGGTCGCAAGCAGGAGCAGATCAACATCGCTACCGGTGAGCGTGAGGCGGCCATCCAGCGGTCAGAAGGCGAAAAGCAGGCCGAGATGAATAAGGCCGAAGGTCAGGCGGCAGCGATCACGTCCGTGGCAGCCGCCACGGCTGGCGCGCTGGAGCGCATCGCGCTGGCGGTGGAAAAACCGGGCGGCATGAATGCGGTCAACATGAAAGTCGCCGAGCAGTACGTGCAGGCCTTCAGTGAGATTGCCAAGCAAGGCAATACCGTGGTCGTGCCGGCCAACCTGTCCGACTTGCCGTCGATGATCGCCAGCGCCATGGCGATCGTGAAGCCTGCAGGTCAGGGCGGCTCCGGGCAATCAGGGCAGCTCGGCGGGAAATAGACCGAAATAGAACCGCCCGGAGATCGCACGGCTGAGACCGCGCGGCTGAGATCGCCGGCTGATCAGATCAGCTGCGCGAACGGGCTACGCTTCAGCCCGTGACCCGCGTGCCACTTTTGACGATCCGCTGCTTTTCACGCTGCCATTCGCGGTCGCGCTCGGTGGCGCGTTTGTCGTACTGCTTTTTGCCCTTGGCCAGGCCCACTTCCAGCTTGATGCGCCCCCCCTTGTAGTGCAGATCAAGCGGGACCAGCGTATAGCCTGCGCGTTCCACCTTGCCAATCAGCTTCGCAATTTCTGAGGCGTTCAGCAGCAGTTTGCGGGTGCGAGTGGGGTCGGGATGAACATGGGTCGAGGCGGCGGTCAGCGGGGTGATGTGGGCACCCAGCAGGTGCAAGGCCTCGCCTCGAATGATGACGTAAGCCTCTTTCAGGTGCGCGCGCCCGGCACGAATGGCCTTGACCTCCCAGCCTTCGAGCACCAGGCCGGCTTCGTATCGCTCCTCGATGAAAAAGTCGTGGAACGCCTTGCGGTTGTCGACGATGCTCATGGTCAGGTGGCCGTACAATCCGCAAGTTTAGCAGTCGGGCATCGTGCGCAATGGCTTCGGTCAGTAAAACAGTTCTGGTGCCCTATGCGGCCGCCAGCATGTTCAGTCTCGTTGAGCGGGTCGAAGACTACCCGCTCTTTTTGCCCTGGTGCGCAGGCGCGCAGGTACATGAGCGCACCCCTGAGCGCATGGTGGCCACGCTGCGCATCGACTATCTCGGGCTCAAGCAGTCGTTCACCACCGAGAATCTGCACGTGCCCGATCAGCGCATCGGCATGACGCTGCGCGAAGGCCCGTTCTCTCGTCTGGACGGACTGTGGCTGTTTCAGCCCCTGCGCGAAGACGCCTGCAAGGTTGCCTTTTCGTTGGACTACGTGTTTGCCGGCTCGTTGCTGTCTCGCGCGTTGTCGCCGGTGTTCGACCAGATTGCCACGACCTTTGTCGATGCCTTCGTGAAGCGGGCCGACGCGGTCTATGGATGAAGGCGCCGGGCCGATGATCACGGTCGAGGTGTGCCGGGTCAGTGCGCAGGGCATCGGACACGCGCGGCTGACCTTGCCTTCGGGCGCCACCGTGCGCGACGCCTTGCGCCGTACGGGTTGGCTGGAAGCACAGGGCATCGACGAAAAGCGGCTCGAGTCCGATGCGGCTGCGCGCAAGGTGGATGCGCCGTGGGCCGTGGCTATCGTCGGGCACCGGGTGGGCCTGGATGAGCTTCTGTGTGACCACGACCGGGTGGAGTTGCTTGCGCCGGTCATCATTGACCCGATGCTGGCTCGACAACGACGCGCCGAGCATCGGCGCAAGCTGGCGGGGGAACGACGCTGGGCGCGCGACCGTGACCCGCGCCTGCCTGCCCGACCGCGACGTTCAGATCAGGATGCGGACGCGCCCTGAGCGCTGCGACAGCTGTCCTGCAATGATTGGCGCAGGGCGTCGATACGGTGCTTGCGCTGGGATTCATCGAGCAGCTGCGGCTCACCGCGCTCGTTGACCATCGACACCGGCATGCCGCGCTCGAGTGAACGCAAGCCGTTACGTGCCTCGGCGCATTGCGCCTGCTGCGTGCGTGCAGCCGACTCGGCCTTCAGTTGCTTGGTTTCGAGTTCCAGGCGTTCCTGGCGGCGCTTGCGAAACTCCAGTTCCTTGTCGGGGGCGCTGAGCCCGGCAGCCTTGGTCGACTCGCCAGGGGCGTCGCCAGACGCGGCGGGTGCGTTCGACCTCGCCGGCTCACCCGATCCGGACGGTGCATTGGCGAGGGGTGACCGGGCGGGTGTGACAAGCACATCGCTGGGTCGGACCGAGGCCGGCGGCGGCATGTCCGAATACACCATCCGCCCGTTTGCATCGCGCCACTTGTATTGGGCATGAGCTAACGGCGCGGCGGCGAGCACCACGAGGAACGTAAGGAGCAGGTGTCTCGGACGCATGGCGGGCCATCGCAAGGGCGGATCGGGTGATCGTTCATCGTCTGCGGAGAGCGCACAGCGCGTCGACGCGTGTCCGACCGAAGGCTGACCGATAGGGGCGGACGGACAGCGGGCAGGGCGGAGTCGGTATAATTCGCTTTTGTGCCGAGAGGGGCCCATGCGACTGGCCAAGAAAGCACTGACGTTTGACGACGTCCTGCTCGTTCCCGCCTTCTCCGACGTCCTCCCCAGAGAGACTTCGCTCGCCACCCGCCTCACCCGAGGCATTGGGTTGAACATTCCGCTCGTGTCCGCCGCCATGGACACGGTCACCGAGTCCCGCCTGGCCATTGCCATGGCGCAGGAAGGTGGCATCGGCATCATTCACAAGAACCTGTCGCCTGTTGAGCAGGCGCGCGAGGTGGCGCGGGTCAAGCGCTTCGAGTCAGGCATCGTGCGAGACCCGATCACGGTCACGCCCGACATGCCGGTGCGCGAGGTCATGGGCATTACGCAGCAGCACCGGATCTCCGGCCTGCCGGTCGTGAGGGGCCGCCATGTCGTGGGGATCGTCACGAATCGCGACCTGCGCTTCGAAACCCGCCTGGATGAGCCGGTGTCGTCCATCATGACCCCGCGTGAACGGCTCGTCACGGTGCGTGAGGGCGCCTCGCTGGAAGAAGCCAAAGCGCTCATGCACCAGCACCGGCTTGAGCGTGTACTGGTCATCGATGCCGATTTCGCCTTGCGCGGGCTGATCACCGTCAAGGACATCCTCAAGAGCACCGAGCATCCGCACGCCAGCAAGGACGAATTCGGCAAGTTGCGTGTGGGCGCTGCGGTGGGCGTGGGGCCCGATTCCGATGAGCGCATCGAAGCGCTGGTGAAGGCCGGTGTCGATGTGGTGGTAGTCGATACCGCCCATGGCCATTCGCAAGGCGTGCTCGATCGTATTCGCTGGATCAAGCTCAATTTTCCTCGTGTTGAAGTCATTGGCGGCAACATCGCCACAGCCGATGCCGCGCGTGCCCTCACCGAGGCCGGCGCTGACGGCGTGAAGGTGGGCATCGGGCCTGGTTCAATCTGCACCACCCGCATCGTGGCGGGGGTGGGCGTGCCGCAAATCACCGCCATCAGCGAAGTGGCTCAAGCCCTGGCCGGCACCGGTGTGCCCTTGATTGCCGACGGCGGCATTCGCTATTCGGGCGACGTGGCCAAGGCGCTGGCTGCCGGCGCCTACAGCGTCATGATGGGCTCGATGTTTGCTGGCACCGAAGAGGCGCCCGGCGAAGTCATCCTGTACCAGGGGCGCTCCTACAAGAGCTACCGTGGCATGGGTTCACTGGGCGCCATGGCCGATGGTGCGGCCGACCGCTATTTCCAGGACTCGTCCGCCAACGTGGACAAGCTGGTGCCCGAGGGCATTGAAGGCCGTGTGCCCTACAAGGGCTCGGTGCTGTCGATCGTCTACCAGCTGTGCGGTGGCGTGCGGGCCAGCATGGGGTACTGCGGTTGCCGCAATGTCGACGAGATGCGCACGCGGCCGAGCTTCGTGGAAATCACATCGGCAGGCATTCGAGAATCTCACGTGCATGACGTTCAGATCACCAAAGAAGCCCCTAACTACCACATCGACTGAGACCACCGACATGACGCAACGTGGTTACGACGTGCTGGCAGCCGCCATTGCGGCGCTGCTGGTGGCGGCCGGCCTGGTGGGTTTGGGTGCTGCCCTGTCGGGCGGCCTGCAAAAGTTCAAGGCCACCGAGCGTACGGTCGATGTTAAAGGCCTGGCCGAGCGTGAAGTGCCGGCCAACTTGGCGATTTGGGGCATTCAACATGCCGATGCCGACAACGACCTGCCAGCCCTCTATGCCCGCTTCGAGACCAAAAACGCGGCCATTCAGGCGTTTCTGAAGGCGCAGGGGTTTGATGAAGCCGAGATCACGGTTGCACCGCCTGCGGTCACCGATCGCCAGGCCCGCGACTACGGCGATCAGAACGTGAAGCTGCGGTATTCCGGGCGGTCTTCGGTCACGGTCTACACCCCCAAGGTCGAT
>CANHUQ010000224.1 GCA_947463885.1 Burkholderiales bacterium
CCAGGCCCAACACACCGATCACGCGTGCTCGAAAGACTGTCGACAGGGCGCCCCCAAAGGCATTCACTGACGCCGTCCATCCGGCGAGCATCAACGCCCACAACAGCAATGAGCCTTCATGCGAGCCCCAGGTCGCTGCAATGCGATACGCGACGGGCAATTTCGAGTTGGAGTTGCTGGCGACGTTGATCAGGGTGAAATCATTGTCGTGAAACGCCTGCGCCAAGGCGACGAAGGCCAGTGCAACCAGCAGGCACTGTGCATTGGCGGCATGAAAGCCGACGCGCATCCAGGCCTGGTCGGCGCGGTGTGCGCCCTGCAAGGCTGCGAGCGATTGCACGAGTGCTACCGCAAGGGCAAGCCACAGCGCGTAATGCCCCAACTCAGAGATCATGGTTGCTTCACCGTGCCAGATTGCATCGGATGACCGGCCTTCTTCAGGGCTTCGGCTGCTTCAGGTGGCATGTAGTTTTCGTCGTGCTTGGCCAGCACTTCGCTGGCCTTGAAGACGCCGTCAGGGCCGACTGCCCCTTGTGCGACGACGCCCTTGCCCTCCTTGAACAGGTCGGGCAGCGTGCCACGATAGACGACGGGAATGGTGCGTGCGTTATCCGTGATCCGAAAGCTGACGTCCAGGCCATTGCGCCGCACGCTGCCGTCTTCAACCAGTCCGCCCACTCGAAACGCGCGGCCCTGTGGGGCTTCATTGGCCGCGACCTGCGAGGGCGTAAAAAAGAAGACGATATTCGATGACAGCGCATAGAGCACCAGCCCGACAGCGGTGGCCAGCACCGCCACGCCGGCCACAATCCAGGCCAGCCGCTTGCGTCGTGGCGTCATCCGGAATCCCTCGGCAGGGTGGGTCGCATTCATGTTGAGTGGTTACCTGAGAGGCGGCGCGGGTCAGTCGGGTGTGGCAGGGGTGTCGTCGAAGTCGTGTTCACGTGCGGCACGTTCCAGCGCCTGGCGTCGACGCCTTCTCAGCATGAACCACTCTGCGGCAAGCACCAGAGCGCTCAAGCCGTACGCCGCTGCAATGAAGCTGCCATGCAGATCCGTCATGTGCGTGACCCGGGGAGTTGACGCACCCAACGTGTATGGCGTTCCCGATCCAGGATGAGCGTGCGTACACGATGCAGCGCGGCCGCAATTGAGTACATCCAGGCCGCCAGACTCATTAGCAACATGCCATTGAGCATGGTGCGGGCCATTTTGGGCGAAGTGGTGAGGCTGACACTGGCGCCCTGATGCAGGGTGTTCCACCAGCGAACCGAAAAATAGATGATGGGGATGTTGACCACGCCTACCAGCAGTAGCAGGGCCCCCGCCCGATCGGCGCGCTGTGTGTCCTCGATGGCCGACACCAGCGCCATGTAACCGAGGTAGAGAAAGAGCAGGATCAGCGTGGACGTCAGGCGTGCATCCCAGACCCACCAAGTGCCCCAGGTGGGTTTGCCCCAAATGGCGCCTGTGAAGAGGGCGATGGCCGCCATGATGGCGCCTGTGGGCGCCAGGGCGCGCGACATCATGGCCGAGAGGCGGGAGCGCCACACCAGTGTGAGCACCGCATAGCCCGCCATCACCAGATAGATGAACATGGCCATCCATGCAGCCGGCACGTGAATGAAAATGATGCGATAGACCTCGCCCTGCTGGAAATCAGTGGGCGCGATCGCAAAGCCCATATACAGGCCGGCGGCGCACAGCAGGACCGCAGCGGTGGCGAACCACGGCAACAGGCGTCCGGCGAGCGGATAAAAGGTCTGCGGAGCAGCGAAACGGAATGGGTTCATGCGGGAGGGTCACTCGACCGATA
Source organism: Burkholderiales bacterium (assembly GCA_947463885.1). GTDB lineage: Bacteria > Pseudomonadota > Gammaproteobacteria > Burkholderiales > Burkholderiaceae_E > UBA4615. The sequence continues at coordinate 1,817 of CANHUQ010000224.1, forward strand.
TGCGCAGGGCCAGCGCCGCGACGAACGGGGCGATCAGACCACTCAGCAGCATACCAGCGCCCAGCAGGGCGAGGTGAGCATGACTTGAAAGCGCAGCGGCTTGCGCTTCGACGGCTCCCGAGCCGAACACCAGCACGGGCACATCAAGCGGCAGGCACAGCATGGTGACCAGCGTCGGGCCGCCTTTCAGTCCAAGGGTGAGTGCTGACGCGATGGCGCCGATGCACAGAAGCACCGGCGTGCCCAGCAGCAGCGATCCGATGAGCACTGGAATGGACTCGGTGGGCAGGCTGAAGGCGACCGCGAGCAAGGGCGCGATGATGATCAGAGGCAGCCCAGTGGCCAGCCAGGCTGCGACCAATTTCCCGGCGACGATACCGCTCAATGACTGCCCGCTCGCAATCATGGCGTCCAGGGTACCGTCGGCGTGGTCGTGTTCGAAGAGCCTGGGCAATGCCAGCATGACTGACAGCAAGGCGGCCACCCAGATCGCACCGGGGCCAATACGCGCAAGCCATTCGCGCTGCGGACCAATGGCCAGCGGAAACATCGAACAGGCCAGCACGAAAAACCCCAGCACGTTCAATGCATCGGCGCTGCGACGCACCGCCAGACGCAGATCGCGACGCAGCGCCCACACAAACGCTCCCCATGCATTCATGCGGTCAGCGCGCGGTCGCGCAAAGCGGTGCGCTCCCGTGCGGGTGCCCAGTCCTGCAAAGCCAAGCCGCGGCGTTGCCCAGCCTTCACGGCCAACGGCAAGTGGGTCGCAATCAGTGCGCCACCGCCGCGCTGCAGATGTGCATCGAGCAGGTCTTGCAGCACCTGCGTGCCCGCATCATCCAGGGCCGCACTGGGCTCATCCATTAGCCACACGGGGCGCGCGTCCGATTCCAGTCCGAGCGCAAAGCGCGCCAGTTGCAGACGTTGTCGTTGCCCCTGGGATAATCGCCGCGCTTCGATAGCATGTTGCCTGCGCAAGCCGACTGTTGTCAGTGCACGCATCAGATCGGCTTCGGTGATGCGCACCATCGGCGGTTCGCGATGCTGAGCGCCATCCGGGCGGGCGGAATCAGTGGGGGCGTCGAGTGCACTGTTCAGCGCCAGGTTCTCCAGTGCGCTCAACTCGCCCTTTACGGCGGTCGCATGTCCCTGATACAGCGCCAGCCCGCGTAACTGGGCCCCGCTGACCGACGCGCTGACCCGCTCACCGTTCGAGGCGCATGTGGACAGTGTGCAGTGCCCTGCGCTCAGCGGTGTCAAGCCAATGAGCGCGCGTAACAGGCTGCTTTTGCCGGATCCGTTTGGCCCGGTGAGCAGGATCAATTCACCTGCGGCAAGGTCGAAATCGAGCCCGTCGAACAAGACCCGCTCTCCGCGCTGCAGGCTCAGCCCTCGTGCCTGCAGACTCTCCCATCCGCTGCACGCGACCGCTGTAGTGTTCACGGAGCCACCCTGTCGATGCGCACCGTCAGGTCGGCTGCGCCCACGTTCACAGGCGCGGAGTTGCCTTGAAGATCGCCAGGTCTGACCGTAGCTTCGCCAGTGGCAGAGACCCTCGCCACCACGCTGACCCGCGCGCTGGGTGCCAGGCCGGATAACTTAGCCATCGGACTCATCGACCGACTGTCGTCCAGGGTGAAGCGCAGTGGCAGATCGGCGGCTCGGGCGCGCAAGACGGCCAGAGGCGGGCCGCTGGGCTGCCCCTGGTCGTCGAGTGCGCGCGCCACCACAAAGAGGGTGGCCGTGGGGTCTAGTTTGCCCGCGAGCGTAGGGTCGAGTAGCACCGTTCCGCTGACTGCTTCGGCAGCGCGTGCGCTTGCGGCGGCAGGCGGGGCCACTGCAGCAGGGGGCTGAGGAGGTGCGGACGGCGCAGCGCTCGGCTCGCCCCCCGGTTTTCTGCCAGCCTTCAGGTCGGCGACATACCCGGAAATTTGCGCAGCCTGTGGCGAGTCGGGAGGAAGCACACCAAGCAGCGTGTCCCAGTACCCGATCGCAGCCGCGGTGTTGCCTTGCGAGACCTCGAATGCGCCGTTCAAGGCCAACGCCTTGGGGTGTCGCGGGTCGTGTTCAAGTGCTTCGCGCAAGAGCGCGATCGGTCGTCCGTCCAGTCGGTTGCCCTGCTGCTGCGCGATGGCGTCGGCCAGGTCGGCTTTGAGCTGTGCATCTTTTGGGGCGAGCGGCAAGGCACGTTCAAACGCTTCGAGCGCCGCACCGGGTTGACCACGCGACAGCTCGGTGCGCCCCAGCAACTGCCAGCCCTGCGCGTCCGTCGGGTGCTTCTGCAGCCGCTCCTTCAATGCATCGATCAGGTCTTCAAGGTTTTGCGGCTCGGAGGCGCTACGAAATTCAGGCAATACGGCCTGTGGCATGCCGGTGAGCATGTACAGCGTCAGGGACGGCGCAAGCAGCATGAGGGCCAAGGCGCCAGCGGCCATCAAGGGTCGCCGTGTCGATGGGCTGACCGACGCGCCATGTCGCGGGAGCCGCTCAGGATCGGACCCCGGTGCTGTCCCGCCGTCGAGCTCTCCCTTTACCTGGGCTGCGAATTCGGCCATCGCCTGCCTGCGCTCGGGCGCGTCGGCGGGCAGATGCGCGAGGGCCGCATCCAGTTCACGCTGCCGTTCTCGCAGCACGTCTCGAGCGGTGGCAGCCGTGCGCGGTGCGTCATCACGCGCCTCGTGGGCCTGGCGGCGCAGCAGCGGCCGGACCACGTACGCCGTCACCCCGCCCGCCAGGATCAGCACGAGAGCGTAAAGCAGGGTGATTGAAGTCACGGGGCGTTCACCGGGGCAGAGTGGTCAGGAAAGCGAGCTGGGGTTGCCATCGAAGGCGTCGAATTGTCCCATGGTCGCCGGCACGCCAACAAACGTCGCCCTTCCATTCGAGGGGCGTTGCAGCCAGACGGGGTCAGTCGGTGCGCAAGGCGTGGCGCTGCGCACTGTGCAACATCAGCGCTGACAGGACGCCCACCCCAGTGAGCACGATGAGGGCAAGCTCATAGCTGCTCGTGACGCTCCACAGGACGGCCGTCAACACGGGCCCGACTGAGCGGGCGAGCGCCACCGGAAAGCTCTGCAGGCCGGAGAGCACGGCCACCCGCTCGCGGCTGACGTACGCAGCAATCGCCGTGGCCTTCACGATCGTGATCAGACCGTTGCCGACGCCATAGCAGGTGGCAAACAGCAGGGCCCCGACAATACTGCCCCCGCTGGCCACCAAGATCGCCAACGACACGGGGAGCAGCCAAGGAATGGCGCGATCGATGCTGCGTGGATCAAATCGCCCTTCGAATACGAATAACACCAGCCGGCCCAGCACCTGTAGCGCGCCAATACTGGCGGGAACGGCTACGGCCCAGCTCGCAGGCAGGCCGCGCTCACTGAGCAGCGGCACCATGTGTGCGGATAGCGCAGCGCTCAGCAGCGACAGCCCGATCACGCAGCTGCTCACCAGCAGGAAGGCGGGCGACCGCGAGAGCTCGCGCAGCGAACGCACGTCCGCATCGGCGACCGTCTGGGTGGATCGCACCGTGCCGTGTGGGCCGCCAGGCGCTTCATCGGCCAGCATCACGAGATGGATCGGTAGACACAGCAACAGGTGCAGCCCCGCCAGGACCAGACAGGTTTGGCGCCAGTCCATTTCTTGCAGCAGCCAGGCTGTCAGGGGAATGAATGCCGTCGACGCGAGCCCGCCCAGGAACGTCATGGCAATGATCGGTTTGCGATAGTCCGATGGCCAGCGCCGGATCGTGATGGCAAACACCGGCTCGTAAAAGATGGCGCCCATGGCCAATCCTAAGCCGATCCAGGTCAGATACAGGCCAGTCATGCTGCTGATGAATGCATGACCGATCAGCAACAGCCCCGCGAGCAGCGAGCCCCCGGCCATGACTCTTCGGCCATGTCCCCTTTCAATCCATCGGCCCACCGGGAAACCGGCCACACCGCTGGCTAGCAGGGCAGCGCTGAATGCGCCGCTGACCTGCACCCGGGACAGCCCCAGATCCCGCTCCATTGCAGGCATCAGCAACGAGAAGGTGTAGTAGAGACTGCCCCATGAGACGAGTTGCGCGAGGGACATCGCCCCGACCCATACGGTACGGCGCGTCGGGGCTGAGCGCATGGGTCGGTCAGGCCGCAGCGGGGATGCGACCTTCGATCGGGTAGGCCGGATCGTTGTAACCGGGCGTGGAGGGATGGCCGGTGGCCACGATGCCGTCGATGAAGGCTTCATCATCGGCGCTGAAGCGGTGCTCGAGCGCACCGAGATATTCGCCCATCTGTTGCATCGTGCGCGGACCGACGATCGCTGCGCTGATCAGTCGGTTGTGCAAGACCCAATTGACCGCGAACTGCACAGCACTCATGCCACGTGATGCAGCGTACTCAGCGACTCGCTGGGCCAGAACCAGGGACTCATCGCGCCATTCGGTTTGCATCATGCGC
>CANHUQ010000225.1 GCA_947463885.1 Burkholderiales bacterium
GGGCGAGCCGGGGCGCATGTCGCGCGCCGAGGTCAACGCGTAGCGTGCCTGTTCGAGCTCATGCAGTGACACGTCCTGCTCTGCGACAGAGGCTTCCAGCTCGCGCAGCGCGGCCTGTTCGCTCAGACGCTCCTGCTCCAGGCGCGTGGCGGCGATGAAGCCTTTGGCGGCCAGTTGCTCGGTACGACGCAAATCACTGCGTGCCTGCTCCACGGCCACCCGCGTGCGGGCAACCCGTGCCCCTGCGCGTTGCAGACCGGCCTGAGCGGCTTCGACGCGCGCCTGCTGACCGCGCAGTGCGCGCTCATCGAGCAAGGACGGGGGTGCAGGCGTCAGCTCGGTCAGTGCGTCACCGACCTGGACGGCGTCACCCTCACGCAGGGCGATGCGACTCAGACGCCCGGAGACGGGTGCAGACACGGTGAACCGGTGGCGCAAGCGTGTGCGGCCATCCTCTTCGATCGCGAGCTCGAAGCGCTCACGCACCGCGCTGCCCGCCTCCACCTCGACCGGGCGTGGGGCAAAGGCCCAGGTCAGCGCGGCGACCGCTGCCAGGACGGCGAGTGCGGCCAGCAACACCGCGCGTTGGCGTCCGGTTCGCAGTGTGCCCGAGGCTGAGTGCGGGTTGATGTGCGGGTTGATATGGGGATCTGTGTTCATTCGCGTGTCTTGAGAACGGCCACCAGGTCGAGGTGATCGATATGCCGGCGCACCACCGCACTGGTCGCGAGCGCTGCTATCCCGACACTCAAGGCGGCCAGGGCATAGGTGCGGGGCTGAATGACCACCGGAAACAGGAACTGGTCGGAGGCCAGCAGTTGCGCCACGCCATGCACGAGCAGCCATCCCAGCGCCATGCCCAGAGGCAGTGCGAGCACCACGGCGATGGCCATTTCGCCCAGCAGCAAGCCGGACACTTCAGCGCGCCGAAAGCCCAGTACGCGCAGGCTGGCCAACTCCCAGCTACGTTCGGCCAGGGCAATGCGCATGGCGTTGTAAACGATGCCCACCGCAATCACTGCAGCAAACGCGGTCATCACCGTACTCATGATCCGCACATTGCGCCCGCTGACCTGCTGCATGTTCGCGCGCAGCGTGGCCTTGCTGAAGGTGCCTGCCACACGCGGCAGACTGCGAGTGGCCTGCAGCGTCTGCGCTTCGGTGCCGTGTTCCAGCGCCAGCGTGAATTGCGAACTGAGGTCGCCCTCGCCAATCAGACGATTGAGTGCGCCACGCTCCATGTAGGCATTGAGACCCATCATGTCGCGCACCGTGCAACACATCGCGACATGGCGAATGGGCATGCGCCCTTCGAGCACCTGGACCTCAATCTGATCGCCAGGGCGTGCAGCGAGCTTTGCAGCGAGCCGGTCGGTCAGCATCAGGCCTTCAAGGGGCATCGCCGCTTCGCGACCGTCCACATCCATGACCCGGCGCAAATGGCCTGTTGTTTCGCCGCCTTGTATCCGTGCCCGTTCCTCGAGATGGCCATGGCGCAGGCGCACCGCTGCGTCTCGGCCTGACTCGACTGCAATGACGCCAGGAAGACGAGCCAGTGCATATCGGGCGCCGTCCTGAACGGGTTCGATCATCGAGACAATCAGATCGCCGCGCAGCGCGAGGCTGAAGGCCGAACGTTCAATTTCCTCGATCGCATCGCGCACGAAATGGCCGAGGATCACGATCGCCATGGCCGCCGCCATGCCCACGATCGACAGACCGGTTCGCCACGGACGGCGCACCATGTTGCGCACGATCATGGCGCCTGCGGGGTGTCGCACCAAGCGGCCGAGCCCCTCCAGACGCGAGCGGCGCCCCACTGAGGGCGCCTGGGCCTGCATCGCCACAGCGGGAGGCAGCCGCACCGTGGCGCGTATCGCATGCAGGGTGCCCACGACTGCGGTGAGCGTGGTCGCTGCCGCAGCGATGGCGACCAGTTGCCAGGACAGGCGATGTTCGAAGTCTGGGAAGTGGAAAAAGGCAGCAAAGAGCCCGGCAAAGCGACGGCCCAGATCGTTGCCTGCGATCAGCCCGATCAGCAGCCCCAAGGCTGCGATCAGTCCGACGAGCTTCAGATAGTGTCCGGCGATGGCGCTATTGCCGTAGCCCAGCGCCTTGAGCGCTGCGATCTGGCCGCGTTGCGTGGAGACCAGGCGCGAGATCACCACGTTGAGCAGGAACGCGGCGACCGCAGCGAAGATCGCAGGCAGGATGGTGCCCAGCACGCGCTGTTCGCGGATCTCGTTGTTGAGCATGACTTCTGAGATTTGATCGGCTTGCGGATAAGGCGGGCGCCCGCCCCAGCGCTGCAGAGATGCCTCGACTTCGCTCATCACAGCCTGTGCGCTGGATTGCGGCGCCAGTCGGATTGCGACCCGATTGAAGGCCCCGCGCATATCCAGCGCTGCGGCCAGCGTGGCCTTGTCGACCCAGAAGGCGCCGAACCCCTTGGGGTCGGGTGCCCCGTGCAGCCCGGCAAATACGTATTCGGGGGACACGGCTGTGCCGGTGATGCGCAGCGTGCGCCGCCGCCCCTCGATGAGCGCGCCGATCGTCGAGCCGGGTGCCAGGCCATGCGCTTGCGCGAACCCCTCCGAGACCAGCGCTTCAATCTCGGTGCCGGTGGGTGCGCTGCGCTCGCCCATCGCGCCATTCGGCATCCGGCCCAGCCGAACGCTCACGATGTTCAGTGCGGTGGGTGCGCGCGAGTCCAGTCCGATGAGCCGCCCGATCGCGGGTTCGGTCGTGCCTTCCAGATCGATGCGCACTGTGTGCTCGATGGTGGTCTGCACCTGCGCCACGCCCGCCAGCGTGTTGAGGGTTGCGGCCACGCTGTCGGGCGCTCTGACCAGATCGGCGAACACGTCGGCGAACCGGGCCTCCGTATAAAACCTGGCGCGCGCAGCCTCGAGGGATTCCACCGCCGACAGGAACGTGACGATGCCCGCCACGCCGCTGGCCACCACCAGCGCTACCGTGAGGGCCTGGCTCCACATGCGGCGCAGGTCGCGCAGCATCTTGATGTCGAGCGCTTTCACCAGACCAGCTCTGCAGGTGTGCAACGGTGCGCGTTGCGCTCGATGCGCGCAATTTGGCCGCCCGCCATGTGAATGACACGGTCTGCCATGCCCGCGATCGCGGCGTTGTGTGTGATCACGATTGCCGTCGTGCCGAGCGTGGCGTTGGCATCGGCAATGGCTTCCAGCACCTTGCGCCCGGTCGGATAGTCCAGCGCGCCCGTGGGTTCGTCGCACAGCAGCACATCCGGGCGCTTCACGATCGCCCGTGCAATCGCCACCCGCTGCTGCTCGCCACCCGAGAGCTGCGACGGAAAGTGATCCTGTCGGTTGGACAGTCCCACGCGCTCGATGGCCTCGTCGGCCGACATCGGATGTTCGGCAATGTCGGTGACCAGTGCCACGTTTTCGCGCACCGTCAGGCTGGGAATCAGGTTGTAGAACTGAAAGACGAAGCCGACATGCTCGCGGCGGTAAGCGGTCAGTTCCGCATCCGTGGCCCCGCTCAATCGATGGTCTGCGAACCAGACCTCCCCGGATGAGGGCACATCGAGTCCGCCCAGGATGTTGAGCAGGGTCGACTTGCCGCTGCCAGAGGGGCCGAGCAGCACCACAAACTCGCCGCGCCTAATGTCCAGATCGACCTGGCGCAGGGCGACGACTTCGAGTTCACCGCTGGGGTAGACCTTGCTCAGTCCGCGCGCCCGGAAGATGGCGGCTGCGGATGCGTCGGGTTCGGGGGCAGGCATGAGGGGCAAGCTGTGCAGTGCGGATGGCGCCGAAGCGCCCATGCTGACTGCACCGCATGCCCGTGGACTTGTCCTGCATCAACCCGACCGATGATCGGCCGGGTGATGCGCGCCTGCGCGCGAAGATCAGACCGGAATAGCGGCCTGGATTTTTTGCGCGCCGCGCACCAGCTTGCCGGGCAGTGCGCCAGTGGCTTCGCCGTTGCACATGATCTCGACGCCGCTCACGAAGGTGTGCCGATACCCCTCGGCACGCTGCATCAGGCGCCGCCCGCCTGCCGGCAAGTCGCGCATCACTTCTGGTGCGCGCAGCCGCAGACGGTCGAAGTCGATCAGGTTCAGATCGGCCTTGGCGCCCGGGATGATCACCCCCCGATCGTTCAGGCCGACGGCGCGGGCCGTGGCACGGCACTGGCGCTCGATCAGCGTTTCGAGTGGGATGCGACCGTGCGGTCGATCGCGGCCCCACCATTGCAGGAGGGTGGTGGGGAAGCTGACGTCGCAGATGCTGCCCACATGCGCGCCGCCATCCGACAGGCCTGGCACGGCAAAGGGGTTGAGCAGCATCTCGCGTACGACATCCAGGTTCTTGCCGCTCCAGTTCAGCGAAGGGGTGTAGATCTGCGCATGACCGTCGCGCTCAAGCAGCCAGTCGTAGACCACTTCCAGTGGCGAGCGCCCCTCGCGCTGTGCGCAGGCTGCGGCAGAGGTGGACGGATCCGGCTCGTAGTTCGGCGGATCGCCCAGCTGGAACATGACATCGAAGGTATCGATCATGCGGCTGCCCAGCAGGCCTTTCTTGTCGACCTGATTGCCATCGATGATCGCGCGGCGCACCTGGGGATCGCGCATGCGCGCCACCCGCTCGGGGAGCGGCAGATCCTTGATGGCCTTGTACGCCGGGCTGTAGAGGAACGGATTGAGGGTCAGGTCCAGGCCCAGCAGCAATCCGACGGCCCGAGCGGCCACCTGTCCACGCATGGTCACGCCACGGCGGCTGGCCTGCTCGCAGCGGTCGAGCGTGTCCTTCCACATGTCGGGACGACCATCGAATTGCGCGACGGATACCGACACCGGCGCCCCGGACTCACGGCCCAGACGCTCGAGGAGGTCGAGTTCCTCTTCCTTGTGCAACTGGTCACTCACAAACTGCAGCACGCCGCCTTCACGGCCCACAGCACGTGCAATGGCGAGCAACTCCTCAGTCTCGGCCCGCAGTGTGGGCACGGGTTCGCCGCGGATGCTCTTGTGATTGATGTGCCGTGACGACGAAAAACCGAGCGCGCCAGCGCGGATCGCTTCGCCGGCGATCTGCGCCATCAAGGCGATCTCATCGGCGCTCGCGGGTTCGCGCGCGACTGCGCGCTCGCCCATCGTATGCACGCGCATGGCGGCGTGAGGCACTTGCGTGCCCAGGTCAATGTCGCGCGGCAGCGTGTCAAGAAAATCCAGGAATTGCGGGAACGACTCCCAGGTCCACGGAAGCCCTTCATGCAGCGCGGTGCCTGGAATGTCCTCCACGCCCTCCATCAGCTCGATCAGCCGCTGCTGATTCTTCGGCAGCACCGGCGCAAAGCCTACGCCGCAATTGCCCATCACGGCTGTAGTCACGCCGTGCCAGCTGGAGGGCGCGAGGTGTTTGTCCCAGGCCGCCTGACCGTCGTAGTGCGTGTGGATATCGACAAAGCCCGGAGCCAGCAACAGGCCATCGGCATGGACCTCGCGATGGCCGCGTGCGGTGATGCGCCCGACCTCGCTGATACGGCCGTTGTCGATCGCGACATCGGCTACGCGCCGCTCGGCACCGGTGCCGTCGATGACGGTGGCACCACGGATGACGGTCTGATGGGTGTTCATGTGTAGCTCCTTTGATCAGGCTCTGCCGTACTGCTCGCGCAGCGTGGGCTTGTGGACTTTCCCGGTGGCATTGCGCGGCAAGGCCTCGACGAACTGCACACTGCGCGGCAGCTTGAAGCGGGCGAGATTGTCGCGGCAGTGATCGATGATCTGTTCGGCGCTCAGGCTGCAACCCGGCTTGAGTACCACAATGGCCTTGCCCACCTCGCCCCAGCGCTCGTCGGCCACGCCGATGATGGCGGCCTCGGCCAGTTCGGGCAGTTGATACAGCACGCTTTCGACTTCCGCCGGATAGACGTTTTCACCGCCCGAGATGTACATGTCCTTGGTGCGGTCGACGATGTAATAAAAGCCCTCTTCATCCACGCGTGCGGCGTCGCCGGTGTGCAGCCAGCCGTCGGTGAATGAGCTGAGGTTGGCATCCGGTCGGTTCCAATACCCCGGTGTGATGTTCGGGCCGCGCACCCAGAGTTCGCCCATCTCGCCGACCGGCACATCCAGTCCGGTTTCGTCGACGATACGCACCTCGGTATGTAGCACCTTCTGACCAGCCGAGCCGATCTTGCGGGCCGCATCGCGGCGATCAAGCACCAGGAC
>CANHUQ010000226.1 GCA_947463885.1 Burkholderiales bacterium
AGGGCTTCAGGGTTGGCATCATTGCCCAGCCCGATTGGCATAGCGCCGACCCGTTCAAGGTGCTGGGTGTGCCCAAGCTGTTTTTCGGCGTGACTGCTGGGAACATGGACTCCATGATCAACCGGTACACCGCCGACCGGAAGGCGCGCAGCGACGATGCCTACACGCCTGGCAGCGCCGGTGGTCGGCGCCCTGATCGCGCGGCCCTGGTGTATGCCCAGCGTTGTCGCGAGGCCTACAAGGACGTGCCGATCATCATGGGCGGCATTGAAGGGTCATTGCGCAGGATTGCCCATTACGACTACTGGCAGGACAAGGTCCGCCGCTCGATCGTGGTCGATTCGCGATGCGATCTGCTGTTGTATGGCAACGCTGAACGCGCGATCGTGGAAATTGCCCATCGACTGGCTGCTGGCGAAGCGGTTCAGCACATCACCGATGTTCGCGGTACAGCCTTCATGCGCCGCACGGATGACGATACCGCCCGTGGCTGGATGCAGCTGGATTCCACCGAGGTCGACCGCCCAGGTCGTATCGATGCGCATCTGAATCCCTATCTGGGCATGGAGGAGCAGGCCGCTGAGCAGGGTGAAGCCTGCGTGCGTGATGGAGCCCCTCAGGCTGATGGGCGCAGCCCAGACGGTGCGCAGCCCATTCGGATTGTGCGTGCGCCCCGGCCCGATCGGCTGGTCATGCCGCCTCGGGAGCGTACCGTCATCCGGTTGCCCAGTTACGAGCAGGTGCGCAGCGATCCGGTGTTGTATGCCCATGCCAGCCGCGTGCTGCATCTGGAGACCAATCCGGGTAATGCACGTGCGCTGGTCCAGGCGCACGGGGATCGGGATGTCTGGATCAACCCGCCGCCGATTCCTCTGACCACCGCCGAGATGGATGCGGTCTTCGATCTGCCTTACGCGCGCAGCCCGCATCCGGCGTATGCCGATGCACAGGGCCGCCATGACGGCCCGACCAAGATCCCGGCCTGGGAGATGATCCGATTCAGCGTGAACATCATGCGTGGCTGCTTTGGTGGCTGCACCTTTTGTTCCATCACGGAACACGAGGGGCGCATCATCCAGAGTCGTAGTGAAGATTCGATCGTTCGAGAGATCGAAGCGATGCGCGATTCGGTACAGGGATTCACCGGGGTGGTGTCCGACCTGGGCGGTCCGACCGCAAACATGTATCGCATCGGCTGTAAATCGCCACAAATCGAGGCGGCGTGTCGCAAGCCCAGCTGCGTCTACCCCGGCATCTGCCCCAATTTGCGGACCGATCACGGGCCGCTCATCGATCTGTATCGGCGCGCCCGCAAGCTGCCGGGGATCAAGAAGATCCTGATCGGTTCAGGGGTGCGCTACGACCTGGCGGTCGAGTCGCCGGAGTACATCCGCGAACTGGTGACGCACCATGTGGGCGGCTACTTGAAGATTGCCCCGGAGCACACGGAAAGCGGTCCGCTTTCAAAGATGATGAAACCCGGGATCGGCACCTATGACCGATTCAAGGCCTTGTTCGACAAGTTCAGTGAACAGGCGGGCAAGAAGCAGTATCTGATTCCGTATTTCATCGCAGCGCACCCGGGCACTCACGACGAGGACATGATGCACCTCGCGCTCTGGCTCAAGCGCAACGGCTTTCGGGCGGATCAGGTCCAGACCTTCTATCCCAGCCCGATGGCCACCGCCACGGCGATGTACCACAGCGGGCGCAACCCCCTTAAAGGCATCAGTCGTGATCCGCGCAAGTCAGAAAGTGTGGACGTCATCCGTGGCGATCGTCGCCGTCGGCTGCACAAGGCGTTTTTGCGCTGGCATGACCCGGATAACTGGCCTCTGTTGCGTCAGGCGCTCAAGGATATGGGGCGTGCCGATCTGATCGGCAACGGCAAGCACCACCTGATTCCGTTGTATCAGCCAGCAAAAGGCGCGGGCGACCCCTTTCGCGGCAAGGCCTCTGGTTTGCGTCCGGGCCGGGCATTGACCCAGCACACCGGCCTGCCACCCCGCTCGCCTGGCAAGCGCACCCGAGGCTGACGTATCTCCCAGCGGCCTGCGCCGGTCCCGGCTCAGCGTTCGACCTCCAGCATGGCTTGTTTCAGGCCAGGCTGCCGTTTGCGGTTACGGACCAATCGGAGCGCATCAGGATGCAGCCCGGTCACGTTCAGGTCGGGCCAACGGTCACCAGCCGCCAATCGAACCAGGACCTCGCCTGACCCAGGCAACAGCACGTCGCCACGGCGTCCAGCGAGTTCTCCGCTCACCACTTCGACCCGATCTCCAGGGGCGAATGTACGATGCTGCTGGGTGGTCGTGGGGCTCATGATGGGTTCCGCAGGTGAAGAGGCTTGCCGGGGATCGATTCCCGGAGGCAGTGAATGATGAAATTAGTGTGCCTCAATTGTATCTGAATTGTGATGACATCTTCATTGCATGCCTTGATCCTCGTGGCCGCCGCCCCGCTGCTGCATCCGGCCAGACTCAGGCCGGAGCTGATGACTTCAGGATGAAGCGATGACAGACGTGAGACGAGCCGCTGACCAGGCCGATTTCGACTCCGACGCCGTGACCGGCCTGCGCGCCGATCTGGCGCTGGCGCTGCGGGCCGCCGCTCACCATGGATTTTCGGAAGGCGTGTGCAACCATTTCAGCGTGGATCTGGGCGATGGATCTGGGCGTTTTCTGCTCAATCCCCGTGGGCTGCTCTGGAGCGAAGTCCAGACCGCCGATATCGTCATGGTCGATGCCGTCGGGCGCGTGCTGGCTGGACGCCATCCGGTGGAGCCCACCGCCATGTTCATCCATGCGGCGGTCCACCGCGTTGCAGGGCAGACGTGTGTTCTGCACACCCACATGCCGTATGCCACAGCGCTCAGCCTCACGGTCGATGGCGCACTGGACACCACGCTCTCTCAGAATGCGATGCGTTTTCACGAGCGCATCGCCATCGATAGGCACTACAACGGTCTCGCACTGGATGCCTCGGAGGGGGAGCGCATCGCCCGTGCGATGGGGCAAGCGCCGGTCGTCTTCCTGGGCAACCACGGTGTGATTGTGTGCGGTGAGCGCGTCGCGCACGCTTACGATGACCTCTACTACCTGGAGCGCGCATGCATGGCGCAAGTGATCGCGCACAGCACGATGCGCCCGCTGCAACCCTCCACACCTGCCATCGCGCGCCATGTCCGTGATCAGACCTTGTCAGATCGGCAGCAGTCGGAATGGTTTTTCCAGGCGCTGCGCCGGCTTCTGTAGCGTCGTCGCGTTTCAGCTATCCTGCGGGGCGAACAGCGTTGCATACATGACAAGAGACAGGGGGCAGGGGCGTGTCAGGCATACAGGCGGTGATCTGGGATTTCGGTGGCGTGATTTCGTCCAGTCCCTTCGAGGCCTTTGCGCGGTTCGAGCAGGCGCGCGGATTGCCGAAGGATTTTCTCAGGACAGTCAATGCGACGAATCCGCATGAAAACGCCTGGGCGCGACTTGAGCGCAGCGAGTTCGACCACGCGGCATTCGATGAAGCCTTCGCACGTGAAAGCCTGGCGCTGGGCCACGAGGTGCGAGGCAAGGATGTCCTGCCCTTGCTCTCGGGACAGATCCGACCCGAGATGGTCGAGGCACTGCGGCGTGTGAGTGCGCGGCTGAAAACAGGCTGCATCACGAACAATTTCAAGGCCATGGCCGTGAGCCCGATGGGCGGGCTCTACAAGGGCGAGATCATGGGCCTGTTTCACCATGTCATCGAGAGCGCAAAAGCCGGATTGCGCAAGCCCGACCCACGCATCTATCTCATGATGACCGACGCACTGCAGGTGGATCCTTCCGCGTGCGTCTACCTGGATGACCTCGGCATCAATCTCAAGCCTGCACGCGACCTGGGCATGCGCACCATCAAGGTCGGCGATGCCCGCCCTGCGATCGATGCGCTTCAGTCGCTTGTCGGATTCGCTCTGATCGACTGACCCCGCTTCAACATACTGAGACCCCATCAAGGAGACCCGCATGAGCCAGGAACTGATTGAAACCATCGAGGGCGGCGTGGCCACCCTCACCATGAACCGTCCCGAAGCGCGCAATGCGCTCACCCGCGCCATGATGGTGGGGTTGAGCGATGCCCTGCCGCGGCTGGCGGCCGACCCGTCGGTTCGGGTCGTTGTGCTGACCGGCGCAGGCGGGGCGTTTTGCTCCGGTGGGGACGTCAAGGGTTTTGCGCAGGCCGCTGCCGGTGCGCCCCAGACCATCACCTTCGATACCAAGGTGACCGACTTGCGCATGCGCATGGATGTCGTGCGCTGGTTGCACGAAATGCCCAAGCCCACGTTGGCCGTGATTCCAGGGCCCGCTGCGGGCGCGGGCCTGTCGCTTGCGCTGGCCTGCGACATGCGGATTGCAGCAGACGACGCCAAGATGACCACGGCTTTCTCGAAGGTTGGCTTGTCCGGCGACTTTGGCGGCAGCTACTTCCTGAATCATCTGGTGGGCTCGGCCATGGCGCGCGAGTTGTATTTCACGGCCAAGGTGCTGCGTGGCGATGAAGCTCAGCGGATCGGCATGGTCAATCGCGTGGCGCCGCGTGAGCAGTTGCCCCAGGCTGCTGCGGCCTATGTCAAGGAACTGCTGGCACTGCCCACCATCGCCGTGGGGTACATGAAGCGCAATCTGAACACCGGACTGCGCGGCACGCTGTCTGATGTGCTGGACAGCGAAGCGATCCACATGATTCGCTCGTTCGAAACCGAAGACCACAAGGGTGCGGCCAAGGCGTTCGTTGAGAAACGTGAGCCGGTATTCACCGGGCGCTGAGCGCGCCTGCCAGACGTTCGCATGCTACTTCCGGTCGGGCGGCTGATGATCGCCCGCACCGGTGTTACTTCGGAAAACGATTGAACATGACCCCTCGCGCGATTCGCTTCACTGCTCTGTGCGCCTTGCCCCTCATGCTGTTTCAAGGCGTTGCCCAGGCAGCCATGCATTCGGTGGAAGTCACCTCAACCGGTAACGAAGTCAGCGTCCCGCTTCCGCCGGGCACGCAGGAAGTCGAACTGGAATCACAGCGGGCAGGCAATTGCCGCTTCGGTCGCACCTGGGGCTACGACCTGAGCGCGCGTCAGCTCTGGGTCAATGGCGGGTGCTCGGGCGTTTTCAAGGTGCATGTGCGTGATGATGCAGTGCCTGCGACCGCCAGCGCTCCATCTGATGCGTCCAATGCGGCAGCCGGTCTGGCTGCGATGGCGGCGATTGCCGGCGTGGCCATCCTGGCCAGTCAGGGCAACAAGCATCACAACAACAACAGCGGCTACTATCCGCCGCCAACGTATCCACCCCAGGGATATCCACCACCGCCGCCGCCCCCGGGTGCCTATCCTGGTGGCTATCCGCAGGGCGGCTGGGCGCCACCGCCGGGTAGCCGGCAGTCGCTGATGCGCCACGCCAGTGGCGCCTGCATGGACGCGAAAGATTCCGCGCGTCCCGGTACGCCGATCAACATCTGGGATTGCCACGGTCGACCCAATCAGGTCTTTTTCCGCACGCCCGCAGGTGAGATGGTCGTGCAGGGGCTGTGTGTGCAACAGGCCGGTTCCATGCAACCCAGCGACCGACTTGTTGCTGCGCCCTGCAATGGCAGCCCGATTCAGCGCTGGTCCTTTTATGGCGCGCAGGTGCGCAACATGCAAAGCGGGATGTGCCTGGATGCGCTCAATGGTCAGGCGCGCCGTGGTACGGCCGTAGCCGCCTATCCCTGCAATCCCGGTGTTCAGGGTCAACGGTGGTTCTGGTGATGCGGGTGCGATCACTCCAGCGGTTTGCCGTGAGGAACAAAGAGGAGTCATGCATGAAGATGTTGCGCCGAATCACCGCAGCGATGGGTCTGGTCTGTGCGCTGGGTTGCACCGCGGCCCAGGCGCAGGGCATCCCGACCCTGTCGCGTGAAGTCTTTTCTGATGCCGATCTGAATCGCGACGGTGCAGTCAGTCTGGATGAGTTTCACAAGGACATCGTGCGCAG
>CANHUQ010000227.1 GCA_947463885.1 Burkholderiales bacterium
GCTGCAGCGTCTGCGCGCACTGCTCCGGGTTGCCGACCACCACAATGCCGGCACCGGGGCGAATGCGCGTGATGCCGGTCCACAAATGCGGCGCGATCATCTCGCCGTGTGTATCGGCCAGTTCCTGCACTCGGCGGTTAGCCGCCGAACTGCCGTAGTGGCTCTTCACAAACGCGGTCTGTGCTTCAGTGACATTAGCCACCAGCGCATGGGCCGCATCCCAGGCTTCGTCTTCGGTGGGGCGGCAGATGATCTGCAGCCGCATGCCAAATCCGATCTCATGTTCGCGGCCATGTCGGGCAGCCAGCTCGCGAATGCGCGCCATGTTGACGCGAATGGCCTCCACCGTATCGCCCCAGAACAAATGCACGTCCGCATGACGGGCCGACACTTCCCAGGCTTCGGGTGAGCCGCCCCCCAAATAAAAGCGCAGGGCCTGCGACGGACGGGGCGCAACGCGCGCCCCATGCAGCGCATGAAAGCGGCCCTCGAAATCGACTGGTGTGCGTGAGGTCCACAGCTGCTTCATGAGGCTCACGTCTTCGTCCATCAGCGCATAGCGATCTTCCTTGGCCAGCTTGATGCCATCCTGACGCGACTCCTCGTCGCTTTGTCCTGCAATCAGATTGACCGACACGCGCCCTGCCGACAGCTGCTCGATCGCCGCAATCATGCGCGCCATGAGGATCGGACTGGCGTAACCGGGGCGCGCCGCCACCAGCATGCGCATCCGCTCGGTGCGCGCCAGGACCATCGACGACACGATGTAGGCGTCCCAGCAGGACGACGCCACCGGCACCAGCATGTACTCAAAGCCGGAGGCCTCAGCCGCCTTCGCCACGCGATCGAAGAGTTCCATCGACGGGAGGATGGCGCCCTCTTTGGTGCCGTAGGTGATCGTGTCGCCCGCCGTGGGCAGAAACCAGCCGAATTCCAGTGTTCTCATCGTGGACCTCTCATGCATCGTTCCCGCATCGGTTGCATCGGTTGCATCGGTAGCCTTGCTTACATCAATTGCGTCCGTTGATCCGGACCCACTGCGTGCGCCAGCACGCGGATCCCGATCACCGCTCTGCCTTCCCTGCGCCCTGGTTCAGGTCTGCGTATGCGCCCGCGCACGCACCGCCTCGCGGCGAGCCTCGATGTCCTGCGGACTCACTGAACCGTTGTTGGCATCGGCACGCTCGCGCTCAATGGCCATGCCCTGCGCAAACGACGCGGCATAGCCGTCATCGATCACCTTCTTGTAGGCCACCAGCATATGCGGCAGCGCCGTGAGCATGTCACGTGCGAGGGCCTGCGCCTGGGGCAGCAGTTGCGACGGCGGCACCACCCGATTCACAAGCCCCCAAGCCAGTGCCTGCTCGGCCCCCAGAAAATTGCCGGTGAGCGACAGCTCCTTGGCCCGCGAAATGCCCACGATGCGGCTCAGCTTTTGCGACAAGCCCCAACCCGGCATCACGCCCACCCGCGCATGCGTATCCGCGAATCGGGCTTCAGATGAGGCCAGCAGCACATCGCAGGCCAGGGCCAGCTCAAACCCGCCGGTGATGGCCACGCCATTGATGGCACCGATCACCGGCCCACTAAAGCGCCCGATCGAGCGCACCGGATCGCCCACCTGCACGGCCTCCTGCATCGACGACACCGCTGCGGCATCGTCACGCAATCCCTTCACCCCCAGCTCCTTCAGGTCCAGCCCGGCGGTAAACGCACGGCCTGCACCCGTGAGGATCAGCACCCGCACCTCGGGGTCGGCTTCCAGCGCATCCACCGCGTCCGCCAGCTCCTGACGCAAGGCGCGCGACAGCGCGTTCATGGCGCCCGGACGGTTCAGAGTCAGCACGGCATAGCCTTCAGGCGATTTTTCGATCAGAACGTTCGGTTCGGTCATCGGTCGACTCTCAGAAAAAACATCCCGCAACGCCACGGGACAACACGCCATTGTCGCCCAGCTGCCCGAGCGCTCAAGGCCCGGGCGATTTCAAATCGCCGCCACCCTGGGGCGCGGTCGCGTCCACACAGATCTCTGAAAGGTCCGGCAGCGATCTATCGGCGGCCCCGCGCAGCTTCCGGTCCGGCGCATTGACGCCCCTGCGTACCGGGGCTATGGTCCTTGGATTACCCTGAGGAGACATCGACATGAGCACCCCCTACGACCTGGTCATTCGCGGTGGCCAACTGATCGACGGCACCGGTGCGCCCATGCGCGAAGCCGACGTAGCGATCCTGGGCGGGCGCATTGCCGCCGTGGGTACAGCACTAGGCGCCGGCAAAGAGGAGATCGACGCGCGCGGCCTGTTGGTCACACCCGGCTTTGTCGATGTCCACACGCATTACGACGCCCAGGCCGCCTGGGACAGCCGCATGCATCCCTCCACCTGGCACGGGGTCACGACCGCCGTGATGGGCAATTGCGGGGTGGGTTTCGCACCGGTGCGCACCGCCGACCGCGACAAGCTGATCGAGCTGATGGAAGGGGTGGAAGACATTCCGGGCGCCGTGCTGCATGAAGGCCTGGACTGGAGCTGGGAGAGTTTCAGCGATTACCTCAATGCGCTGGAGCAGCGCCCGCGAGACGTCGACCTGTGCGCACAGCTGCCGCATGGCGCCCTGCGTGTCTACGTCATGGGCGAGCGGGCCACACGCCTGGAGCCGGCCACCGAGGCCGACATTGCGCAGATGCGCACGTTGGCACGCGACGCCGCACAAGCCGGCGCGATCGGTTTTTCCACGTCGCGCAGCATCAATCACCGCACCCTCAAGGGCGACCCCACCCCCTCATTGCGTGCCGGCGAAGCCGAGCTCACCGGCATCGCCATGGGGCTGAGCGACGCAGCCAAAGGCGTGCTGGAGTACATCTCCGACTGGGACACCCCCGATCCGCAAACCGAATTCGCGATGGTGCGCAGAGTGGTGGAGCGCTCGGGTCGGCCGCTGTCTTTTTCGCTCGCCCAGCGCAACACCACGCCGCATGTGTGGCGTGAGCTGCTCGACCTGACGGATGCAGCCGCCCGCGATGGCCTGCCCATTCGTGCACAAGTGGCACCGCGCCCCATCGGCGTGTTGCTGGGTCTGCAGGGCAGCCGCAACCCGTTCAGCGTGTGCCCGGCCTATAAGGCAATCGCCCAGCGCCCGCTTGCCGAGCGGGTGGCCATCATGCGCGATCCCGCCTTTCGCGCGAAGCTGCTCGAGGAGTCTCGTTCGCTGGCCCACGGTGATGTCTTTCACAAGCGCCTGGCGGCCTATGACCGCATGTTCCCGCTGGGCGAGCGGCCCGACTACGAGCCACCGCTGTCCGAGTCCATCACGGCGCATGCCCAGCGCGCAGGCTGCACCCCGGCGGAATTTGCCTACGACTACCTGCTCAAGGAAGACGGCCGCAGCTTCATCCTGGCGCCCTTTGCCAACTACGCCGATGGCAACCTCGATGTGTGCCGCACCATGCTCGACAACCCCAACACCCTGATGGGCCTGGGCGATGGCGGCGCGCACGTGAGCATCATTTCCGACGCCAGTTTCAGCACCTACCTGCTCACGCACTGGGGCCGCGACCGCGCCCATGGCCGTCTGCCTGTCGAGCAGCTGGTACGCAAGCACACCTCGGTGAACGCACGCGCGGTGGGCCTGATGGACCGCGGTGTGCTGGCCCCCGGCATGAAGGCCGATGTGAATGTCATCGACTTCGCCAAGCTGCAGGTCGAGCGGCCCTACATGGCCCACGACCTGCCGGCCCAGGGCAAGCGCTTGTTGCAATCGGCATCGGGCTACGTCGCCACGGTGCTGTCAGGCCAGATCACCTATCGCAACGGCCAGGCCACCTCGGCCCTGCCGGGGCGGCTGGTGCGCGGCCCGCAGACCGCGCCCGCCTGATCCGAAGCGGCCGTCGCTCAGAACGTCTCGAAACCCAACGCGGCACGAAACCGGTTCTTCAGGTGCACGCCGTCGCGAGGCGGCAGCACCCTGGGCACATCGTCTGCTGCGATCAGCACCTGAGCGAACAGGCATCCCTGGCGGGCGTTGATCGCGTCGGCCAGCGTCTCGAGCTCCTTGCGCGCCCGCACCTGACGCGCATCCGCGATGCCACAGGCACGCGCCACGTCCGTGATCTGCGTGCCCAGGCTGGTGTGACTGGGTTGCATGCCGGTTTCGGCGAAATGGCCGTTGTCCAGCACCACCACGCTCAGGTTAGGCGGTTGCTGCGCGGCGATCGTGGCGAGTGCACCCATCCCCATCAGCTGCTCACCGTCCCCGGTGATGACCAGCACGCTGCGCTGGGGCTGCGCCAGCGCCAGGCCCAGTCCGATGGCGGCTGCGCCACCCATCGCACCCCACAGGTAGAAATTTTCAGGCCGATCGCCGGCTGCAAACACGTCATAGGCTGAAGACCCCAGGCCGGTAATGACCAGCGCATCGGGACAGGCGCCGATCAGGCTGGCCACCACCGCACGACGATCCAGCTTCGAGCCGCCCGCCTGTGCCGCTCCCTTTTTCCCGCTGCTGGCTGACTTGTCTGCCTTGGACACTTTTTTGGCGCTCATTTGGATGCCACCCATTTCTTGCGGCCGATCAGTCGCTGCGACAACAGCACGGCCATCGGCTCACCACTCTCAAAGGCTGAATCGAGCGCTGCCTGCACGGTGTCGGCCACCTCTTCAGCCCGATCAACCCGCATCACGTTCAAGCCCATCGCTTCCAGCACGGTCTGCGTGGCACGCGCCATGGGCACCTGCCAGGGATTGAATTCGGCAAACTCGCCGCGCATGGTGATCAGCGTGAGAAACGGAAAGCGGCAGTTCTGAATCAGCGAGAGCATATTGATGCAATTGCCCACGCCGCTGCTTTGCATCAGCAGCGCAGAACGCTCACCGCCCAGCCAGGCGCCACAGCACGTGGCCACGCCCTCTTCTTCAGTGGTCAACACCACCGCACGCATCTTGGGGTCGGCGTGCACTTTGCGGATCACGTGCGCGTGACCGGCATCGGGCACATACGCCACCTGGCGCACCTGCCCTTTTTTCAGGATGGAAAAAATATCTTCCTGCCACGCATGGGGCTTGGCGACGGTCACGGTGATGCTCTCCTCACAAACGGCAGCCTGGCTGCCCGATTGGTCTTGTTGGAATGAAGTGCGACATCTGGTGCGATATCAAGTGCAATAGGCATGTCAACACGACGCACTACAGCCAGTCCCGCTCCACTTTCTGGCGCGCTTCGAATCGCGCAATGTCCTGCTCGTAGGTCATGGTGAGGCTGACCTCATCTACGCCCCTCAGCAGACAGTCCTTGCGAAAGGAATCGATCTCGAACACATCAGACTGCCCGTCCGGACCGGTGACCCGCTGGCTGGCCAGATCGACGCTGATCGTCGCACCTGGCGCCTCGCGCAGCAGGCGACGCAGCACCGCCACCCGTTCTGCGGACAAGCGAATCGGCAGCACACCGTTCTGGAAGCAGTTGTTGAAAAAAATGTCGCCAAAGCTGGGCGCAATGAACGCCCGAAATCCGTTGTCGACCATCACGCTCACGGCGTTCTCGCGCGACGAGCCACAGCCGAAATTGCGATCGGACACGATGATCTGTGCGGCGGCAAAAGCCGGCTGATTGAGCACGAAATCGGGCCGTGGAGCGCCCTCGGTATCGAAGCGCAGGTCATGGAACATGGCCGGCACCTGCTGCTCGCGCGGCAGCCCCAGATAACGCGCCGGGATGATCTGGTCGGTATCCACATTGGCCTGATCCAGCGGCACCGCCACCGCGGTCAGGGTCGTGAAAGCATCCATGCGACTTAGCCCCCGGACGTTAAACGGCGTACATCAGTGAAACGGCCCGTGACCGCTGCGGCCGCCGCCATCGCGGGGCTGACCAGATGGGTGCGCACACCACGCCCCTGCCGACCCACGAAATTGCGGTTGGAGGTCGAGGCAATGCGCTGCCCGGGCAAACCGGTATCGCCATTCATGCCCACGCACATCGAGCAGCC
>CANHUQ010000228.1 GCA_947463885.1 Burkholderiales bacterium
CCCGGGAACACCCAATCCGAGCCACTTCGAAGACCGGTATCGGATTGCAGATGGCGCAGGGCAAAGGTCGAGAGCGGTACCAGATGCGCATGTCCACTGTGACTGAACTCAGCGGGAATCGTCCAGGTGCCGGCTTGCACATCGATGTCACGCCAGCGCGCGTTGGCCAACTCACCAATCCGCGCCCCCGTGGCCAGCATCAACCAGGTGGCTTTGCGGATGTGCTTGGCTAGCCCTGCAGCGCCCATGCGTTCGGACAACTCTTTGACTTCATCATGACTGAGTGTGCGAGAGCGCGGCTGCTGCACGCCGCACAATTCAACCTTGCGCAATGGCGAGGTCGGATCATCATCGATCCAGCCTTCATCCAGCGCCCAGCGGAACATCTGTCTGAGGTCGGAGAGGACGCACCCGGCCTGACGAGCCGAGCCGCGGTCAACGATCCGCTTGAGCGTGTCCAGGATGTGCTGACTGTGCACGGCCACCAGATGCATCGTGCCGATATGCGGCAGCACATCCTTGTTCATACTGCGCTGCACTGATTCGCCAGCGTCCTTGCGCGAGCTGAGTTTGACGCGCTGCCAGTGTTCGAACAGTTCAGTGACGGTCAGATTGGCATCGGCAGGCAGTGCCATGGTGGCCGAGACCGGGACCGAAGTGTGTGAACCGGTTTGAGCGCTGCGCAGTGCTGCAATCGCCGGCCGCCTCGCCTGGCCGGGCACCACAGCACCGGCGCCGCCGAGCTTCACAGCGCGTGAGCAGATGGCTGCCAGACTCTGATCAGGCCAGGTCCCGATGCGCCTCGGTGCGCCCGCCGTGTCAGCCGATACGCTGAAATCCACCACAATCCGCGGCACTGGGTGTGACTCAAGGCGCACCGTGCCAATGAGGTCATCACGCGCAATCAGCGTGCGACCGATATCGGTTTCAGAAAGCGATTCCAGTTCCCGAACAGACAGCATTCCCGCTCCTGTGGCAGCAAAGCCTAAGATCGGCCGATCATGCTTGGCCGTCATCGCGGATGCTGGACTGTTCGGTTGAACTGTCGGTGCTGCCCGCCGGACGGTGCTGGGATGTCCTGCGCGGCAGACGCTTCGCCTATCATCGGTGCCTATGGCTGCCGACTTGAAGCCGCAGATCCTGTTCGCAGGCGGCGGCCATACCCATCTCGCTGCGCTGGGCGCGCTGGCACAACGCGTGCGCGGTCGGGCCCGACTGGTCTTGCTCTCCGAGAGCTCGCAGCTGCTGTACTCCGGCATGATGCCGGGATGGCTGGCCGGTCGTTACGCGCTGCACGACTGCGCGATTGATCTGCGCGAGCTTGCGCAGCGGGCGGGTGTCGAGTGGGTCACCGACACGCTGGTCGATATCGATTTCCAGGCCCGCCAGGCGGTGGGCGCGCAGGGTACGCGTTATGGCTGGGACCTCCTGTCGCTCAATGTCGGGACTGCGGTCGATCCCGGGGTGATTCGCAACGCAGCGCTTACCGTACTGCCGGTCAAGCCCTTCGGACATTTCGTGCAGCGATGGCAAGAGTGGCTCGCGCGTGCGCCGCTTCGCCCGCGATGCATCGTGGTCGGTGGCGGCGCTGCAGCCTTCGAAGTCGCCTGTGCGCTCAGGGCACGCTGTGCAGCCACAGGCCCCATGCAGGGCGGCTCAGTCTGTGTGATCAGTGCCGCGCCGCGTCTGCTGGTCGATCAGGGACGCTACAACGGCTGGCTGGCCGCAAGATCACTGCGAGCCAGAGGGATCGCACTGCAATGCGGCTGGCGGTTCGTCGGCGTGCAAGGCCAGGAGGTGCTGTGCGAGAGGGGCACGTCGCCGGGCAGACAGGCCACGCAGGCGTTCAATCCCGACGACGATGGCGGAAAGTCCGACACTCAGGATGCTGGCGCCGTATCGGATGTTGAGGGCGCTGCACAGGCCCGGTGGCTGCGGCTCTCAGCGGATCTGGTCATCGTCGCGACCGGCGCACAGGCACCGCGCTGGCTTGATGCCGCAGCACGGCGTGACGGACTGAGCGTGGGGCCGCGCGGCGGGATTGCCGTGACTGCAGGCCTGCGCGCTGTCAGCACACCGCGGGTGTATGCCTCGGGCGACTGCGCCGATTTCGGGCACCTGCGCGTGCCCAAGTCGGGCGTTCATGCACTCAGGCAGGCACCGGCACTCGTCGACGCCCTGACGGCAGGCCTGGACGCGTTGGACGGCATTGCACCGCCACATGCTGGCGCCCCGTATCGGCCACAGCGCCGAGCACTCGCTTTACTCGATCGTTGTGATGGATCCGCCATGGCCACCTGGGGGCGCTTAGGTGCGGCAGGTGCCGGCTTATCGCATTGGAAGACCCGCATCGACCGAGCGTTCATCGAGGCCATGAACGGCGGACCTCCCGCCGCACGGTAAGCTCGTCGATCTGGTGCATCGGCGCATGCCCGATGCAACGTTATGAATTCGCACTTGAGGAGAGCGCCCGTGCACGATGTCCTGCCGCGACTGGCCAAGACCGACTTCCCACCGATCCGCAGACGCGGGGTGTCGACCCTGCAGGTCAACCTGGGCTATGTGTGTAATCAGACCTGCCAGCATTGCCACGTCAACGCCGGCCCGCACCGTACCGAGTCGATGGACGGACCCACCATCGACGCAGTGATGGCCGCGCTCGGTGCGCTCAAGGCGACCACGTTGGATCTGACTGGCGGCGCCCCTGAACTCAATCCTCATTTTCGTCGTCTGGTGAGCGCAGCGCGCGCCGCAGGTACACGTGTCATTGATCGCTGCAACCTGACCGTCCTCAGTGAGCCAGGCCAAGAGGACCTGGCAGAGTTTCTGGCC
Organism: Burkholderiales bacterium; assembly: GCA_947463885.1. Taxonomy (GTDB): domain Bacteria; phylum Pseudomonadota; class Gammaproteobacteria; order Burkholderiales; family Burkholderiaceae_E; genus UBA4615. Next base: position 2,833 of record CANHUQ010000228.1, read on the forward strand.
GCCGAACAGGTGGAAATCACCGCGTCCTTGCCGTGCTACCTGGAAGAGAACGTGGACGGCCAGCGGGGGCAGGGCGTGTATCAGCGCAGTGTTGAGGCGCTGCAGCGTCTGAACGCCCTGGGCTACGGGCAGGGCCAGGCCCGAGTGCTCAATCTGGTCTACAACCCGCTGGGCGCGTTCTTGCCGCCTCCCCAGGCCGAGCTCGAGGCCGATTACCGCAAGATGCTGGGCGAGCGCTTCGGCATCCAATTCGACCACCTGCTGACGATCACCAACATGCCGATTCAGCGGTTCGGTTCCATGCTGGTTTCCAAGGGCGGCTTCGATGGCTACATGCAGCTGTTGCGACAAGCGCATCGCCCAGAGAACCTCGATGCGGTGATGTGCAAAGACATGGTCAGCATTGATTGGCAGGGCATGGTCTTCGATTGCGATTTCAACCAGATGCTGGGATTGCCGCTGCGCGCACCGGGGCGCAGCCGTTTGCATGTCAGCGACCTGTCGAGCATCCCGCTGCAGGATGCTCCCATTACAGTGCGCGACCATTGCTACGGATGCACGGCCGGTCAGGGCAGCTCCTGTGGCGGCGCGCTCGCGGCATGAGCGCATTCGACTCTCTGAGTACGCAGCCGCGCGAGGCCGCGCATATTGAAGGGCCTGGGCGCAATTGCCCGCTCGACTACCGTTACAACGGCGAAGCTCTGGCCACTGCGCCTGCGGTCGCGCCGGCGCAGGTCTTGTGGATTGTCGGAGGTCTGTATGGCAACGTCGAAGCCATGCATCGCATCAACGCGATGGTGGCGGCTGAGTCAGCGGGTGCCGCGCAGGTCGTAGCCAATGGCGACTTCCATTGGTTCGATGCTGATGTCCAAGATTTCCTTGCCATCGAGCAGGGCACCCGAGACTGGCAACGCCTGCGCGGCAATGTCGAGACTGAACTCGCCCGCGCGGTGCAGCCGGGGCAGCCCGATGCAGGCTGCGGCTGTGGCTACCCTGCGTCGGTTCCGCAGGAGGACGTTGACCGCTCCAATCTCATCTTGCAGCAGTTACGCAGCACCTGTCTGGCAGCGGGGCAGACTGAAACGCTGGCAGCCCTGCCCATGCTGCTGCGCGCCAAGGTGGGCAGTCTGCGCATAGGGATCGTGCATGGTGATGATCAGTCCCTGGCAGGTTGGCGCTTGTCGCATGATGCGCTGGCAGATAGCGCGCGCAGCGGGCTGACGGCGTTTTTCGACGCCGCTCAGATCGATCTGATCGCCTCGAGCCACACCTGCCTTCCGGTGGCCTGTACGTTTGATCGCCCGCCCGGCCAACACCCCGTTGGCCTGATCAACAACGGTGCGGCTGGCATGGCCAACTTTGCCGGCGCTCGAGAGGGTGTGGTGACCCGCATCGCCCGTCATGGCATCCCACCTCCGCCTGGTGCGCGTGTGCTGTATCGCGCGCAGTTGGCCGACTGCGACGTGGCGGCTGTGGCGGTAGATTTTGATTGGACTCAGTTCATGGCCCGGTTCGATCGAACCTGGCCCGCCGGTTCGGCAGCGGCCCAGTCCTATCGCCGGCGCATCGTCGATGGCCCCGACTATGCGCTGGACGCTGCGCCACGCGGCGGCTTTCAGCGCTGCGCCTGATGCCTTGATGCGATGAACCTGCGGCGTCTTGCACTGTGGATGGTGCTTGTGGGACTGGCGGCCGCGGTCTGGTGGGCACTTGAGCCGGGGCGCCTGACGTCGGTCCAGGCGCTGAGGGATCTGCAGGTGCAATGGTCGACCTGGGCGAATGCGCACCCGCTGAGCGCAGCGGTCGGATTTTTTGCGCTCTATGTCGCGGCCACGGCCCTGTCTGTTCCTGGAATGGCCACCGCGCTGACGCTATTGGGCGGTGCCTTGTTCGGTGTACTCCAGGGCACCCTCATCGTTTCATTCGCCTCGGCCATCGGCGCCACCCTGGCCTTTCTGTCCGCGCGTTATCTGCTGCGCGAGCCGTTGAGAAGACGCTTTGGAGGCGCCATGGCAGCTATCGATGCCGGCATCTCGCGCGACGGACCGGCCTATCTTTTTGGTCTGCGTCTGGTCCCGATCTTCCCGTTTTTTCTGGTCAATCTGGCGATGGGCCTGACGCCACTGCGCACTGCCACGTTCTATGGAGTGAGCCAGATTGCCATGCTCCCAGCGACGCTGGTCTACGTGAATGCGGGCACGCAGTTGGCCACTATCGAGCAGATCCGCGATGTGGCGTCGCCGGGTCTGCTGGGCGCGCTGGCGCTTCTCGGCATGCTGCCGCTGGCCGGGCGCCTCTTGACCGATGCGCTGCAGCGCCGCCGTCTGTATCGAGGCTGGCCTCGGCCACGGCAATTCGAGCGCAATCTCGTCGTCATTGGCGCTGGTAGTGGAGGGCTGGTCACTGCCTACATTGCTGCAGCCACGCGTGCCAGTGTGTCCCTGATCGAGCGCCACAAGATGGGGGGCGATTGCCTGAACACCGGCTGTGTACCCTCCAAGGCGCTTTTGCATGCGGCGAGTCAGGTTGCGCAGGCCAGGCGCCTGGCCGCACAGGGCGTCATCGATTCGCCGCGTGCGGTGGATTTCCCTCTGGTGATGTCGCATGTCCATGCGGCTGTTCAGCGGATTGCCCCCCATGATTCGCCCGAGCGCTATCGCTCGTTGGGCGTTGACGTCATCGAGGGGAAAGCACGCCTGCTCAGCCCCTGGGAGGTCGAGGTCAGTTCGACGCAGGGCACGCATCGCCTCACGAGTCGCGCCATCGTGATCGCCACGGGTGCTAGACCCGTTGTCCCGCAGGTTCCAGGCCTGTTGTCGCATGAGACGCTGACATCCGACACCGTCTGGTCATTGCGTACATTGCCCCGGAGCTTGGTCGTGGTGGGAGGCGGCCCTATCGGCTGCGAGATGGCGCTGGCCTTTGCCCGCCTGGGGTCCCAGGTGACGCTGCTTGAGCGCGGCCCGCAACTCTTGTCACGTGAAGACGACGAGGTGGGTGTGCTGGTGGCCGAATGTCTATCACGCGAAGGTGTACAGGTGCGCACGGGCATGAGCGTCCTGCGTGCGCAGGCCCGTGCGCAGTCAGAGGTCTCGGGCACATCCGTGACCTCAAGGACCTTGGGTTTATCGGATACATCGGATACATC
>CANHUQ010000229.1 GCA_947463885.1 Burkholderiales bacterium
TGTGGCCTCGGACAGCGCGCGGTTGCTGAGCGCGATTTCGGTGGCACGCGCTGCCAGACGCGGGTCGCGGGTCTGGCGCGCCACGGCGTGGTAGGTCGACCAGGCCGCGCCCGCTTCGCCGCGCTGCATGGCCAGATCAGCCGCGAGCAGCTGAAAGAGGATTTGTGGCGAGAGCTCGACCTGCGGCAGCGGGCCATCGTCTGTGGCCGCAGGGGCGGTGGCCGAAGGGGACTTGACCGGCTCGCCAGCCGGTGCGGGCGCCGGTGGCGCGGCCTCGGCTGAGGTGGCGGGGACGCCTGCAACCGGCGCCTCGGATTGGGCGGCGGGCAGGGCGGAAGGTTTGGCGGAAGGCGAGGGCGCGACGACCGGCTGGGTCGCGCAGCCGGTCAAGGCCACAGCAATGACGGCTGCGGCAAGCCTGCTGGAGGAGTTCATCCGGCGATCTTAGGCTGGATTACACTGCGCGGCAATTGAGCTTGCGACCTATGCCCTGCGTGCATTGCATTCATGCCTGAATTACCTGAGGTCGAAGTGGTGCGCGCCGGTCTGTCCGGCAGCGCAGCGGGCAGACGGGTGCAGGGCGTCACGGTTCGGGTGCCGGCGCTGCGCTGGCCGATCCCGGCCGATTTACCTGACGTGCTTGGCCACCGCGTGCTTTTGCGGGTCGAGCGCCGCGGCAAGTACCTGCTGCTGGCTTTCGAGCATGGCTGGCTGATTGTCCACCTGGGCATGTCCGGCACGTTCGCCTGGAAAGCGGTGGATGCCCCCTTGCGCGCGCATGATCACTTCGATCTGGTGTTCGATCGCGGGCTGCTGAGGCTCAACGACCCGCGCCGGTTCGGCGCTCTGCTCTGGCACCCGGCGTCGGCGGGCACACCCGAGGCCCATCCGCTGCTGGCCTCGCTGGGCGTCGAGCCGTTTTCGAGCGCATTTAGTGGACGGCTACTGTTTGAGACCACGCGTGGCCGCAAGCTGGCCATCAAGTCTTTGTTGCTGTCCGGCAGTGTGGTGGTGGGCGTGGGCAACATCTATGCGTCTGAAAGTCTGTTTCGCGCCGGGATTCGACCCACCACCGCGGCGGGGCGGATCAGCCGCGCCCGTTACGATCGCCTTGCCGACGCCATCCGGGCCACCCTGTCCGAGGCGATCGCTGCGGGTGGCAGCACCTTGCGTGACTTTGTGTCCAGTGAGGGGCAAACCGGCTACTTTCAGCTGGACTGCTTCGTGTACGACCGTGCCGGAGCTCCGTGCCGGGTATGTGCCCACCCGATCCGTCTGCTGCGTCAGCAGCAACGCGCCACTTATTGGTGTGCGCACTGCCAGACCTGACATGCGCGTGTCCTGCTCGGCCCCGGCCGCTCGGTGAGCGGGTGGCCGACGGCGCGCTCGCGCTGTGCTAGGCTTTTCGACCCACAGTCTGTCTGAATAAACGGCTTGAACGAGCGGATCCAAGCGTACGGTGCCTGGCGCGCGCGCATCGACGAGGTGCTGCGCCGCCACGCCCATTGGTCCGAGACCGAATCGACGTTCGACCCGGCGCAGCGTGAGCGACTGACTGCGCTGCGTCAACGACTGGTTGACGACCGCATGACCGTCGCGTTCGTGGCCGAGTTTTCGCGCGGCAAATCCGAGCTCATCAATGCCCTGTTCCTGGCTGACTATGGCCAGCGGGTGCTGCCGTCAGCGGCTGGTCGCACCACCATGTGCCCCACCGAGCTGATGTACGACCCCGATCAACCGCCGGGGATCCGACTGCTGCCGATCGAGACCCGACTGCGCGACACGCCTCTGTCGGTGCTGCGCGCCCAGCATCAGGAATGGATCACCGTGCCGTTTGATCCCGATGATGTCGCGAGCGTGCGGTCGGCCTTCGAGTGTGTACGAGAAACACGCAAGGTGTCGCTGGCCGATGCCGTGCTGATGGGACTCTTCGACGATGCCCAGCCCGGCACGCCTTTGGGTCGCGACGCAGACGATCGTGTCGAAGTGTCGCGCTGGCGACATGCGGTAGCGAATCTGCCGCACCCGCTGCTGCGCATGGGGCTGGTAGTGGTCGACACGCCCGGGCTCAATGCCCTGGGTGCAGAGCCTGAACTCACGCTCAATCTGCTGCCCTCGGCGCATGCCGTGGTCTTCATTCTGGCGGCCGATGCCGGGGTGAGTCGCACCGACGTTGAGGTCTGGCGCGAGCGCATCAGCCCGACGCACGCCAGTGGGCGATTCGTTGTGCTGAACAAGATCGACGGGCTGTGGGATCCGCTGCGCACGCCCGAGCAGATCGATGCCGAGATCGATGCACAAGTGGCCACCGTGGCTCACACGCTCAAGCTGCCGACAACGCGGGTGTTTCCGCTGTCGGCACAAAAAGGCCTGGTAGCGCGTATCACCCGTGACCCTGAGTTGCTTGCGCGCAGCCGGCTGGCGGCGTTTGAACGCGCCCTGTGGCACGAGATCGTCCCCCAGCGCCAGTCACTGTTGAGTGAGCAGGTGCGCCTGGAATGCGACGCCGTGTTCGGTGCCCAGCAGGCTATGTTGGATGCCCGTCGCCGCGGCGTGGTCGAACAGATCTTCGAGTTGCAGTCGCTGCGCGGGCGCAACCGCTTGGCGATCGAGCAGACCGCGCGGCGCATTCGCCATGAGCGGGCTGATTTCGACCGCAGCCTGCAGCGCCTGAAGGCGCTTCGCGTGGTATTTCGACGGCACGACGCAGCGATCCGCCAGCGCGTCCATCTCAGTCAGCTCAAGACGCATGTGCGCGAGGCACGTCGGCGCATGCGTGCAAGCCGACTGTCGTCGGGCTTGCGTGAGGCCATGGATGCACTCATGCAGTCAGCGCGGATGGATTTCATCGAGCTCGAGCGGCTTGTCAATGACATGCAGGCGCTGATGGGCGCGATGTACCAGCAGTTCGGTCGCGAGCATGGCTTGGCGCTGGGCGCGCCTGCGACCTTTTCGCTGCAGCGCTACGTGGCCGAAATCGATCGCATCAGCGCCTATCAGCAACGCCACTTCGGTGCGATGAGTCTGGTCACCACCGAGAAATGGGCGCTCACGCGCCGGTATTTCGAGACGGTGGCCGTGCGTGTGAGGGCGGTGTACGAGGTGGCAGACCGTTCGGCCCAGCACTGGCTGGCGGCGCTGCTGACGCCGATCGAGTCGCAGATCCGCGAGCATCAGGGTCAGTTGCGCCAGCGGCTCGATTCGATCCAGCGCATCCTGGACGCAGGCGGTGCATTGCAGGTCCGCATCGATCAGCTGGAAGACGAGCGGAGCCGGCTCGATGCGCAGGCAACCGAACTGGCGCGTCTTGGCGCCGAGCTGTCGGCCGCGCTGACGGCCGCTGCACCCCAGCACCGTCAGCAGCTGACGGCCTGAGGCGCACCGGGTGCGTGCGCCGCGGCGGCCGCAAGCTGTACCGCCTGAGGGCGACTCGTCTGTTGAGGCAGGCTTCGCCCAGACCGTGATCACGTGGCAGCACCTGCATGGTCGGCACGATTTGCCCTGGCAGGGCACCCGCGATCCGTATCGCATCTGGGTCTCGGAGATCATGCTGCAGCAGACTCAAGTGGCTGCGGTGATCGGCTATTACGCCCGATTCATGGCCCGCTTTCCTGATGTGCAGTCGCTTGCGGCCGCCTCGATCGACGATGTGCTGGCCTGCTGGAGCGGGCTGGGCTATTACAGCCGTGCGCGCAACCTGCATGCCTGTGCCGCGCTGGTCGTGTCGCGGCATGGCGGCGCGTTTCCGCAAACACCCGAAGCCTTGCAGGCTCTGCCCGGTATTGGGCCGTCCACGGCGGCCGCCATCGCCGCCTTCGCCTGGGGCGTGCGTGCAGCCATTCTGGATGGCAACGTCAAGCGCGTCTTGTGCCGCCGGTTCGGCATCGAAGGCTTTCCGGGCGAGCGCACGGTCGAGGCTCGGCTGTGGTCGATGGCCCGGGCACATCTGCCCGCCGACGGCGAAGGCCGGATCGAGGCCTATACCCAAGGCCTCATGGATCTGGGGGCCACCGTGTGCACACGCTCGCGCCCGGCCTGCGCACGCTGTCCGTTGTCTGCGCAGTGCGAGGCGTACCGCACCCAGCGCGTGGCGCTGCTGCCTACGCCGCGACCGACTCGAAAGATTGAACAGCGCGATGCGGCTTGGGTGGTACTGGTGGCCGACGGCGCGGTGCTGCTCGAGCGCAGAGCGCCTGCGGGCCTGTGGGGCGGATTGTGGAGCCTGCCCGAGTTGCGGGTGCCGCAGACCACGGCCTTGGCGCCCATGACGGTTGCGCAGGTGGCCGATGCGGTGCGTGATCGCTTCGGGATCGCAGGCCCGGTGCCGGCGCGACTGACGCCCGTTCGCCATGTGTTCACCCATTTTCGGCTGTTGGCAGACGTCTGGCGCATGGATGTCCCCAATACATCCCGCACGCCGATTGCAGGCTATGAGTGGCTCGCACTGTGCGATGCGCCGCGCGCTCCCTTGCCTCAGCCGGTGAAGACCTTGCTCGGTCAGTTCACAGCGCAGTCGGATGCGCCGCTTGAGCGGATCAGATGACCTTGTTCTGCAGCAGCCAGCGATGCACGATGGCCAGCCGGGCAAGCGGATCGTCCAGCGCCATCAGTTGGTGTTTGGCGGGTGCTGCGATCGGCAGAAATTCGCCCAGCCGATTGGCGACCCATGCGGCGGATTCAAATACGCAGGGCTCGGCGATCAGTCCTTGATCAGCTTCAGGACCATCGCGGCGCAGCGTGTCAACGATGCGTCGAATCAGGTCTGCGCAGGCCGCATGCTCAGGTGGCACGGGCACCAGCGGATCCGCATCAATCAGTTGCGCATCGGCCAGAATCAGGCCATCGGGCGCCACGCGGCGCGCAGTGACGTGAAACCGGTGGCCGCCCTGTGCGCGCACGTGCAGCAGACCGCCCGGCTGCATGTCCCAGTCACGGATATGCGCCAGACAGCCGATGGATTCATGTTCGGCCGGTGTGCCAACCTCGGAACCCTTGACGAGCCGGCATACGCCAAACGGCGTGTCGTGCCGCATGCAGGCGCGCACCATGTCGACATACCGCGCTTCGAAGATGCGCAAGGGCAGGATGCCGTCCGGGAACAGCACGGTGGACAGCGGAAAGATCGGCAGTGCCTGCAGCCCGTCTGCTGCGCTCGGTGTGGGGTCGGACACGATCGCGGCCTGGCTTAGCCGACCAGCGTGCGGTGCGCCAACCCGCGATGCCGCACCAGCACGCGTTCGGTGTCGCGAAAGCGCTTGGACAACTGCTCCACGACGTACACCGAGCGGTGCTGCCCACCCGTGCAACCGACTGCGACCGTGAGATAGCTGCGGTTTTCCTGCACATAGTCCGGCAGCCAGCTCTGCAGAAAATGGGCAATGTGCTCGATCATGCGCTCGACCGCCGGCACTTCGGCCAGGAACTGCGCAACCGGCGCATCCAGCCCATTGAGGGCGCGCAGCGCGGGCGTGTAATAGGGATTAGGCAGACAGCGCACATCGAAGACTAAGTCGGCATCCAGCGGTACGCCGTGCTTGAAGGCGAATGACTCGAACAGCAGACCGATGCCCGAGCGCTGCATGCCGACCACATCGCGCACCCACTGGCGCAGCACATTGGGGTGCAGGTCGCTGGTATCGATCGACAGCCCCAGGTCTTCGACCACGCTCATCATCTCGCGTTCGCGATCGATCGATTCCATGAGCGTCGGCGGCTCTTCCTGAGAGCCGGCGGACTGTAGCGTGAGCGGATGCCTGCGGCGGGTTTCAGAGAACCGCTGCACGAGGATGTCGGTGCGCGCGTTCAGAAAGAGCACCTTCACCTGATGGCTGGCTTGCGTGAGGCGCTGGATCACGTTGCGCAGACCCCCGACCGAGTCGCCGGTGCGCACGTCGATCGAGACCGCGACGCGCCGATGCCCGGCCTCGCCCAGCGAACCGATGACATCGAACAGGAA
>CANHUQ010000230.1 GCA_947463885.1 Burkholderiales bacterium
ACTGCTGCCGGATCGGGCCTACGGGCCGGCTGGCGCGCTCAATCCGCACAACCTGTGGATGATGGTGGTACTGGTGGCGGGCGTGAGCCTGGCGGGTTATCTGGCGCTGCGCTTTGCCGGGCAGCGCTACGGCGCGCCGCTGGCCGCTGTGGCGGGTGGGCTGGTGTCCTCGACCGTCACCACCCTAGTGTTTGCGCGACATGCGCGCAGTGGCGGTGATCCGAATGTGGCCGCGCGCATGGTGCTGCTGGCCAATCTCACACTGATGGTGCGACTGGTCGGGATGACTGCACTGATCGAGCCGCGCCTGCTAGCGCCGGTGGCCGCGGTCATGGGTGCGGGCATTGCTGCGGGCGTCCTGTTTTTTGTGATGCTCAGGCGAGCCCATGATGCATCGAGCGAGGCATGGCCCCTGCCCACCGTACGGCATCCGATGCAGATGCGTGAAGCGCTGGGCTTTGCGGCGGTCTATGGGCTGGTCTCGATGGGGGCCGGTCTGGCTTCTGCACGCGTGGGGCACAGCGCGCTGTATGGTCTGGCTGCGCTGGCCGGTTTGACCGATCTGGACGCCATCGCCCTGTCATCCCTGCGGCTGTTCGGCTCGGGTGACCTCGGCAAGACGCAAGCGGTTGCGGCGGTGGTCATCGCGCTGGCCGCCAACATGGCCCTCAAAACCATCCTGGCATTCAGTGCCGGCGGCCAGGCCTTCGGGCGTCGCTGCGCCCCGGCGTTGTGCGCCATGGCGGCTGCTGCAGGGTTCATCGCCTGGTCCATGGCGCAGGCACGATAAATGGAAGAAGCCGACAGGTGGAACAGACCGAACACATGGCAGGGGCGCAGAACGCTTGAGGGGTGCAGGCCCTCCGTCAAGCAGATCAGTCGGACCGCACACGCCCGAGCAGGCGCGCATTCGAGGGGCTGCGGCCCACTGATTGCACCCACCCCAGGGCCAGAAAACCGCTGAGCAGCAGGCCTGCACTGAGCGGCTCGGGCACCCGAATGCTTGCCTGGAAGATCACCGGCGGCTCCTCGGTCTGCGGGGTCTGCGTTCCGAAGGGGGGCTTGCTCAGGAACGCGTAGTACACCAGGTCGGGCAGTTCCCAGGTCGCCAGGAACGGGTTTTCAAACCAGCCGTTGGCCAGCCCGTAGCCGAAGCCAGCCTTGGTGATCTGCCCGTCGGGATGGAGCGGTCGGATCCGGTTGTCGACCGGATACGGCGTGTTGTCGGGAATGGCGGTCCCGGTGGGCTGCAATGACACGATCGCTACGCCCAGGCGATTGCCGGTCAGTGCGGTGATCTCGAAAAAGCCGTCAGCATCAGGGGTATTGCCCGTCGTGAAGGTGCCGCTCAACACAGGCTGTGACGGGTTGGCGCCCACCAGGGAAAAGCGCCAGTCCCAGGTCAGGCTCGCAGCCGCAGCCCAGGGACTCAGAAGAGCGAGCAGCGTGCAGGCCGCCATGCGCGCTGCGATGCCCCGCGCAAGCTGCCATTGACCCAATACGCGTGTCCGGCGTTGCTGTTTCATGCTGAGACCTCCGACCGTTGCCCGGTTAACTCCCAAGCAAGTCGCAGGCCTCATGGGAAATGTCGAGCGCATACAGGTCTGTAGCGCCGCTGCGACCGCAACGGCTTGCTCGGTCTGTCAGTTCGCGCGACAGGGGCATTGCACGGCATGGTTGCGGCACGGGCGGCTTCGCTCAACCCCGGTACGCGCTGCCCTGCCGCAACCCTCTGTGCGGTGCAAAGAGGGTTGTGCGAACCACTTAGCCCAGTCGATCAGCCCTTGGAGGACAAGGCCTTGGCCCGGATTTCCTCGAGTGTCTGCGTGGGCGTGATGGCCTGCGGATCGATCACCAGCTCGATCAGGGCCGCCGTACCGGCTGCACGCGCACGCGCCAGCGCCGCAGGGAACTGGGCGGTTTCGGTGACCCGCTCGGCATGGCAGCCATAGGCTTTGGCGAGCGCCACGAAGTCGGGGTTCTTCAACGCCGTGCCATAGACCCGCGCCGGATATTCGCGCTCCTGGTGCATGCGAATCGTGCCGTACATGCCGTTGTTGATCACCAGCACGATGGGCTTGGCACCGTACTGGACGGCGGTGGCCAACTCTTGTCCGGTCATCATGAAGTCGCCATCGCCTGCGGCGGCAATGACCACCCGATCGGGGTGGCGCAGCGCAGCCGCCACCGCGGCGGGCACGCCGTAGCCCATGGCACCCGAGGTGGGGGCCAGTTGGGTCTTGTGCTGCCTCAGCCGATAGAAGCGATGCAGGGGCGTGGCGAAATTGCCGGCGCCGTTGGTCACGATGGTGTCGGGCGGCAGCACTTCATCCATGTGCAGCACACACTCGGGGTAACTGAGCGTGCCAGGCTGCGCACGCGGCACGCGCCAGTCGGTCCAGTCGCTGCGGGCGGCTTCGCGCCAGCCTTTCCAGCGCGCAGCCAGGGTCGTGGCCTGGGCGGTCGGCACCTGATCCAGGGCCGCCGCAAACTCGATATTGCCGGCAACGATGGGCAAGTCCGCATGAAAAACACGGCCCAGCTCCTCGGCACCCGGAAAGACATGAACCAGCGTCTGGCGCGGCGTGGGCGATTCGAGCAGGGTGTAGCCGGCAGTGGTCATCTCGCCCAGTCGCACGCCCACTGCGATGATCAGGTCCGATTCAAGCACCCGCGCTGCCAGCTTCGGGTTGGTGCCGATGCCCATCTCGCCGATGTAATGGCTGTCGGTGTTGTCGTAGGCGTCCTGGTGGCGCCAGGCGCAGACCACGGGCAACCCGAACTGGTGTGCAAAGCCCTGCACCGCAGCGCGCGAAGTTGCATCCCAGCGCGAGCCGCCGACCAGCAGCAGCGGCTTGTCGGCCTGTGCCAGCATCTCGCCCAGACGGGTCATCTGCGCAGCCGACGGTGACGCTTGCGCTCGCACATAGGGGCGTGCATCAGCGACCGTGGCCATCTGTGTGAGCACATCTTCGGGCAAGGCCAGCACCACAGGCCCGGGTCGCCCGGAGGTGGCCACATGAAAGGCCTGCTGTACGTATTCGGGGATGCGGTCGGCGCGATCAATCGAGGCTACCCACTTGGCCATCTGCCCGAACATGCGCCGGTAGTCGATCTCCTGGAAGGCTTCGCGGTCCACAAAGTCGGTGCCCACCTGACCAATGAACAGAATCATCGGGGTGGAGTCCTGAAAGGCGGTGTGCACGCCGATGGAGGCATTGGTGGCGCCCGGGCCCCGCGTGGCGAACGCAATGCCCGGCGCGCCGGTGAGCTTGCCCCAGGCCTCGGCCATGTTGGCCGCACCGCCCTCCTGGCGACAGACCACCAGCGGCAGGGTGTCGCGGACATCGTAGAGCGCGTCGAGCACGGCCAGAAAGCTCTCGCCGGGGACACAAAACGCGCGTGTGGCGCCATGCACCACAAGCTGGTCGACCAGGATTTGACCGCCTGCGCGCGCGACCGGCGCGGCTCCCGAAGACTTTGTCTGCATCACTTCACCTCTCTCCATCACCAGGAAACCGGGGTCAGATCACAATTAAAAACTGGGGTCGTATGACATTTTCCGCGACATCTCCAGGGGCTCACGAACTGCCAGAGACGCGGCGCGCGCTGTGCATCTGCCAGGCGAACAGCGCCGCCCCGCAGGACAACGCAACGAGCGACCCCAGCGCCATCGCCGGCGCAGCGTGCCACAAGAGCGGAGCCACGGCACCCGCCACCACCGCGTTTCCTGAACTCTGCGCAAACGCCATCCCGGACGACGCCATGCCGCGCCGCTGATCGAACATGTCGAGCAGCATGACCTGCAGCGGCGCCATGGCCAGCGCCATGCCAATGTTGTAGCCCATCAGCGGCAGGGTGATCCAGGGCACCCGCGGCGGATCGAGCAGCCAGGACAGCAACAGATTGACTCCGACCGACGCGAACATGATCGCGTAGCCGATACGGATTGTGGCGATCGGCCGTAGTCGGCCGGCCAGACGCGACGACGCGAAGGCACCCAGCATCGTGCCGGCGATACACGGCAAGAACAGCCAGGCGAATCCGGTGGTGGGCACACCGAGCGTGCGCACCAAAAACTCAGGCGCAGCCAGCACGTACAGGAAAAATCCAACGAAGTTAAAGCCCAGCGCCGCAGCCAGACGCAGAAAGGGGCCGTGGGAAGCCATCATGGCGTAGCCCTGCGCCATCGCGCGGGGGCGCAGACTCTGGCGCCGCTCAGGCGGCAGCGTCTCAGGCAGGAAACGCCAGCAAAAAAGCGCCAGCAGCACCGCCACGCCAGACAGAAAGATGAAGACCGCACGCCAACCTGCCAGCGCATGCAGCCAGCCGCCGATCACCGGGGCGATCGCGGGTGCCAACGCAAACATCATGGTCGTCTGAGACAGCATGCGCTGCGCCGCCGGCCCGTCGGCCACATCGCGCACCACCGCGCGGCCCACCGTCATGCCTACGCCAGCCACCGCTCCCTGCACCGCACGCCAGAACCACAGCATCTCGATGGAGGTGGCCAGCGCTGCACCCAAGGAGGCCAAGGCGAAAGCCAGCAAGCCGGCCATCACGACCCGTCTGCGACCCAGTGCATCGGAGACTGCGCCGTGCCACAGGGCCATGATGGCGAAGGGCGCGATGTAGGCCGTAAGTGTTTGCTGAACCTGCAGCGGCGATGCCGACAGATCGGCCCCAATGGAGCCAAAAGCCGGCAGATAGGTGTCGATGGCGAAAGGCCCCAACGTCGACAGACCGGCGATGATCGGAGGCAGGCTGCGTTGGAGTTCGACTCGGGAAGCAGCAGGCGGCGCAGGGGACCCGGACATCCGGCGATTGTCGCACGCACCTTGAACAGTCCGCCTGATGAAGCTGGCAAAATGGCGGCGTGCCGCTCAGGCACCGCAACGGCCGGCGCACGGGCCTGATACCGGTCATGCCCAACGCACTCAACGCCGCGCCCGCTCACCAGGCCCTTTCCATGGAACGGCTCGATCCGAGCAATGCGCGTCATGCCCTGGCGCTGATTGCGTTGCTCGATGAATATGCGAGCGGCCCGGAGGGCGGGGGCGTGCCCTTGACTGAGCAGGCGAAAGCACACCTGCCCGCAGCGCTGGCCGAGCGCGCGCACTATGTCGGGTGGCTGGCCTTTGAGGGCGAGCGCCCGGTCGGTCTGCTCAATGCCTTTGAAGGGCTGTCCACGTTCAAGGCGCGGCCCTTGCTCAATATTCACGACATCGCCGTGGCGGCCACTCACCGCGGACGCGGCATCGGGCGTGCACTGCTGGCCCAGGCCGAACTCGAGGCACGTCGGCGCAACTGCTGCAAACTGACGCTCGAGGCGCTGGAGGGCAACCTGCGCGCCATCGGGCTGTACCGCGATGTGGGCTTTGTCGCCTACGAACTCGACCCGGCCATGGGTCGGGCCACCTTCTTCGAAAAATGGCTGACCTGAGCCGAAAGGAACTGCAATGCCTTCATTCGATGTGATGTGCGAAGCCGACGCGGTCGAGATCCGCAATGCGCTCGACCAGGCCAACAAGGAAATCACCAACCGCTTCGACTTCAAAGGGTCCGATGCGCGTATCGAACTCAAGGACAAGGTGATGACTGCCTTTGCCGACGATGATTTCAAGCTTACTCAGGTGAAAGACGTGCTGCTGGCCAAGTTCGCCAAGCGCAATGTCGATGTCCGCTTCCTGGACTACGGCAGCATCGAAAAAATCAGCGGCGACAAGATCAAGCAGACGATCACGGTGCGCCACGGCGTGCCAGGCGATGCAGCCAAGAAAATCGTGCGCCTGATCAAAGACGCCAAGCTCAAGGTCCAGGCCGCCATTCAGGGCGATGCGGTGCGGGTGACCGGCGCCAAGCGCGATGACCTGCA
>CANHUQ010000231.1 GCA_947463885.1 Burkholderiales bacterium
GCAGTGCAGGCCCAGGCTTTCCAGTGCTTCGAGTGCCTGCTCGAAGGTCCACGCGCCTGGGTCGCGAGCCACGCGGGCCCGCAATGCGGCTGGCGACATGGGACGCTCCAGACGCTTAAGCACCCACAGCAGGCTCTGCTCGAGCGCATCGGGCGCGGTCGCGCCCGCATACGATGCGGTCCCCGCAGTCGGGTCTTGCGGTGGCACGGAAGCGGCGGCGCTCATGTCAGGGCCTGGGCGAAACGCCAGCGGCCTGCGTCAGACGCGGCTCCAGATCGGAGACCAGATGCAGCAATCGATATTGCGCAATGCGCCGGTCGATCGAGGCATTGATCAGGTCTCGTCCTGCGTTGTAAAGGTCTTCCTGAACCCGCAGCAAATCAAGCAGCGAACCCCGATTGAATGCGAACAATTCTTTGACGGCCATGAGCGATTCGGACGCGGTTTGCACCGCAGATTGGCGACTGTTCAGTATCGCATCGGCGTTGTCGACCTGGGCCTGCG
This sequence comes from Burkholderiales bacterium, assembly GCA_947463885.1. Classification (GTDB taxonomy): domain Bacteria; phylum Pseudomonadota; class Gammaproteobacteria; order Burkholderiales; family Burkholderiaceae_E; genus UBA4615. The sequence continues at coordinate 505 of CANHUQ010000231.1, forward strand.
CCTGTTCGATGTTTCGCTCCACCTGTCGGATCAGCGAAGCCAACTCCTGTTCGGTTTGACTGACTCGATACCAGGCCTGCTCGCGGCGAGCTCGCTCGGCGTATCCGGTGAACAGGTTGTAGCGCATCACAACGAGTGCTGCCGTGTCGGTGGTGGGCGCACCACCAATGCCGTGTTCGCGCCGATTGCCATTCAACTCGACGTTGAAGACCGGCTTAGTGCGACCATCTGCCGCACGCGCATCGGCCCGACCGCTGTTCAACAGCGCCAGCGATTCACGCACCCCTCCAAAGCGCTCGGCCATCTGGGTGAGAGTCTGCGGTGCGGCGTCTGCGTTGCCACGGGTGGGCAGGACCACATTGGCAGGCAACTCGGTGGCCTGAGGCTCACGCCCGAACGCTTCGCGATAGGCCGGCAAAGCGCTGCGCAGCGCGGTGTCGGCCGTCACCAGCGCTGCCCGCGCATCGGCGCTGCGGGCCTGCGCCCGGATCACATCGGCACGCGAGCTGCCCCCCACTTCGAAGCGCTCCTGCACCAGCTCCACGATGTCATTGCGCGATCGCAAGTTGTCTTCCGCCAGGGCGCGCAGCTGCCGAGACCGCTCGAGTTCGAGCCACGCGCTGGCCCCACGCAGGGCCACATCCGATCGACGGCTCTGCAGCCGGATCTGGGCCGCCTCTTCGCGAGCGCGGGCCGAGTCGATCGTGGCGCTGGTAGTGCCGAAGTCATACAGGAGCTGGCGCACTGAGGCGCCATAGCCCAGGCCGCTTTGCGTGGTGACGGTGGCATTGGCGACCGTACTGTTGGTGGCCCGCCGCTCACCTGCATCCGCCGACGCCGACACCTGCGGCAGCCAGCCGGACCGCGCTTCAGTGATGGCTGACTGTGATGCGCCCACTTGCTGCGTCACCGCCTGCACATCCGGATGCACATCGAGCGACTCGAGGATCAGTGCCGCCATGCGCTGCAGCGCGGCATCCGATCCTGCATCGCCCGTACGCACCTGCGACAGTAGCGAGGCATTCATGCGATCGCCAATGGCCGAAGCCCGCAAGGGCAGACCCGCGCGAGCAGGCGCGATCGGCTCGCGTGGCGCCGCTGCCTGGCCCACTGACGACGCGGGCGCGCTCTGGACCTGCGCCTGTACCGCAAGAGGCGCACCCGCCAGCATCACCCCCAGCCACAGGGCGCGCCAGGCGAGCGCTGCCACCCTGAGACGGGAAGGCTTCAGCGGATCAGGGTTGAGTGCACGCCTCGCAGTGGTCAGCCCAGCAGGAAGTCGGTGGCGGTCAGCGATGCCGTGTAGTCGCCCGCCAGCATGATCACGAAGTCCGGCGCCACATCGGCATTCACATTGCCACGAATCAGCGTGTGGCCTGTGGCTGCATCGAAGGCCATGTTCAGTTGGCCCGCTCCGGTGATGGCGCCCGTTCCGAGCCATGTGAAGCCCTGCTTGTTCAGAGTGACCGTGTTCGCGTCGATCGCCGAGAGGTCGATCCTGTCAGCCGCGGCGGTGAAGTCAGCGATGATATCCCGCAGCCCCGCTGTGGCAACCGAATCGGTCACGCTTGAGAACACAAACCGGTCGGCGCCAAAACCGCCTGTCAGGACGTCGGTGCCGGCACCGCCGATTAGCACGTCATTGCCTGCGGCCCCGCTGATCGTGTCGTTGCCCGCGCCGCCATTCAGCGTATCGGCACTGGCGCCACCGCTGATCACGTTGTTCAGCGCGTTACCTGTGCCGGCGAACGTGAGCGCGCCGGTGTAGTCCAGGTTCTCGACGTTGGCGCCCAGCGTGTACGCCGCCAATGCCGTACGCACGGTGTCGACACCCTGGTTGAGTTGTTCCGTCACCACATCGGCCAGCACATCCACGTCATAGAGATCGTTGCCCAGCCCGCCGGTCATGGCATCGGTCCCTGCACCGCCGTTGAGCAGATCGTCGCCGGCACCGCCGTTGAGCGTGTCGTTGCCTGAACCACCATTCAGGGTGTCGTTGCCGTCATTTCCGGTCAGCTGGTCGTTACCGGTCGAACCGCCCAGGCTGTTGTGCAGTGCATTGCCCACAAAGGAGGTGCCGGTTGCTGGCAGGCCTGCCGATGCAGCCACCGTTCCGGTGAACACGATCGACTCGACGTTGGCGTAGGCCGCCACGCTCAAGTTGACTGAGCGCAGGGCGGTCTGGATGGTGTCGTTGCCGCCATTGACCTGCTCCACCACGGTATCGGTGAGCACATCAATGACATAGGTGTCATCGCCCAGACCACCGGTCATGACGTCGCTGCCCAGACCGCCATCGAGCCAGTCATTGCCCGCCTCGCCATGCAACTGGTCATTCCCGGCCGCACCATTGAGCGTGTCGTTGCCAAACCCACCACTCAGAATGTCGGCCGCTGCGCCGCCGGTGATGATGTTGTTCAGCTCGTTGCCCGTCCCCGAAAAAGCCAGCGTGCCAGTGCTCGCCAGATTTTCAAGGTGGGCGCCCAGGGCATAAGACGTCAGGCCCGTGCGCACCGTGTCGGTCCCTGCAGCGGCCAGCTCGGTCACCCCGTCGCCTGCGACATCGACGACATAGGTATCGTCGCCAGCGCCGCCCGCCATCACGTCCAAACCTGCGCCACCGTCCAGCAGATCGTTAGCCGCACCGCCGTCCAGCGTGTCATTACCCACACCACCGAGCAGCTGGTCATCGCCGTCGCCGCCATTCAGCTGGTCGTTGCCTGCCGCGCCGGTGAGCACGTCGTTGCCGACCAGGCCCGAAAGCACGTCATTGCCAATGCCGCCTGTGATCTGATTGCCTTCCGCGTTACCGACTCCAGTGAACGCAGCCGATCCGGTGTAGGTCAGATGTTCGAGATTGGCCGCCAGTGTGAGCGCTGCAAGCGCGGTCTGGACGGAATCCACCCCACCGCCCACCGCTTCCACCGGCGTGTCGCCGGCAGCCAGGATGTAGAGATCGTTACCCAGCCCGCCGGTCAGCGTGTTGACACCGCTGCCGTCGCGCAGCGTATCGTTGCCATCACCGCCGGTCAGGAGGTCATTGCCCAGTCCGCCAAACAGGATGTCGTTGCCCGCGCCACCGTCCAACCGGTCGTTGCCGGCGCCGCCGTCCAGGTTGTCATCGCCGCTTTCGCCCTGAACGGTGTCGTTGCCCAGGCCGCCCAGCACGACGTCGTTGCCCTGACCGGCGAGGATCAGGTCATCACCTGCGCCGCCATTGAGCGTGTTGTTGATGGCGCTGCCGGTGAGCGAGTCGTTGAACGCGCTGCCTTCCAGGTTTTCGATGGAAACCAGCGTGTCGGTACCCGCCGCGCCGGTAGCGAGGTTCGTCAACAAGCTCGCCGTGACCGCGCCGTTCGCGTCGGCCCACGACGCCGTGTCGACTCCAAGGCCTCCATCCAGTCGGTCGGTACCCGCCCCGCCCAGCAGGGTGTCGTTGCCGTCACCGCCAACGATCAGGTCATTGCCAACGTCACCCGCCAGCCGGTTCGCCGCAGCATTGCCGGTCAGGGTGTCATTGAAGGTCGAGCCGATCAGGTTGCTGATGCCGACCAGGGTGTCGACACCGTCGTTCAAGGTGTCTTGCGCAGTGGCCACGGCAAGGCTGACCCGCACGCCAGTGACACCGGCTGTGGCCACGCCTACCACCACCGCGGTGCTGCCTGCGCCGATGTAGCTGGCGGTGTTCACGCCCAAGCCGCCGTCGAGCCGGTCGTTGCCGGCGCCGCCCACCAGCGTGTCGTCACCGGCATCACCCAGCAGCGAATCATCGCCTGCCAGGCCGCTCAACACGTTCGCCAGGGCATCGCCTGTCAGCGTGTCGTTGAATCCGCTGCCCGTGATGTTCTCGAACCCCGACAGCAGATCGAGCCCGGCGTTGAGCGTGTTCTGCACCCCGGCGATCCGCAGATCGACCGCCACACCGGTGACATTCGGCGTGGCCACAGGAGCGGCCGTTGGCACGGCACCGGCAATGCTGGCGCTGCTGGCCGCCGATGCGTAGCTCACGGTGTCGATCCCGGCACCGCCCTTGAGCACGTCCGCGCCCGGACCGCCACTCAGCGGATCGAACGCAGCCGAGTAGGCGTAGTGGCCCGTGGCGGGATCGAGCTGCCAGCGCCCCACGCCGTCGCCGCCTTCGATCGTGTCGTTGCCTGCGCCGCCGTCGATCGTGATGGTGGAGGTGCGATAGATCGGGACCAGTTCGGTGCCGAAGTTGATCGGGGCGCCGAACTGATCCATCAGCAGGTTCTGTTGCAGGCCCAGTTGAGCGCCGCCACGGATGTCGTCGTTGTAGGCCGAGCCGATCACCTGCTCGATGCTGGACAGCGCATCGGGTGCGGGCGGGCCCGGCACGGGCACCACCACCGGCACGATCGGTGCCAGATCGATCTTGACGCCCAGACGCTCGCCGTTGGCAAGCGGACCACGGCCGGCACTGAGCGAGTAGTCGACGGTGTCCGTGTCCATGCCGCCATCCATCGCGTTGCCATAACCGATGTCGGAAGCATCCATCACGAAGCGGTCGTTGCCGAAGCCGCCTGCCATTCCGTCGTTGCCCAGGCCACCCACCAAAACGTCATCGCCCTCAGCGCCGTCCATCACGTCATCGCCGCCGCCGCCGTACAGCGTGTCGTCGCCGTCACCGCCGTCCATGACGTCGGCCTCGCCGGTGGCGTCCATCACCTGGATGGTGACCCCCGCGAAATCCTGGGGGGTCAGGGCGCCCGAGTCGCCATACAGCACGTCATCGCCCAGCCCGCCGTCCAGCGCGTCGGCACCCAGGCCACCGCGCACCACGTCGTCGCCGCGCCCGCCGAAGAGCAGGTCGATCCCTGCGCCGCCATCGAGCGTGTCGTTGCCGGCATCGCCCCAGAGCATGTCGTCACCCTGTGCATCGGTGACCAGATCGTTACCTTCACCGCCGTGCAGGAAGTCGCTGCCGCTGCCGCCTTCGATGGTGTCGTGACCACCGTCGCCCCACACCGTGTCGTTGCCGCCCAGCGCGTTGATGCGCTCGGCCAGGTCGGTGCCACCCAGGGTCTCGCTGACATTGCCGGTCAGGTTGGCATTGTTGTTGGGGCTGAAGACACCGCGTGCGTCCAGATAGTCGCCAGGGTTGCCGTAAAACGTATAGAAGGTGCCGTCAAACACCCAGCCTGCCTTGGACACTTGGTGGGCCACGCCATCGATGTCCACTGCGGTGCTGGTGCGTGCAGCCAGGGCCATCACGCTGCCGGCCGCATCAGTCTGCTTGGCGTCGCCAATTTCAACCGACGCATCGGGAACGCTGAAGATGTCGCTGTACAGGTGCTTGAC
>CANHUQ010000232.1 GCA_947463885.1 Burkholderiales bacterium
ATGCCCTGATGCTCGCCTTGCTGGGCGACGCCGAAGCGGCGGGGGCGCTTCTGGTCACGCGGACCCCGGTCGAGCGCATCGAGGTCACGGACGACGGGATGGTCGTGCGTACAGGCGGCGATCAGCCGCTTGCCGTGCACTGTCGACTGCTGGTCAATGCTGCAGGTCTGCACGCCCAGGCGCTGGCTACCCGCCTCACGCGTACCGGCCCGGGCCCTTTGCCGCGCGTGCCGCCCGCTTATTTCGCTAAGGGCCACTACTTCACGCTGGCAGGGCGTACGCCTTTTCAGCATCTGGTGTACCCGATGCCCGATCACGCCGGCTTGGGCATCCATGTCACCCTCGATCTGGCGGGGCGTTGTCGATTCGGCCCTGACGTGACCGGCTGGCCGCAGGCGCCGGAGTATGCGTTTGAACCCGGATTGCATGACAAGTTCGCGCAGGCCATTCGCCGTTACTGGCCGGAGCTCCCGGACGACGCCCTGCAGGAGGGCTATACCGGCGTGCGGCCGAAGGTCAGCGGCCCGACCGAGCCGGCAGGCGATTTCATGATCGAGGGGCCGGCTGAGCATGGGGTGCCGGGGCTGGTGAACCTCTTTGGGATCGAGTCGCCGGGCCTCACGTCCAGTCTGGCCATTGGCTGGAAAGTGGCCGACATGCTGGGACTGCGCAGGCCGGACGATCTTCCTGAAGACATGCCGGAACAGGGCGCGGGCCCTGACGTGCAGTCAGCCGTGCAGGTGGCCGAGTCCTTTCGCAACTGAGTTGACCGACCCACCATTCTGTCTGAACCCGCCCACCGGACACACCATGTCAGCTCCCAGCGCAACGCCCACCTGGCGCATCGACTTCGATCACTGGCCCTATCCGCCGATCGTGGCGCATCGCGGTGCTGGCAAGCTCGCCCCCGAAAACACACTGGCGGCCCTGCGGGCGGGCGCCTTGTTGGGGCAGACGATGTTCGAGTTCGACGTCAAGCTCACAGGCGACGGCAAGCCGATCCTGATGCATGACGCTACGCTCGATCGCACCACGAGTGGCAGCGGACTGGCGGGGGCGTTCACGCTGGCGGAAATCACCCAGCTCGACGCCGGCTCCTGGCACAGCGCCCCCTACGCGGGAGAGCCGGTTCCCACGTTTGGCAACGTGGCGCGCTGGCTGCGCAGCAACGGGCTCATGGCCAATATCGAGATCAAACCCAGCCCGGGGCGCGAGGTCGAGACCGGTGCAGCCGTGGCGGTGGCCGCGGCACAGGCCTGGCAGGACGCCGTGGTGCCACCGATGCTTTCGTCATTCTCAGAAGCCGCGCTCGAAGCTGCGCAGCATGCGGTGCCTATTTTGCCGCGCGCGCTCTTGCTGCATCGGTTGCCAGACGATTGGCCGGCGCGCCTGCGCCGTCTGGGGTGCGTCGCGCTGGACGCCAACCACCTGGAGCTCACGCCCGAGATCGTGGCCCGTGCCCGCGCCGAGCGGTTTCGCGTGCTGACTTACACGGTCAATGATCCTGCGCGTGCACGGACCCTTCAGGACTGGGGGGTCGACATGGTCATCACCGATGCGGTCGATCTGCTCAGGCCCTGAGGCTCATCGTGCAGACCGATCGCGCACAATGTTTCATCACAACAATGCTGACAGGGAGACTCGGATGGACAAGCGAATCGATTTGACGATTGAAGGTGGCGTGGCGCATGTGAAGCTTGTGCGCGCAGACAAGATGAACGCACTGGACGCTGCGATGTTCGATGCGCTCGTCGAAACCGGCAAGCGCCTGATCACCGAGCCCGGCCTGCGTGCCGTCGTGCTGTCGGGCGAGGGCCGCGCCTTTTGCGCCGGTCTGGACATGGGCCGGTTTCAGAAGATGGCAGACCAGCCTGGCGATGGCGGCCAGGGCGTTTCCCATGAAATGAGGCTTGGCCGGCGCACCCACGGTATTTCGAACAATGCACAGTACGCGGTCATGGTGTGGCGTGAGATCCCTGTGCCGGTGATTGCAGCGGTGCATGGCGTGGCGTTGGGTGGCGGCTTTCAGCTGGCTCTGGGGGCAGATATCCGATTGGTGGCACCCGACACCCGTATGGCCGTGCTGGAGATCAAATGGGGTCTGGTCCCGGATATGGGCGGGGTGCTGCTGATGCGCGAGCTCGCGCGCGCCGATGTCATTCGGGAGCTCACCTACAGTGGCCGGATGTTCAGCGGTGAAGAGGCGCAGGCATTAGGGTTTGCCACGCGTGTCTGTGCCGACCCGCTGGCTGAGGCGATGGCGTTGGCGCGTGAGATTGCCAGCAAGAGCCCCGATGCAATTCGCGCGGCCAAGCGTCTGATGAATCTGCCGCGTGAAGCCGACGCGGCAACCGTACTGCTGGCCGAATCGAACGAGCAGATCGGCATCATGGGCGGGCCTAATCAGGTCGAGGCGGTCACTGCGGGGCTGCAAAAGCGCGCCCCGGTGTTTATCGATCGCTAAGTCCTGGCGTGCGGCGTGCACTGGCCCGTGCGTGGTGTGCGGGGGGCCGGTGCGTGGTGTGCCCCGGCGTCGGCACGGGCGCGTTAACAGGCCTGTTCAGGGCCGATTGACCAGACGCAGGCCGGTCGCCACCAAGGCCAGCGCAATCAGCAGGGTGGGGGTGGCTGCTTCGCCCAACAGCAGCACGGCGAACGCGACCCCGAAGATGGGCGTCATGAAGGCGAAGGCCGACACGCTCGCCGGTGAGTAGCGCTGCACCATGACGAACCAGGTGAGATAGCTGAGGGTGGCCACCATCACCGTCTGATAGGCAAAGGCCAGCCAGACGGTGGGTGAGGGCGCGAAGATGCCCGGTTCACCCATCACCCACGAGATGGCCAGCAGCACGGGAGCCGATACCGCCAACTGATCGAACAGCGTGCGTTCCGGGCGTTCGTGGCGCAGTCCGGTGCCACGCACGATCAGCGTGGTCAGCGCCCACCCCACGCCCGCAGCCATGCACAGCAGGTCGCCGGCCAGGCTCGCCTGCGGCCCGCCCTGCACGGGGCGCCCGCTGATGGCCACCCCCAGCCCAATGAAGGCCAGGACCAGTCCGGCCCAGCGCACCGGACTCAAGCGTTCACCCAGCAGCCAGTGGCCGCCTAACGCCACCACGAACGGTGCGCTGTAGATCAGGACCGTCCCGTGGGCTGCAGTGGTCAGGCCCAGGCCGATGTACATGCAGACGAATTCGGCTGCGAAGGTCAGGCCCAGCGCCAGGCGCCAGCGCATGAGGCCGGGAATGCCGCGCAGGGAAATGCCGCGCAGTCGCATCCAGAGCAGCAGCAGGCAGGTGGCGCCCACCGATCGCAGGCCCGCCTGCCACATCGGGGAAATGCCCTCGTTACCGAACTTGATGGCGATCTGACCCATGCCCCAGATGACGCATAGGCCAAGCATGACTGCGACGGCAGCGGGACCCAGCGCCTTCGGACCCGAGCCAGGAGCGGAAGGCTCGCTCATGCAGCGGACGTTCGGACGCGGGCGACCGCCTGATGCCACTGCGCCATGCGCGTGGCGGCTTCGTCGCGTGACATGGTCGGCTCGAACTGCCGATCGACCTGCCAGTGGCGGGCAATATCCTGCGGACTGTCCCAGTAGCCGGTGGCCAGCCCCGCGAGACTGGCGGCGCCCAGTGCGGTGGTCTCGAGCACCTTGGGGCGAACCACCGGAACCCCCAGCAGGTCGGCCTGAAACTGCATCAGCAGATCGTTTGCGCAAGCGCCCCCGTCCACGCGCAACTCGGTGAGTGGCTTATGCGCATCGGCCTGCATCGCCCTCAGCAGGTCTGCACTCTGAAAGGCGATGGACTCAATGGCTGCCCGCGCAATATGCGCGCGGCCTGTACCACGGGTGACCCCCAGCAGTGCGCCACGGGCATCGGCATCCCACCAGGGCGCACCCAGACCCGTGAAGGCCGGCACCAGATGCACGCCGCCTGTGTCGCTGACTGAGGCTGCCAGCGGTTCGACCTCGGCTGCGGTGCGGATCAGACCCAGCCCGTCACGCAGCCATTGCACCACCGCGCCGCCGACAAACACGCTGCCTTCCAGGGCGAAGTGGCGCTGGGTGAGGGTGGGCGTCTGGAGGGTCCAGGCGGCGGTAGTGAGTAGCCCGGCGCCAGAGACTTGCGGCGTTTCGCCGGTATTCATGAGCAAGAAGCAGCCGGTGCCGTAGGTGTTCTTGGCCATGCCAGGTTGAAAGCAGGCCTGACCGAAGAGTGCCGACTGCTGGTCGCCCGCGATGCCCGCCAGGGGTAGCCGGTGGCCTTCCAGCTCAATCTCGCCGATCAGGCCACTGGAGGCCACGATGCGCGGCAGGATGGCACGCGGCACACCGATCAACTGAAGCAGTGCATCGCTCCAGTCGCCGGTGTGCAGATCGTAGAGCAGGGTGCGGCTGGCGTTGGACGGGTCGGTGACATGCAGACGGCCATCGGTCAGTTTCCAGGTCAGCCAGGTGTCGATGGTGCCGAACGCCAGTTCGCCCCGCTCGGCGCGCGCACGCGCTCCGGGCACATGGTCCAGCAGCCAGGCGATTTTGGTGCCTGAAAAATACGGATCCAGCACCAGGCCCGTGAGTTGGCGGATGATGGCCTCGTGGCCTGCTTCACGCAGGGCGGTGCATCGAGGGGCGGTGCGTCGGTCTTGCCAAACGATGGCCGGGGCCAGGGGCTCGCCGGTGCGGCGGTCCCAGATGACGGTGGTTTCGCGCTGGTTGGTGATGCCTACGGCATGCACGCGGGTGATCGGCGTGCCGGAGCGTGCCAGCACTTCGGCGATGGTGGCGCGCTGGGTGGCCCAGATCTCGGTGGCGTCATGTTCGACCCAGCCAGGTTGGGGGAAGTGCTGCCGGAATTCGCGTTGCGCAGTGGCGACCGGTGTCCCCTGGTGGTCGAAGAGGATGGCCCGTGACGAGGTGGTGCCCTGGTCGAGCGCGAGCAGCAGCGGGGCAGTTGAGGTGCGCAGGGTGGCGTCGGTCATGGTGGGTGCAGTGTAGCCGGCCTCACCCGAAGACGCCCTGCAGGAACCAGCCGCCCCGGTCATCGGTCGAGCGGGTCCGGAAGATCCAGACCCAGCCCACGGCGGGGTCTTCGGCGATGAAATAGTCGCGCTCGATGTCTTGACCGTCCCACCAGCCGGTCTCGATGCGTTCTGGTCCAGCCAGCAAGGTGAGTGGTCCGTGCCAGCAGGGGCGTTGCCGCTGCTCGCTCAGGGGTTGTGGCGTGTTGAGCAGCCACAGCGGTCGGGGCATGCCCCCTGCCGGAAGTGGTGCAGTCACCGCAGGGCGGCGAGTGGTCTGATCGATCGGGGCTGCCCGGTATGCAGACTCAGGGCGATGATCGGCGACGACATGCAGCCGCTGCACTTGTTCGCGACCGAGTCGTGACTGTAGCCGTTCGACCAGACGCGCCAGATCATCGCGCTCAGTGCTCGGTCCTGCAAAGAGCTCGCCATGGGTGCCTGCCAGCGGCACCGGCTGATCACAAGCGAGTTGCAGCGTGTGCACGGGCGCTGGCAGATGGAGCACAGCCAGGCGTTCACGCAGCAGTATGCTCAGCCGAGTGTCGTCACGGCTGGGCTGCGCCAGCCGCAGAAGGATGGCTGTTGGCGCATGGCTGTGCCGGCCGCTTGCATGCGCGGCATGCAGCAGTACTTCGCGGGCGGCCAGGTGGCGCGCAGCCAGC
>CANHUQ010000233.1 GCA_947463885.1 Burkholderiales bacterium
AAGGCGCGTGAGATTGCGCTGTTCCGCCAAGGCAAGTTCCGCGACGTGAAGCTGGCCAAGCAGCAGGCCGCCAAGCTCGAAAACATGCTCGAGCAGATGTCGGAAGGCGCTTCGCAAACGCTGGCGCTGATCGTCAAGTCGGATGTCCAGGGTTCGCAGGAAGCGCTGTCGCAAGCCATGCTCAAGCTCGCGACCGAAGAGATCAAGGTGCAGATCGTGCATGCCGCAGTCGGTGGGATCACCGAGAGCGACATCAACCTGGCAGTGGCCTCCAAGGCGGTGGTGATCGGCTTTAACGTGCGTGCCGATATGGCTGCGCGCAAGCTGGCCGAAGCCAACGGCGTCGACATCCGCTACTACAACATCATCTACGACGCAGTCGATGAGGTGAAGGCGGCCATGAGCGGGATGCTCGCGCCCGAAAAGCGCGAGGAGACCATCGGACTGGTGCAGATCCGCGAGATCTTCTCGGTCAGCCGCATCGGCAACATTGCCGGTTGCATGGTCACCGAAGGTATCGTGCGCCGCAGTGCCAGAGTGCGCCTGCTGCGCGACTCGGTGGTGATCTGGACGGGCGAGCTCGATTCCCTCAAGCGCTTCAAGGACGATGTCCGCGAAGTGCGTGATGGCTTCGAATGCGGCCTGACCCTCAAGAACCACAACGACATCAAGGTCGGCGACCAGCTCGAGGTGTTCGAGGTGAAGGAAGTCGCGCGGACGCTCTGATGGTCGTCCACGCGGGAGCGGGCTGCCTGCGGGCAGGCCGCCTTCCTGCCGCGGCGACCGAAGGCATCCGGCACGAGGCAGGGGCACAGGCATGAACAAGCATTCTCGCAGTGGCGGCGAACGCTCGGTTCGCGTGGCTGAGCAAATTCACCACGAGTTGGCGCAGATGATTGCGCGTGAGGTCAAGGACCCGCGCATTGGCATGGTCACGCTGACCACGGTCGACATCACGCCCGATTACGCCTACGCCACCATCCACTTCACGGTTCTGCCTGATGACGAGGCCACGGTGGCGCGCTCGCTCGAGGGCTTGCGGCGCAGTGCTGGTTTCATGCGTTCGCAGCTGGGTCGACGCGTGCGCATCCACACCACCCCCGAGCTGCGCTTCGTACACGACACTTCAGTGGGACGCGGGGTCAATCTGTCGCGCCTGATCGATGAAGCCAATGCCAGGAAAGCCGATGAGTGAGTCGCGCCGTCGCTGGCAGCGGGTCGATGGCGTCCTGTTGCTCGACAAGCCTGTCGGCCCCAGTTCCAACGCGGCGCTGCAGCGGGCGCGTCGTGTCTGGTCCGCCGAGAAGGCAGGGCACGGCGGCACACTCGACCCCATGGCCAGTGGCCTCTTGCCGATTGCGTTCGGCGAGGCGACCAAGTTTCTGCACGATCTTCTCGACGCCAGCAAAACCTATGAGGCCGTGCTGATGCTGGGCGTGGTGACCGACAGCGGCGACGCCGAAGGCGTTGAAGTAGCGCGCCATGCGGTAACGGCTGATGATGCCGCCATTCATGCCGCCTGCGTTCAAATGATCGGCGAGATCGATCAGATTCCGCCGATGCACTCTGCGCTCAAGCGCGACGGCAAGCCGCTCTATGCGTACGCACGCGCCGGCATTGAGCTTGAGCGCGATGCGCGTCGCGTCACGGTCCACACACTCGAGGTGCTGAGCATCGATCGCACCGAGCCTGAGCATCCGCGCGTCTCGATTCGCGTGCACGTGAGCAAAGGCACCTACATTCGTACGCTGGCCATGGACATCGGCGAGCGCTTAGGTTGTGGCGCGCATCTGTGTGCCTTGCGTCGCACCCGCGTGGGCTCGCTGTCGCTTGATGAGGCCATCGATCTGACGGCGCTGGAAGCACTGGCGGGCGACGCACGGGCACCCTGGCTGCAGCCGGTGGACCTGCTGATCGGCGGGCTGCCGCGCATTGGTTTGCCGGATCTGCTCGCCGACCGTTTCATACAGGGGCAACGTCTGGTGCTGGATACTGCCTTGCGTGCACCGCTGGCTCAGGTGGCATGCGGGCCCGTGCGGGTGTATCGCGGCAATGCACTGCTGGGTATTGCCCAGTTTGCGCCGCCCGGGTTGTTGGCACCCAGCAGGGTGCTGGCGGCTGCCTCCACCTAGAACCGCGCTGCTGCCGCTCGAGCCTTTCTCTGACCGCTGCGCTTGCAGTGACCGCGCCCCGCTCCACATGATTCATTTCGAAGTATCTGAACAGGACTCACCTTATGCAGGCCATCCGTAACATCGCGATCATCGCCCACGTCGACCACGGCAAGACCACGCTGGTCGACCAGCTGCTGCGCCAGTCGGGCACCTTCCGCGCGCACCAGCAGGTGGCCGAACGGATCATGGACTCCAACGATCTGGAGAAGGAACGCGGCATCACCATCCTGGCCAAGAACTGCGCCATCGAAGTCGACGGCACACGGATCAACATTGTGGATACACCCGGCCACGCCGACTTTGGCGGCGAAGTGGAGCGGGCGCTGTCGATGGTCGACTCGGTGCTGCTGGTGGTCGATGCGGTGGACGGGCCCATGCCGCAAACCCGCTTCGTGACCCGCAAAGCGCTGGCGCTGGGGCTCAAGCCGATCGTGGTCGTGAACAAAGTCGACCGCCCCGGCGCGCGTCCGCATTGGGTGATCGATCAGATCTTCGAGCTCTTCGACAAGCTGGGCGCCACCAATGAACAGATGGACTTCCCGGTGGTGTATTGCTCGGCTCTGGCCGGCTTTTCGGTCAAGGAGATCGAAGAGCTCGATGCCCTGCCGCGCGGCGACAACGGGATGCCGGTGGGCACCATGCGTGCCTTGTATGACGCGATCCTCGAGCACGTGCCGGTGCGTGCCGACGACGTCACCGGCCCGCTGCAGATGCAGATTCTTTCGCTCGACTGGAGCAGCTATGTGGGCCGCATCGGTGTGGGGCGGGTCAACCGCGGCCGCATCACGGCAGGCTCGCAAGTGGCTGTGGTGCACGGCCCCGATGCCAAGCCCGTGACGGGCAAGGTCAACCAGGTGCTGCGCTACAAGGGCCTGGAGCGCATTCCGATGGACGAGGCGCTGGCCGGCGACATCATCGCCATTACAGGTGTGGAAGGCATCGACATTGGCACCACCATCTGTGCGGTGGATACCCCCGACGGTTTGCCGTTGCTGAAGGTGGATGAGCCCACCCTCACCATGGAGTTCATGGTCAACACCAGCCCGCTGGCTGGGCGCGAAGGCAAGTACGTCACCAGCCGCCAGATTCGTGACCGGCTCGAGCGCGAACTGCAGCACAACGTGGCGCTGCGGGTGGAATTTCCGTCGGACAGCGACACTTTCGTGGTCTCTGGCCGGGGCGAGTTGCACCTCACCATCCTGCTGGAGAACATGCGCCGCGAAGGCTACGAGATGGCCGTGTCGCGGCCCAAGCCGAAGGTGCGCATCGATGCGGCCACCGGTGAACGCCAGGAGCCCTATGAGACGCTGGTGGTCGATGTGGAAGACCAGCATCAGGGCGCCATCATGGAGTACCTCGGTACGCGGCGCGCCGACATGACCAACATGGAGCCCGACGGAAAAGGCCGGGTGCGCCTGGATTACCGGGTGCCCGCACGCGGGCTTATCGGTTTTCACAGCGAGTTTCTGAACATGACCCGCGGCACCGGCATCATGAGTCATGTCTTTGACGACTACGGCCCTTTGGCGGGCGCAATTGAAGACCGCCGCAATGGCGTGCTGATCAGCGGCGACGACGGCGAGGCAGTGGCCTATGCGCTGTGGAAACTCGATGATCGCGGCCGCATGTTCGTGAGCCCGGGCGAGGAGCTCTACGAAGGCATGATCATTGGCATCCACACCCGTGACAACGATCTGGTGGTCAACCCGGTCAAGGAAAAGAAGCTCACCAACGTGCGCGCCTCCGGTAAGGATGAGGCGATCGTGCTGACGCCGCCGATGCAGCTCACCCTTGAGAAGGCGGTCGAGTTCATCGCCGACGACGAGCTGGTTGAGATCACGCCCAAATCCATTCGGTTGCGCAAGCGCTTCCTGAAGGACCATGAGCGCAAGCGCGCCTCGCGCGAGGTTGAGGCAGCCTGACGTCCAGCGCCCCTTGGGTCAGCCCGATGACCTCGGGTTAGCCCGACCCTTGCCGCCCCCGGCTAATTTCGCCAGGGGCGGCCAGGGTTTACTTACTTCCCGACCAGGTACAGCGACAGCGCCGGAACGGTACAGATAATCATCAGCCAGAAGAGCATGATGATCACAAAGGGTATACAGGCCTTGGTGATCGTGACGAAGGATTCCTTGAAGGCGGCCATCGCCACAATCAGGTTCAAGCCAACTGGCGGGGTCAGGTAGCCAATTTCCAGGTTGGCAATCATGATGATCCCGAAGTGGATCGGATCGAACCCTTTAGCCACAGCAAGCGGCTCCAGCAGCGGGGCGAGGATCAGAATGGCTGATCCCACATCCATCAGACAACCGACGATCAACAGCAGCACGTTGATCATGATCATCAGCACCCAACGGTCCTCGATGGTACCGACCAGGGCTTGAACCATCTGCTTGGGAGCGCCGGAGTGATCAAGGATGGTGTTCAGGCTACCCGCGATGCACAGCAGCGGCAGCAGCGTTGCCAGCAGCTTGACCGTCTCGATGATCACCTCGTAGAAGTCCTTGAACCCCATCTCGCGAGTCGCGAAATAGTGCTTGACCTTCTGCAGGGCGCTTGCATGAGGCGGCGCGGGGCTTGCGCCCTCACGCTCATGCACCAGGAACTCGATCAGCAGCGCATAGGCCAGGCCCATCGCACCGGCTTCGGTTGGGCTGAACCATCCTAAGTAGATGCCGCCGATGAGAATAAAGGGCAGCATGATTGCGAAAACGCCGCCGAAAAACGATTTCAGCGCCGCCGCCACGGTGAGTTGCTGTCGGGGCAGGTGACGATTGATGTAGAGCGCGTAGGCCGAAAAGAGCAGGGTCAGCAGCAGACCCGGACCAATGCCTGCCACGAAGAGCTGGGCAATGTTGCGCTCGGTCATGATGCCGTAGAGGATCAGCGGAATCGAGGGCGGGATGATGATGCCCAGTGTGCCGGCGGAGGCCACCGACCCGAGTGCAAAGTTCTTGTTGTACCCACTGGCGACCAGTGCCGGATACATGATGCTGCCGATGGCCAGCATGGTGACGATCGAGGAGCCATTGATGGCCGCGAAGGCAGCGCACGACAGCACACACGCGATGCCAAGCCCGCCCGGGATAGGGCTGGTCAAGGTGGCCATGATCCCGATCAATCGCTTGGCGATCGATCCCTTCGACATGATGTTGCCGGCCAGCATGAAGAGAGGGATTGAGAGCAGGACTTCGCGATCGACCGTGAACCAGAAGTCCTGGATGAGGAAGTCGATCTTGCTCTTCGCAACGAACATATGGATGTAGGCGGTGGCCACCGCCAGCACCAACACCAGACTCTGACGCAGCAGCAGCATCAGAACGATCAGAGCAAGCAGAATGAGCCATTCCATCAGTGCATCTCCCCTTTAGGCTCAGGACGCAGAGCCGGATAGGCCGCGAACGCCAGGTGTCGTAAGGCTGAAGAAAGAAACATCCAGGGAAGAATGATCTGGATGGGCCACAACTTGATGGGGATGGCCATGCCGCGCTCACCCAGTGCGAAG
>CANHUQ010000234.1 GCA_947463885.1 Burkholderiales bacterium
CGACGCTTTCTGATCGCCTCGCTCACCATCTCTGCGGGCTGGGACGCCTTCCAGTTCCTCATTCCCCTGCATGCCCATGCCATCGGCCTGAGCGCCTCGGCAGTCGGATTATCGATTGCGTCGTTTTCCGCTGGTTCGCTCACGGTGCGGCTCTTCATGTCCTTTCTGCTGGCACGCCTGAGCACTGCGCAATGGGTGATGGTGGCGATGGGAACGTGCGCGGCAGCCTATGCGCTGCTGCCCTTTTCCGGGGCGCTGCCAGTCCTGATGGCGATTGCCTTCGTGCTGGGGACGGGCCCAGGCATTGGTCAGCCCCTGCTCATGGCAGCCATGCATGGCGCAGCACCTGCGGGCCGTGGCGGCGAAACTGCAGGCCTGCGCATGACGCTGCAGAGCACTCAACAAATCGTGCTGCCGGTCCTGCTGGGTCTGCTTGGCACCGTACTCGGCGTGAGCCCGCTGTTCTGGCTATACAGCGGGCTGGTGGCTGCCGTGATGCTGTCGATGCGCGGCAAGCTCGGCGGATAAAGCATCAGGGCATCAGTTCCACCGTGCCGCTCACGGTCACGACTACCTCGGATTCCCCTGATTCCTCGGGAATCGGTGGCGCTGCGGGCGCCGCCATCGCAACGTCCGAACTGCGCGCCATCATGATCGGGCGCGGCCCCGGCACGGCACCTGGCTGCAGGGCAAGCGCGCGCATTTCGTAGTTGCGGTACCCGAAGGCCACAGCGGCCTGCTGTGCCTTGGCCCGGAACGCCTGCGCGGCCTCGGTCACCAACTGCTGCTCCTGCGCGCGGCGCTTTGCGGTGGACAGTCGAAATTGCACGCTGGACACCTGCAAGCGCTCACCCAGGCGCCCCCCCAGCTGACCGAGCGCCGACACGCGCTGCGACTCGAGCACCACCTCACCGCGCACCTTCCAGCCCTGTTGCTTGCCGTCGCGGGTGTAGATCGGTTGCGTCGAGACATTGCCCAGCCTGGCCTTCACGCCATCAACCTTCTTTGCCTCGGCGATCGCCGCATTCAGTTGCGACAACACCGCGTCATTGAGCGGCCCCACCTGAGGGCCATCGCGCTCGGCCGCCATCACGATCACCATCTCGTCGTTTGACACGCTGGCACGCGCCTGTTCGTTGAGCTCGAGCGTCGGGCCAGCCAACACGGGCGCGGCCAGACACAGCGCGGCGGCGAGCAGTACAGGGCGAAGGCAGGAGTGCATACAGGCGTCCGATCAGGTGAAGAAGCAAAAGGGAACAGTGAACGAGAACCGTGAATGAGCCGGCATTGAATCAGGCCCTGAATGCGGACCTGAATTCGGACCTGAATGCGGCACTGAGAGTGGCCCTACAGCGGGCCTGACAGGTCAGCCCAGGCGGGCACGTCGGGCACGTCTGACCCGCTCACTCGCTGCGCCGCGATCATGGCACGCAACACCGCCATCGCCGTGACCTGAGCCGCCGCGGCCGCCAGCGTCACCACGCCCAGCCCTTCTGGTCGGATGCCACTGGCTCCGGTGGCCAGACCGAAGATCGTATCGCCATCGAACGCGGTGTGTACCGGACTGATGGTGCGCGCCAGGCCATCATGTGCGCTGGTCGCCAGGCGCGTGCAGCCGACCTTGTCGAGCACCGCATCCGTGGCCACACAACCGATCGTGGTCGCCGCCCCGCTGACCGGGCCCAGCGCGCTGGCGCCGCGCAGCAGGCTCGCCGTGGTATCGCGCAACTCAAATCCGCCAGGCGTTCTGGCGCCCGCCACAACCGTCCCGGTACCCGGATCGATCACATCGCCCACCGCATTGACCGCAACCAGCGCCGCCACCGTGACGCCGCCCACTCGCATCGAAGCCGTACCGATCCCGCCTTTCATGGCATACGCCATGCCAAAAAGCTTGCCGACCGTGGCGCCCGCGCCGGCACCCACGGACCCTTCCGCGGGCTGCTCAGCGGATGCCGCGGCACAGGCGCGTTGCCCACTGGCCGCATCAGGCCAGATCCGGTGATCGCCCATCCACAGATCGAACAAAATCGCTGAGGGCACGATCGGCACCCGAGCCGGTCCAGCCGGCCAGCCCACGCCGCGCGCAACCAACCAATCGACCACGCCAGTGGATGCGGCCAGCCCGAACGCGCTGCCACCGGCCAGCACCAGCGCATGGATCCGGTCGACGGTATTGACCGGATCGAGCAGATCGGTTTCACGCGTGCCGGGCGCAGCGCCTCGCACATCCACGCCAGCGACCGCGCCTGCCTCCGCCAGGATGACCGTGCATCCGGTGGGCCGGGTCGTGAGCGTGTCATGACCGACCTTCAGACCCGCCACATCGGTGAGCCCGCCGCAGCGGGGGGTCTGCAGGCACGCGCGCAAAGAAAGTTCCATCCCCTGACTGTACCGGCAAGCTACACTTTGCACCCATGAATGGACCCTTGGTCCTGCACCCTGACGACCAGCACGCAGCGGCCGAGCAGTTTGCAGCCGCACTCGACCTGACCTGCCGCGCAATCACTACGCGGCGCTTTCCTGACGGCGAAACCCTGCTGCGAGTGCCGTTGCCGCTGCCCGAGCGTGTGGTGATCTTCTGCACCCTCGACCAGCCGGATGTGCGCCTGGTGGAGCTGCTGCTGGCGGCCCGCACCGCACGCGCCGAAGGAGCCACGCATCTGACGCTGGTGGCGCCCTACCTGTGCTACATGCGCCAGGACATGGCCTTTCACCCTGGCGAGGCGGTCAGTCAGCGCATCATCGGGGGCTTTCTGGCCGAGCTCTTTGATGCGGTGGTCACCGTGGATCCGCATCTGCATCGCATCGATCGGCTGCAGGAAGCCATCCCGATCCATCAGGCCATCACCCTGCATGCCACCGAGCCGATCGGTCTGTTCATTTCTGAGGCCGTACCCCAGGCGGTGCTCATCGGTCCGGATGAAGAGTCTGAGCAATGGGTCGCGGCCATCGCGCGGGCCTGCGGCCTGCCGCATGCCGTATTCGTCAAGCGCCGGCACGGCGATCGGGATGTGGACGTCATTGCACAGGGCAGCCCCTCGCTCAGCGGCCGGCATGTCGTGCTGGTCGATGACATCGCCAGCAGCGGGCGCACGCTCGCGCAAGCCGCGCGGGTCTGTCTGGGTCTGGGCGCTGCTGCAGTCGATGCAGTGGTCACACATGCGCTGTGCAGTGCGCAGGACCATGCGAGCCTGCTGGCCGCAGGTGTCGGTCAGCTCTGGAGCACGGACGCACTGCCCCATCCAACTAACCGCATTGCCCTGGCAAGCCTGCTGGCCCAGGGCTGTCGCACACACGGTCTGGCCTGATCCATGTTCACTCGCTCTCACTTTGTTTTGCTGCTCTGGCGCTTGCTTGTTGCGCTGTGCGCAGCGCTGTGGCTGGCGCCGAGCCACGCGCAGATGCGGCTTGGCGAGATCACCTTGGTCCGCGATGTATCGGGGCAGATGACGCTCGAGGAGGTGCAGCGCGCCAGCACAGAGCCCTTCAAGCCGCCTTACCTGCGGCTCATTGACCGGTCCATTGTGTGGTTGCGCGTTCCGCTCGAGCCAGTACAAGGGGACGATCCGGCATCACCGCGCCCGGGCGATCTCACCCGGCTCGAAGCCACACAATCTTTGCGCGTGCTGGTCGCTTTTGCGACCCAAGCTCAACTCTACGATCCATGGCCAGACGGGCGAGGCAGCATCACACCCTTGAGCCCCACCCTGAGCCAGCACGCCATGCACCAGTCATTTACCATGCCGATCGCGCCAGGTGTCGCACCCCGAGTGCTGTGGTTGCGACTGCAGTCAAACGGCCCCTTGCTGGCGTCGCTTGGTCTGCACTCAGCCGCGCAACGTTCGGTCGTTGACTCAAGAAGCTTGCTCTTCCATGGGCTGGTCAGCGGGCTGTCAAGTGCCTTCTTTTTACTGGCGATCGCGGGGCTGACCCTCGAGCGCTCGCAGCTCATGATCGCGTGGGTGGCCAAGCAATTGGCCAATCTCACCGCGGCCATCCTGAACATCCAGTGGGCGGTTGAGGGCAACATGTCCCAAACATACCTGCTCACCCCTTCGGCGGGGTTGGAGCTTGTTCGCCATTTGAATGGGGCGTTGAGCCTCTGGTTCTTTTACGTCTTGCTGCGACAGTTTTCAGGTCCGCCCTGGACCAGGCAGTTGCATCAGGTGTTCTTCATCTCATTAGCGATCGGTGTGGGCGCGTACCTGCTGGGGTATACCGCTGCGGCCAGGGCCATGATGATCACGCACTACGGCGTTGGCTTTTTCGTGATTGCGCTCACTGGTGCTGCCTGTGTCTTGCAGGGCCAAATGGTGGTTCGACCCCTCGGCGCTCCCAGGAAACTCCTGCTCGCCCTTGGCATCGGGGTCCTGTTCGGGATCGCCTGGCTGAGCTGTTTTCCAATCGGGTTTTACAACGTCATGGAGACCGGCCCTGCGCTGTTTGTGCTGGTGAGCGCGTTCACGTCGACCGCCTTTGTGCTGATGCTGGTCTGGAGACAGCGCAACCAGTCGGTTGCGAGCCAGGCGGCCGCCGAATTGCAAGCCGGTCTGGCCGATAGGGCCCTGCAGCTCGAACGCGATGAGCGAGAGCGGCAACAGGAATTCATGGTCATGTTGACCCATGAACTGAAAGCCCCCCTGTCTACACTCGGCATGGTGCTGCAGTCCTCGGGGGGCAGTCCCTCAATGCGCCACCACGCCGACAATGCCTTGGGCACCATGCGCCGGGTCATCGATCATTGTGCCAAGGCAATCCGCCTGGAAGAGGCCGACCTCACACCTGTCAGGCAAGCGTGTTCACTCCCGGTACAGCTGCAACTGCGCATCGATGCGCTGTTGCCACACGAGCGCAGCCGCATCCACCTAGACGCTATACCAGCGTTGCCCGATCTTCCCGCCGACCTTGACGCGCTCACCGTAGTGCTGTCCAACCTGTTGGACAACGCGCTCAAGTATTCCCCGAAAGATTCGCCGATCCATGTGGTCTTCGGCAGCCACGGCGAAGGCAACACGCGCTACCAGACGCTGACCGTGTCGAACCAACCCATGCCTGGGCCACTGCCTCAGCCCGATCAGCTGTTCAGCAAG
This sequence comes from Burkholderiales bacterium, assembly GCA_947463885.1. Taxonomy (GTDB): domain Bacteria; phylum Pseudomonadota; class Gammaproteobacteria; order Burkholderiales; family Burkholderiaceae_E; genus UBA4615. The sequence continues at coordinate 5,094 of CANHUQ010000234.1, forward strand.
TACTACCGCGGCGAAGGTCCGTCCCGGGTGGGTGGCTCGGGGCTGGGTCTGTACCTGTCCCGTGCACTGGCGCGGCGCATGCAGGGCGACCTGGTCTGCAGCCTGGCCGAGCACGAGGTGCGCTTCACGCTGACGCTGCCGCAGTGACGCGGGCAGGCTGCGCGCGCTCAATGGCGCCCCTTGCAGCAGCGACTAGCCGCAAGTACCCATATCCGCCGGCCCACCCGTAGAACCCGCCGACTGTAGCAATCGGTAACCCTTCAGGGCTAGACCCCGCGTACAGTCGTGACGATCTCCCAGGCGCTCGCTGTCATGCCATCCAATCTGTGTATCACCGTTGTAGAAGACAATGAAAGCCTCTGCGCGGTTACGGTTGAACTGCTGGCGCAGCAAGGTCACCGGGTCAAGGGCGTGCATAGTGCCGAGGCACTCTGCGACGAGGCCTCCGACGGCATGCTCGATGTTCTGCTGGTCGACCTGAACTTGCCCGGCGAAGACGGCATCAGCCTGATCGGGCGGTACCGGCAGATTTACCCGGGGCTCAAAGTGGTGGTGCTGAGCTCTCGCGACGGCCTGCAAGA
>CANHUQ010000235.1 GCA_947463885.1 Burkholderiales bacterium
ATGGTGACAAGGGCGAGTTGCTGTATCGCGGTTACCCAATCGAGCAAATCGCGCAGAACTGCGATTACCTCGAGACCTGTTATCTGCTGCTCAAGGGCGAGCTGCCGAGTCGTCCCGAATTGAAGGATTTCTCTTACAACGTGGTCCATCACACGATGGTTCACGAGCAGATGACGCGCTTCTTCCAGGGGTTTCGTCGGGACGCACACCCGATGGCCGTGCTGGTGGGTTGCGTCGGTGCGCTGTCGGCTTTCTATCACGACTCGCTCGACATCAATAACCCGGAGCATCGGCACATTTCGCAGATCCGACTGATCGCAAAAATGCCGACGCTCGTGGCCATGGCCTACAAGTACTCGGTGGGCCAGCCGTTCCTGTATCCGCGCAACGACCTGTCTTACACGGCCAACTTCATGCGCATGATGTTCGGAACGCCGTGCGAGGAATACAAGGTCAACGATGTGCTGGTGCGGGCACTTGATCGCATTCTGGTGCTGCATGCCGATCACGAGCAGAACGCCTCAACCTCAACGGTACGCCTGGCAGGCTCTTCGGGTGCGAACCCGTTTGCCTGTATCGCGGCTGGTATTGCCACACTCTGGGGCCCGGCTCACGGTGGCGCCAATGAGGCCTGCCTTGAAATGCTCGACGACATTCAGGCGCAAGGCGGCGTGGCCAAGATCGGCGAGTTCATCAAGCAGGTCAAAGACAAGAACTCCACGGTCAAGCTGATGGGCTTTGGTCACCGGGTCTATAAGAATTACGACCCGCGCGCCAAGCTCATGCGCGAGACCTGCTACGAGGTGCTGGGCGAACTGGGTTTGCAGAATGACCCGCTGTTTGCGCTGTCGATGAAGCTTGAGCAAATTGCGCTCGAGGACGACTACTTCGTGTCGCGCAAGCTGTATCCGAATGTCGACTTCTATTCGGGCATCGTTCAGAAAGCGCTGGGCATCCCCACTTCAATGTTCACCTGCATCTTTGCGCTGGCCCGAACCGTCGGCTGGATCGCTCAGTGGAACGAAATGATTTCGGATCCAGACCAGAAGATCGGCCGGCCGCGTCAGCTCTTCGTGGGCCCCACCCGGCGCGAGGTCAAGCCGATCGACCAGCGCTGAGCGGCATCGGTAACCACAGATCCACTTCAGTACCAATGCCCAGGGCGCTGCGCAGTTCAAGCCAGCCGCCCTGTGCATCGGTCAGTTCTCGGGCGACGCTCAGGCCCAGTCCGCGGCCCGGACCGGCGTTCACTCCGGGTCCTTGCCAATAAGCCTCGAAGGCCCGCTGCTGGTGAGAGCGGCTCATGCCGATCCCGCGGTCGCACACGGTCAGCACCACATGCTGCGCACCGTCGGCCCATTGAAGGCTCGATCGCACCCGAATCCGTGACTCAGACGAGGAATATCGGCATGCGTTGCTCAGCAGGTTGAGCAGTGCGTGTGCAATGGGTTCAGGCTGAACTGGCGGGCGTAAGGTGGCATGTTCAGGTTGTATGTCCAGATCGATCTGGCGCTGAGCGCTGGGTCGGGCGAGTGAGCTCACTGCGGCGCGCACCAGACTCATCAGCGGCAAGGCTTTCGATGCGCACGTCGGCAACGATTTAGCGCGTGTAGTCGCCGCTGCGCTGCTCAGTCTGACATCGCCGGCAATGGCAACGGATGGTTGAACAGACAGGGCGTGCAGGGCGGTCGGCATCATGAGTCAGGGCGGGCTCCAGCGGGGCTGTGCGCCAGGTCGCGCAGGCCTCCTGGGTGTTTATCGGAGCATGGCGCGCTGTGCTTGAGGGCTGCGCTTGCCGTGCATGCCTTGCATCGTGCCGTTCGTCGGGTTGAGCGCATACCGCGTGCTATCCTCGCGCCCGGCGACGGAACGGACGCAGATTCCGAAAGGCGCCAGCGTTCGCAAACCGGTCGGAGCCGGGTAGCGGACTGGAACGCGGCAGCGCAGCCCGGTTCCGTCACTCTCGGCGAGAAACTCGTTCAGAAAAGGTCAAGCGCCATGATGAAATCATTTCAGGGTAACTCGTACCTGTTCGGCGGCAATGCCCCGTATGTGGAAGAGCTCTACGAGAGCTACCTGAACAACCCAGGCTCAGTGCCTGAGCAATGGCGGGCTTATTTCGACACCATGCAACTGGTGCCGGCAGCCGATGGCAATCAGCAGACCCGCGACGTCGCGCATGCGCCGATCGTCCAGTCCTTTGCCGAGCGCGCCCGTGCAGGCAGCCTGCAGCCGCGCGTGATGGGCGGCGACGCTGCCACGGCGCGTCAGCAGGTCTACGTTCAGCAGCTGGTGGCCGCATACCGCTTCCTGGGGTCTCGCTGGGCGGATCTGGATCCTCTCAAGCGCCAGGAACGTGCAGCGATCCCCGAGCTCGAAACGGCTTTCTACGATTTCACCGAAGGTGATCACGCCAACATCTATTCCGCGGCCAACACGTTTTTTGGCGTGGAAAGCGCACCGTTGCGCGAGATCGTTCGATTGCTGCGAGAAACCTACTGCGGCACGGTCGGCGCTGAATTCATGTACCTCAGCGACCCGGCTCAGAAGCGCTGGATTCAGGAGCGCCTGGAGAGCACGCGCGCCAAAGACGATTTCAGCCCCGAGAAGAAGCGCCGCATCCTGGATCGACTGACGGCTGCTGAAGGGCTCGAGAAGTATCTGCATACGCGCTATGTTGGCCAGAAGCGTTTTTCGCTCGAGGGCGGCGAGAGCTTCATTGCCTGCATGGACGAAATTGTTCAGCACGGCGGCACGCAGGGCATTCAGGAATTCGTGATCGGCATGGCGCATCGGGGGCGACTCAATGTGCTGGTCAACACGCTTGGCAAGATGCCGGCCGATCTGTTCGCTGAATTCGAAGGTCAGCATGCCGACGATTTGCCGTCGGGTGACGTCAAATATCACCAGGGTTTCTCCAGTGATGTTTCCACGCCCGGCGGTCCGGTCCATCTGTCGCTCGCATTCAATCCATCGCACCTGGAAATCGTGAATCCGGTGGTCGAGGGCTCCACGCGTGCGCGCCAGGATCGGCGCGGCGATGTCGAGGGCAAGCAGGTCCTGTCGGTGCTGGTGCACGGTGACGCGGCCTTCGCTGGTCAGGGCGTGGTGATGGAAACCCTGAACCTTGCCCAAACCCGGGGCTACGGCACGGGGGGCACGGTGCATATCGTGATCAACAATCAGATCGGTTTCACCACCTCCGATCCGCGCGATACCCGTTCGACGATCTACTGCTCGGACGTCGTCAAGATGATCGAGGCGCCGGTCTTCCATGTGAATGGCGACGATCCCGAGGCGGTGACCTTCGTGACGCGTCTGGCCATGGATTTCCGGGCCCGCTTCAGTAAGGACGTCGTGGTGGATATCGTGTGCTTCCGCAAGCTGGGGCACAACGAGCAGGACACGCCCGCGCTCACGCAACCGCTGATGTACAAGAAGATTGGCGAGCATCCGGGCACCCGCAAGCTGTATGCCGACAAGCTCGAGGCACAAGGTGTGTTGGCCAAGGGCGAAGGGGATGCGCTGGTCAAGGCGTTCCGCGCGGCCATGGACGCAGGCCGCCATACCTCTGATCCGGTGATCTCCAACTTCAAGAGCAAGTTGGCGGTCGACTGGATGCCCTTCCTGAACCGCAAGTGGACCGATACCGCTGACACCGCCGTTCCGATGGCCGAACTCAAGCGCATTGCGACTCGCATCACCACGGTGCCCGAAACCCTCAAGCTGCATGCGCTGGTCGAAAAAGTGGTGGCCGACCGCCGTGCAATGGGGCAGGGCGAAGCCGCGCTGGATTGGGGCATGGGCGAGCATCTGGCGTTTGCCACCCTGCTGGCATCGGGTTACGCGGTGCGGCTGTCCGGGCAGGATTCCGGTCGCGGCACCTTTACCCACCGACATGCCGTGCTGCACGACCAGAATCGTGAGCGCTGGGATTCGGGCGACTACATCCCACTTGAGCATGTGTCCGATAAGCAGGGCGCATTCACGGTTATCGACTCGGTGCTCTCGGAAGAAGCGGTGCTGGGGTTTGAGTATGGCTACGCCGCGGCCGAGCCCAATGCGCTGGTGATCTGGGAAGCTCAATTCGGCGACTTCGTGAATGGCGCTCAGGTGGTGATTGATCAGTTCATTTCGTCGGGCGAGACCAAATGGGGGCGTTCATGCGGCCTCACGATGATGCTGCCCCATGGCTACGAAGGGCAGGGGCCGGAGCATTCTTCGGCGCGCCTGGAGCGCTTCCTGCAGTTGTGTGCCGAGAACAATATGCAGGTCGCGCAACCGACCACTCCGGCGCAGATTTTCCATCTGCTTCGTCGTCAGATGATTCGGACGTTCCGCAAGCCGTTGGTCATCATGACGCCCAAGTCGCTGCTGCGAAACAAGGAAGCGGTGTCGCCCCTGCAGGACCTGGCGCGTGGAGGCTTTCACACTGTGATTGGCGAGACCGACGACGCGATCGATGCATCAGCGGTGCGCAAGGTGGTGATCAGCAGTGGAAAGGTGTACTACGACCTGCGTGCGGCGCGCCGCGAGCGTCAGTTGACGGACGTGGCCTTACTGCGTCTGGAGCAGTTGTATCCGTTCCCGCACAAAGCGCTGGAGGCCGAACTGCGTCGCTTCCCCGGCCTGACCCAGGTGGTCTGGTGCCAGGACGAGCCACAGAACCAGGGTGCCTGGTTCTTCGTGCAGCACCATCTGAACGAGGCCCTCAAGGACGGCCAGCGTTTGTCCTATGCCGGACGCCCCGCATCGGCTTCGCCGGCTGTGGGCTACTACGACAAGCACTACGCTCAGCAAAAAGAGCTGCTCGCCGCTGCGCTCGGTGACGCGCCGAAATCGAAAACACGCAAGGCCTCCTGACATGGCACTCATCGAAGTCAAAGTTCCCCAATTGTCCGAATCCGTGGCTGAGGCCACGCTGCTGCAGTGGCACAAGAAACCCGGCGAGGCCATCGAGCGTGATCAGAACCTGATCGATGTCGAGACCGATAAGGTCGTGCTGGAGCTGCCCTCACCCGAAGCAGGCGTGCTCGCGCGCATCCTCAAGGAAGACGGTTCGACTGTGGTCGCGGGCGAGGTGATTGCGATCATTGATACCGATGCGAAGGCGGGCGCGGAGGCCTCGGCACCCGCCCAGTCTGCACCGGTCGCAGCACCGGCAGCCCAGGCTGCGGCAGTGACTGCACCTGCCGCCGCAGCCACCGGGGCGAGCAAGGCCGGGGTAGCGATGCCTTCTGCCGGCAAGCTGCTGTCCGAAGCAGGCATTGCCTCAGGCACCGTGGCTGGAAGCGGGCGCGATGGTCGTATCACCAAGGGTGATGCACTGGCCGCTGTGGCGGGCGCGAAGTCGAGCGCCGCCGCACCTGCTGCCGCGCCGATTCCGACGGGTGCGCCGACGAGCAGTCTGCCGGCAGTGAGTGCACCGATGAATCCCGCCAAGCTGATCGAAGGCCGTCCGGAGCAGCGAGTGGCCATGTCGCGGTTGCGTCAGCGCGTCGCAGAGCGGCTGCTGCAGTCGCAGGCCACGAACGCGATCCTGACCACATTCAACGAAGTCAACATGCAGCCGGTCATGGACCTGCGCAAGAAGTATCAGGATCGATTCGAGAAGGAACACGGGACCCGA
>CANHUQ010000236.1 GCA_947463885.1 Burkholderiales bacterium
GCGCAACCTGGATATCACCGATACACGGGGCAAACTAGGGATCTACGCACACACGGGGCTGCTGTCCGGCAGTGATGGGGAGCACCTGTTCAAGCTGGAAGACGGCCGCAAGCAAGACTCGAACAAGTAGTCGCAGCATGCATTCGAGACACCGCGCAGGCGATCGACGCTGAAGACCCGGCCGGTGTCTCGCAAGGGGCTGAAATGGCTGTGCTAACCTCGTTCGGATACAGACGAAGAGGAGGCAGATCGCATGTCAGTCGATCGAACAGTCACACTCGCGGTGCAGGCAGGGGTTGCGCGGCTCACGCTCAATCGGCCCGACAAACTCAACAGTTTCACCCGCGTGATGCACGCGGAACTGGCCGAGGCCATCGGCGCGATCGAGCGTGATTCAAGCGTGCGCGCGGTCTTGCTGCAAGGGGCCGGAAGAGCATTCTGTGCCGGTCAGGATCTCGCTGACCTGTCCTTCGACCCCAAGGCGCCCACCGAGCTTGGTGAACTGATTGATACCACCTTCAATCCGCTGGTGCGCCGCCTGCAGGCCCTGCCCAAACCGGTGGTGGCTCGTATTCAGGGGGTTGCGGCAGGTGCGGGTGCGAACCTGGCGCTCGCCTGCGATCTGGTGATCGCTGCCCGCTCAGCGAGCTTTTTGCAGGCCTTCGTGAACATCGGTCTGGTGCCCGACTCGGGTGGCACCTGGTTCCTGCCGCGCACGGTAGGCACCGCACGCGCCATGGGTCTGGCGATGCTCGGCGAGAAGCTCCCCGCCGAGAAGGCCGAGCAGTGGGGATTGATCTGGAAGTGCGTGGATGATGAACGCCTCGATGCGGAAGTCGATGCACTGACCGCGCGTCTTGCGGTCATGCCGACAGCCGCTCTGGCCGGCATCAAACAGGCGATTCGCGCGGCCACCACGCAAACGCTGGACGCGCAGCTCGACCTTGAGCGCGATCTGCAGCGCCGTATGGGCGCCAGTCACGATTACAACGAAGGGGTCGCCGCCTTTTTGGCCAAGCGCGCGCCGCGCTTCGAGGGTCGCTGACCATGTCGGCCGGGCCACTTGCCATCGCCCAGGAGGTCGCACGTCTCATGTGGGCCGACGACCGGGCGTCGCAGGCCTTAGGGATGCAGCTCCTTGAAGTGCGCCCTGGCTATGCACGGATCAGCATGACCGTGCGCCGGGACATGACCAACGGGCATGGCATGTGCCACGGAGGATTCATGTTCCTGCTGGCCGACAGCACGTTCGCTTTTGCCTGCAACAGCCATAACCAGAAGGCCGTGGCGGCCAGTGCTGAGATCCACTTTCTGGCGCCTGCACAGGAAGGCGACGTGCTGACCGCAGAAGGCCAGGAGCAGCATCTGGCCGGCCGCAGCGGGGTCTACGACACCCGGGTCACCGATCAGAGCGGCAAGCTGGTGGCCTTGTTTCGCGGCAAGTCAGCCACCATCAAGGGGCAGTTCATCGAGACCAGCACCACCGCGCACAGCCATTCCAACCCACATCACGGAGATGGCGCATGACGCGCTTTGCGCTGGAACCCATTGAAACCGGCAGCATCGATGCGCTGCGCGCACTGCAGCTGCAGCGACTGAAATGGTCGCTTGGCCATGCCTATGACCATGTGGCTCACTACCGCGCCAAATTTGATGCCGCCGGTGTGCACCCGTCGGATCTGCGCACGCTGGAAGACCTGTCGAAATTTCCATTCACCACCAAGGCCGATCTGCGCGACACCTACCCGTTCGGCATGTTTGCCGTGCCGCGTGAGCAGGTCGTGCGCATTCATGCGTCCAGCGGCACGACCGGCAAGCCAACCGTCGTGGGCTACACCGCGCAAGACATTTCCAACTGGGCCGATCTGGTCGCGCGCTCGATACGCGCAGCCGGCGCACGCCCGGGCGAAATGGTGCATGTCAGTTACGGTTACGGCCTGTTTACGGGGGGACTGGGTGCGCACTATGGCGCCGAGCGACTCGGCCTGACCGTGGTGCCCTTCGGCGGCGGGCAGACTGAAAAGCAGGTGCAGCTGATCACCGATTTCAAGCCCTCGATCATCATGGTCACGCCGAGCTACATGCTGGCGATCGCCGATGAGTTCGAGCGTCAGGGTATCGACCCCGCATCGACCAGCCTGCGGCTGGGTATCTTCGGTGCCGAGCCCTGGACCAACGAGATGCGCGCCGCACTCGAGACGCGCATGCACATCGACGCGGTGGACATCTACGGCTTGTCGGAAGTGATGGGCCCCGGGGTGGCCAGCGAGTGCGTCGAAACAAAAGACGGCCCGACCATCTGGGAAGATCATTTCTTCCCCGAAATCGTCGACCCGGTGACAGGTGAGCCGGTAGCCGACGGGCAGGAAGGCGAACTCGTGTTCACGTCGCTGACCAAGGAAGCGCTGCCGATCGTGCGCTACCGCACGAGAGACCTGACCTGCCTGCTGCCGGGCACCGCACGCACCATGCGTCGCATGCGCAAGATCACTGGGCGCTCGGATGACATGATGATCATCCGCGGCGTGAACGTCTTTCCTTCGCAGATCGAGGAGCTCATCCTCAAGCGGGCGCATCTTGCGCCGCACTATGTCTGCGAAATCGACAGAGAGGGTCCGCTGGATACGCTCACCGTGCGTGTCGAGGCGAAATCCCCTGACCAATCGAGTGGCTCGGAGGCGGCAGGCGAACAAGTCGCGCTCGAGCATGCCATCAAGTCCCTGATCGGCGTGTCCTGCCGCGTCAGGATCGAGGCGGCCGGAGCGATCGAACGATCGGTCGGTAAGGCCCGCCGTGTGATTGACCGGAGACCCCGATGAGTTCTGCTTTTCGTGCCCTGCTTCTTGAAAAAAATGATGCAGGAGTCAGCGCCTCACTGCGCGAACTGACCGATGCCGACCTGGCCACCCATGCCGCGGATGGCGACGTGGTGGTGCGCATTGCGCATTCCACAATTAACTACAAGGACGGCCTGGCCATCGCCAATAAATCGCCCGTGGTGCGCAAGTGGCCAATGGTGCCGGGCATCGACGGTGCCGGCACGGTCGAATCCAGCACACACGCCGGCTTCAAGGCAGGCGACCAGGTCGTGCTCAATGGCTGGGGAGTAGGCGAAGCCCACTGGGGCTGTCTGGCGGGCAAGGCCCGACTGAAAGGTGACTGGCTGGTGCCACTGCCCGCCTCGCTCTCAACGAAACAGGCCATGGCGATCGGCACGGCGGGCTACACCGCAATGCTGTGCGTCATGGCCCTGCAAGCGCAGGGCGTGAAGCCGGCGGATGGCGAAGTGCTCGTGACCGGCGCAGCCGGCGGCGTGGGCAGTGTGGCCATCGCATTGCTCTCGGGCCTGGGCTACCGCGTCGCGGCCTCCACCGGACGTGCGGCTGAAACCGATTACCTGAAGGCCCTGGGTGCGGGCGAGATCATCGATCGTGCGACGCTTTCTGCGCCCGGCAAGCCGCTTCAGAAGGAACGCTGGGCCGGTGTCGTCGATGCCGTGGGCTCGCACACGCTGGCCAACGCCTGCGCGCAAATGCGCTATCGGGGTGTCGTGACGGCGTGCGGACTGGCGCAAGGGATGGATTTTCCGGCAAGCGTGGCGCCCTTCATCTTGCGCGGTGTGCGCCTGATCGGCATCGATTCGGTGATGTGCCCGCAGCCTGAGCGGCGTGTGGCCTGGGAGCGACTGGGCAAGGAACTGGACCTGGCCAAGCTCGATGCCATGACCACGCAGATTGGTCTGGCGCAAGCCATTGAGGCGGCACCTCGCATTCTGGCGGGTCAGGTGCGCGGTCGCCTGGTGGTGGACGTCGCAGCCTGAGCTGCACAGGTTGAGCGCACCCCGGTGCATCGGCATCCTGCTGGCCGCAGGACGCGGCCGGCGATTTGACCCTCAAGGCGTGCGCAGCAAACTGCTGCAGCGCATTGAGGGTCGTGAGGTGGCTGCGCGGGCGTGTCATGCACTGGCTGCCGGATGCGATCAGGTGATCGCGGTGGTCAGGCCCGATTCGCCTGCTGCCCTCACGCAGGTCCTGCAGCAGGCGGGCGCGCAGGTGGTGGTCTGTGCAGACGCAGATCTGGGAATGGGGCATAGCCTGGCTGGCGCCGCACGTGCGGTGCTTGCTCTGCAAGACCCGGTTCAAGCTGTGATGGTGATGCCCGCAGACATGCCCTGGATGTCTGCGGCAACGGTCCGGTCAGTGCGGCAGTTCTGGAGTGCGATGCCCGCGGCTGAACAACCCGCGTGTATTGCACAGCCCACGCTGCCCGACGGAACTCCAGGCCACCCGGTGCTGTTCGGGCGAGACCACTTCAGCACGCTCAGCGAACTCAACGGCGACGCCGGCGCGCGCGGGCTGCTGCGGCAGCACCCTCCAGCGACGCTCGTGCTGGATGACCCGGGCATACTGCAGGACATCGACGTCCCCAGCGACCTGCCGCCATCGTGAACGCACCGACTCCACGCACCCCGCGCCGCACCACCTCCGCATCAATCGCCCGATCCGCCACAGACCCCATCCTCTATCGCATCGATCCGGCCGACCCGCACGCGCATCTGCTGCGCGTGACGCTCATCGTGGCCAGGCCAGCGGCGGGCGGGCAGGCGCTGACCCTCCCGGCCTGGATTCCTGGCAGCTACATGATTCGCGAGTTTGCGCGCCACATCGTGTCGATCAGCGCGCGTGTCGGCACACATGCCATCGGTCTGGAAAAGATCGACAAGCACACCTGGCGCGCTGACCCGACCGATGGCCCCCTGACGGTGGAGTACACGGTCTATGCCTGGGACCTGTCGGTGCGGGCTTCACACTTCGACGCCAGTCACTGCTTCATCAATGCGACCAGCGTGTGCTTGCAAGTGGTCGGCCAGGACCATCTGCCCTGCACGGTGGAGCTGCTCGCGCCCCCGGCGCAACAGGCCAGCGGCTGGCGCGTAGCCACGACCCTGCCTCGAGCAGGCGCCAAGCCGTATGGATTCGGGCGATATCGCAGTGCCGACTACGATGCACTGGCCGATCACCCGATCGAGATGGGGCGCTTTTCGCTGTCTAGCTTTGATGCGGCGGGCGCCTCGCATGACCTGGCCATCACGGGTGTGTCGGATGTGGACCATGCGCGGCTTGGGCGTGACTTGAGCGCCGTGTGTGCAGCGCAGGCAGCGCTCTTCGAACCACGCACCAAGCGGGCGCCATTTGACCGGTATCTCTTTCTGACCAGTGCAGTGGGCGAAGGCTACGGTGGCCTGGAGCATCGCGACAGTACGGCCCTGCTGTGCAGCCGCAATGATCTGCCCTGGCAGGGCATGCAGACCGTCACCGATGGGTATCGCACCTTTCTGGGCCTGGCCAGCCACGAGTATTTTCATGCCTGGCACGTCAAGCGCATCAAGCCCGCGGTGTTCGTGCCCTACGACCTCACGCGTGAGGTGCACACGCGCCTGCTGTGGATTTTCGAAGGATTCACCTCCTACTACGATGACCTGATGCTCGTGCGCTCGGGCGTCGTCTCTGAACAGGAGTACCTCACGCTGCTGGGCCGCAGCATCTCCGGGGTGCTGCGCGGGCCCGGGCGCCATGTGCA
>CANHUQ010000237.1 GCA_947463885.1 Burkholderiales bacterium
CAAGCATCGTCGGCCCAGCTGTCCCACAAGCCCGTGACCACATCGAAAAACTCATGGGCACGCCGGTAACGCTCGTCGTGCTCCACATGCTCGGTCATCCCGAAGTTGAGCGCCGCATCGGGGTTGGAGGTGGTGACGATGTTCCAGCCGGCGCGCCCGCCACTGATGTGATCGAGCGACGCGAAGCGCCGCGCGATGTGATACGGCTCATCGAAGGTGGTCGACGCGGTGGCTACGAGCCCGATACGTTCGGTGACCATCGCCAGGCTTGAGAGCAGGGTGAGGGGTTCGAACGAGGTGACCGTGGCGCTACGCCTAAGCGCCTCGATTGGCATGTTCAGCACGGCCAGGTGGTCGGCCATGAAAAAGGCATCGAAGCAGCCGCGCTCAAGCGTCTGAATGAAGCTCACCAGGTGCTTCAGGTTGAAGTTGGCATCGGCCTGGGCGCCGGGGTATCTCCACCAGGCGGTATGGATGCCGACGGGGCGCATGAAGGCGCCCAGGTGCAGGGTCTTGGTCATGATGGACTTGTCTATGCGCGCAGTGCGTCAGACCGTGATGTGCTCGAGCGCCTGACGGTATTTCTCAATGGCCTGCTCACGGCGCAGCGGCAGGTGGTACGCAGGAAAGAGCGTCTCGCTGGGGGTGTAGTCGCGCAGCATCTGCTTGGCGAGCGTGGCCTTGTGCACTTCCACCGGGCCGTCGGCCAGGCCCACGTGAAACGATTGCATCACCAGGTGGCCAAAGGGCATTTCCTCGGAGATGCCCAGTGAGCCATGCAGCAGCAGCGCGCGCGAGGCGATGTCGTGCAACACCTTGGGCATGGCGGCCTTCACCGCGGAAATGTCCTTGCGCACCTTTTTGTAATCCTTGTGCTTGTCGATGAGCCAGGCGGTGCGCAGCACCAGCAGACGGAACTGCTCCAGTTCGATCCAGGAATCGGCCAAGCGCTCCTGCACCATCTGCTTGTCGGCCAATCGCTCGCCCTGCGTGCGCCGTGAAATAACCCGCTCGCACATCATGTCGAGGGCGCGACGCGCCTCGCCGATGGTGCGCATGGCGTGGTGGATGCGCCCGCCGCCCAGGCGCACCTGCGCCACCACGAAGGCTTCTCCACGTCCGCCCAGCATGTGGTCGGCCGGCACGCGCACCTGATCGAAATTCAGGTAGGCATGCGTGGGGGTCTTCTCGGTTGCAAAGCCCACATCGCGCACGAACTCGAGCCCAGGTGTGTTCCGGGGCACGATGAACATCGACATGGTCTTGTAGGGCGAAGCGTCGGGGTCGGTGACCGCCATCACGATCAGGAATTCGGCATAGCGCGCATGCGAGGCGAACCACTTCTGGCCGCTGATCACCCAGTCGTCGCCCTCACGCACGGCGCGGGTCTTGAACACTTTGGGGTCGGCGCCGCCCTGTGGCTCGGTCATGGCGAAGCACGAGACGATCTCGTTATCCAGGAGCGGCTGCAAAAAGCGGCGCTTTTGCTCGGGCGTGCCGTAGTGGGCAAGGATCTCGGCATTGCCGCTGTCGGGCGCCTGGCAGCCGAATACTGTGGGGCCATACTGCGAGCGCCCCAGGATTTCGTTGAGCAGGGCGAGCTTGACCTGGCCATAGCCCTGGCCGCCCAGTTCGGGGCCCAGATGACAGGCCCACAACTTGCGGCGGCGCACCTCCTGCTGTAGTGGGCGCACCAGGGCATTGCGACGAGGGTCGGTCACATTGGCCGGATGACCCAGCACCAGGTCCAGCGGCTCGATTTCTTCGCGAACGAAGCGGTCTACCCAGTCGAGTTGCGCCTGATAGGCGTCGTCGGTTTCGAAATCCCAGGCCATGTCGGTCTCCTCAGTGGTCGTTGTGTCCGTCAGGCCGTATTGTCAGCCCGTCTGTCCCAAGAGGAACACAACATGAGTTATGACGCACCGTTTGCAGGCCTGAAAGTGGTCGACCTGAGCCAGGGGATTGCCGGCCCCTACAGCGCGATGCTGCTCGCCCAGCAGGGCGCGCAGGTGATCAAGGTGGAGGGCACGGGAGAAGGCGACTGGAGCCGGGTGCTTGGCAAGCGCTACGGCGACCATTCAGCGTTTTCGGTGATTGGCAATCTGGGCAAGCGCAGCGTGGCGCTCGATCTGAAGACCGAGGCGGGCAAGTCGGTGCTGTGGCGGCTGATTCAGGGCGCCGATGTGTTCATCGAGGGGTTTCGCCCCGGTGTGATCCGCCGGCTGGGCTTTGATTACGAAGCGGTCTCGGCACGCGAGCCCGGCATCATCTATCTGTCGATCTCGGGTTTTGGCCAAAGCGGCCCGCTGGTGGGGCGCCCGGCGATGGACCCGGTGCTGCAAGCCTTCACCGGGCTGACTGGAGAGAACCATGGCGAAGACGGCATTCCGCATCGGGTGCCGGTCATTCCGGTGGACATGGTGACCTCGCTCTATGCGTTCCAGGCGCTGTCGTCGGCGCTCTATGCGCGGCGCAGCGAGCCGCGTGGCCGCTATCTGGATGCAAGCCTCATGCAAGGCGGTGCGGGCCTGCAGGCCATTCGCATGATCTCGGCCATTCTGGAAGGCGGCCCGGTGCGCCCGGGCGGTGTGCCGGGTGGGTCGTTTCAGACTGCCGATGGCTGGATCACGATCGCTGTCATCCATGACCGTGAATGGCGTGCCGCCTGCGAAGCCTTTGAGCGGCCCGAGTGGGCTACTGACCCGCGATTTGCGACGGTGGCCGCACGTTTTGAAAACGAAGCAGTCCTGGTGACCGAACTGCGCGCGTATCTGAAGACGCAAGGCTCGACCCACTGGTGCGCGCGCCTGGCGCAGGCCAACGTGATGCACGAGCGGGTCAATCGCTATGCCGATTTCGTGAAGGAGCCGCAGGTGATAGAGACCAATGCGGTGGCCTGGCTGTCGCAGCCCGGCATGCCGCAACCGGTGCCGGTGGCCAATCTGCCGGGTATGGCGCCGTTTGTGGACGGCTCCTTCAAGGGCACCTCGCCGGCGCTGGGCCAGCACACGCGAGAGGTGTTGCGTGAGCATGGGTTTGAAGAAGCGAAGATCGACGAACTCGCGGCTCAGGGTGTGATTGGCGGCGCCGGATGCTGACGCGGTGACCTGAACCGAGCGTGGATGGCTCAAGCTGTCTGCGCCCGGTTTGAGAGGCCTTTGGCTGGACGTCGCTCCGGTGGCCCGGGCAGGCGAATCGGGGCGGATACCGAGACTGCCTGTATCGTCTCGCCTCGTTCGTCATTCGTATCGGCTTCGCTTTGATCTCTCTTCGCAATTTGGTCCTGCGCCGCAGTGCCAAGGTCCTGCTCGATCGCACCTCGGTCACCATCACGCCCGGCGAGAAAGTGGGCCTGGTCGGGCGCAATGGCGTGGGCAAGTCCACGCTGTTCGGGCTGCTCAATGGCAGCCTGCATGAAGATGCAGGCGACTTTTCGTTTCCGCGGCAATGGCGGTTGGCTCAGGTGGCGCAGGACATGCCCGAGACCGAGGACAGCGCCACCGCGTTCGTAATTGGGGGCGATACACGGCTCACCGAACTGCGCGCGGCGCTTGAGGCGGCGGAGACCCGTTTTGCCGCCGACCCGAATGACGAGGAAGCGGGCATGGCCATTGCGCATGTCTACAGCGACCTGGCCGACGCAGGCGAACACGACGCCAGCGCGCGTGCGCAGGCCCTGATCCTGGGGCTGGGCTTTGGGGTGCACGAGCTCGAGCAGCCGGTGAACAGTTTTTCGGGGGGCTGGCGCATGCGATTGCAGCTGGCGCGTGCGCTGATGTGCCCCAGCGATCTGTTGCTGCTTGATGAGCCGACCAACCACCTCGACCTGGACGCATTGGTCTGGCTGGAGGCGTGGCTGAAGTCGTATGCCGGCACCATGATCGTGATCAGCCACGACCGCGAGTTTCTGGATGCGGTGACCGCGGTGACGCTGCATATCGACAACGCGCAGCTGGTGCGTTATGGCGGTAACTACAGCAAGTTCGAAGAGATGCGCTCGGAGCAGCTGCTGTTGCAGCAAGCAGCCTTCGCCAAGCAGCAGGACAAGATTGCCCATCTGCAGAAGTTCATCGATCGCTTCAAGGCGAAGGCCAGTAAGGCCAAGCAGGCGCAAAGCCGCGTCAAGGCGATCGAGCGCATGGAAAAAGTGGCGCCGATGCTGGCCACTGCCGATTTTGAATTTGAATTCAAAGAGCCCGAGCGATTGCCCAATCCGATGCTCTCGATCACGGGCGCCGACTTCGGCTATGTGGTGGAGGGTGCGCCGCGTGTGATCGTGCGCAAGGTCAGCCGCTCGGTACTGGCGGGTCAGCGCATCGGCATTCTGGGTGCCAACGGGCAGGGTAAGTCGACCGTGGTCAAGACGATTGCGCGCGACCTCGCGGCGCTAGGCGGCACGATCACCGAGGGCAAGGGTCTGACGATCGGGTATTTCGCGCAGCAGGAGCTCGATGTCCTGCGACCGCAGGACACGCCGCTTGAGCACATGGTCCGGTTGGCACGCGAGGCGGGTGGAGCATCACGCGAGCCCTCTGGCGAGCAGGCCCTGCGCGGCTTTCTGGGCAGCTTCAATTTCGGCACCGACATGATCCGTCAGGCGGTGGGCACCATGAGTGGCGGCGAGAAGGCGCGATTGGTATTGGCCATGATGGTCTGGCAGCGGCCCAACCTGCTGCTGCTTGATGAGCCCACCAACCACCTGGACCTGGTGACGCGCGAGGCGCTGGCCATGGCGCTCAATCAGTTTGAAGGCACGCTCATGCTGGTGAGCCACGACAGGGCGCTGCTGCGTAGTGTGTGCGATGAGTTCTGGCTGATCGGCCGTGGGACGCTCGCGCCCTTCGACGGTGACCTGGACGACTACCAGACCTATCTGCTGGAAGAGTCCAAGCGCCTGCGTGAGGAAGCGCGCAACGGCGCTGCGGGGTATGCGACGGCGCGGGCGGCATGAGCCAGACCGTGCCAGGGCCGGTCCTGGTGAGTGCCAAGGGGCTGGCGCTGTCTTATCCCGGCATGGACGTGTTCAAGGATCTGTCGTTTGAACTGCGGCCCGGGTTGACCCTGGTGCGGGGCGGCGATGGCCGTGGCAAGACCGGACTGCTGCAGATCCTGGCGGGTGTGCGCAAGCCTGCAGCAGGCGTGCTGCATCAGCGCTGTGCGACGGTGCACTGGATCGACCCGCAGGATGATCACGATGAGACCGTGATCGCATCGCAGTGGTTACTGAACCGTCGAGGCGCGTTTGCGGACTGGGATGAAGCGGTGGCGCAGCGCTGTGTTGATGCCTTTGCATTGACAGAGCATCTGCATAAGGCGCTCTTCATGCTGTCCACTGGCACGCGCCGCAAGCTCGGTATGACGGCGGCGTTTGCCTGTGGCGCACAACTGGTGCTGTTGGATATGCCCTGCGCAGCGCTCGATATACCGTCGTGCGAAGCGCTGATTGCGCAGCTGACCGAGGTGGCGGAAGCGGCTGCGCTATCGCATCGAATCTGGGTGATCGCCGACTACGACCTGCCGGAAGGATTGGCGATGCAACAGCTTTCAGGCTTCATCGACCTCGGAGATTGAA
>CANHUQ010000238.1 GCA_947463885.1 Burkholderiales bacterium
CTGGGACGAGCCGAAGAACTCACGAATGGCAGCGCTGATCGGCTTGCTGTTGATCAGGTCGTGCGGCATGAGGTTTTCGGTCTCGGCCTGACCCAGACGCTCCTTGACCGCACGCTCCACGCGCACCAGGCCGGCACGGAACTGGTTCTCGGCCAGCTCACCCACACAACGCACGCGGCGGTTGCCCAGGTGGTCGATATCGTCGACTTCGCCCTTGCCATTACGCAGATCCACCAGGATCTTGATGACGCCGAGGATGTCCTCGTCGGTCAGGGTCATGGGGCCGGTCAACTCATCGCGACCAACCCGACGGTTGAACTTCATGCGACCGACCTTGGACAGGTCGTAGGCATCGGCGCTGTAGAACAGCCGGTTGAAGAGCGCCTCGACAGCGTCTTCAGTGGGCGGCTCGCCGGGACGCATCATGCGATAGATTGCGATACGGGCTGCGGCCTGGTCGGCCGTGTCGTCCACACGCAGGGTCTGCGACATGAACGGCCCGCGATCGAGGTCGTTGGTGTACAGGGCCTTGAACTCCTGCACCGCCGCCGTACGCATTTTCTTGAGCAACTCTTCGGTGATCTCATCGTTGGCGCGGGCCACGATCTCACCGGTTTCGGTATCGACCACATTGAGCGCCAACATGCGCCCGAGCAGATAGTCTTCCGGCACCGAGATGCGCTTGAGGCCGGCTGCGTCGATCTCACGGATGTGCTTGGCGTTGATCCGCTTGTCCTTGGCAACGATCACCCGGCCCTCCTTGTCGGAGATGTCGAAGCGGGCAATTTCGCCGCGCAGACGGTCGGGCACCAGTTCCATCAGCCCGCCTTCGGGCATGAGTTGGAAGCTGTCGTTTTCAAAGAAGTGCGCCAGGATCTGCTCGGGGGTGAGCCCGATCGATTTCAGCAGGATGGTGACCGGCATCTTGCGACGGCGGTCGACGCGGAAATACAGCACGTCTTTCGGGTCGAACTCGAAGTCGAGCCAGGAGCCGCGATACGGAATGATGCGTGCCGAGAACAGCAGCTTGCCCGAGCTGTGCGTCTTGCCGCGATCGTGCTCGAAGAACACGCCCGGCGAACGGTGCAGCTGCGAGACGATGACCCGCTCGGTGCCGTTGACGATGAATGAGCCGTTGGTGGTCATGAGCGGAATCTCGCCCATGTACACCTCCTGCTCCTTGATTTCCTTGACCGTGGGCTTGGGCGCCTCGCGGTCCATGATCACCAGGCGCACCCGAGCGCGCAGCGGCGCGCAGAAGGTCAGGCCACGTTGCTGGCACTCCTTGACATCAAAGGCCGGATTGCCGAGTGCGTAGTTGACGAACTCCAGACGCGCCATCTGGTTGTGCGACACGATCGGAAAGATCGAGGTGAACGCAGCCTGCAGGCCTTCGTCCTGCCGGTCGGCCATGGCACGGTCGAGCTGGAGAAACTGGGTGTAGGAGGCCAGCTGGGTCGAGAGGAGGTAAGGCACATCTTGCACGACTCGCCGCTTGGCGAAGGACTTGCGAATGCGCTTTTTCTCGGTGAACGAATAGGCGAGGGCCATGGACGCTCCGGTGAGGCTTCAGGCAGGGATCGGGGCCCGCGTCGTCGGCACAGAGTGCAACGGCGCGGGACTCGAGCCCCGGTGCAACGATGAAGCACGAACGCCCCGGCCCGACCCTGTTCGGGGTCGGAGACCGGGTGCTCGTGGTGTCAGTGACAACGGATCTTCGCGTGTCGTGACGGCGATTACTTGACTTCGACCTTGGCGCCGGCGTCCTCGAGTTGCTTCTTGAGGGCTTCTGCGTCGGCCTTGGAGATGCCTTCCTTGACGGGCTTCGGTGCGCCATCCACCAGGTCCTTGGCTTCTTTCAGGCCCAGGCCGGTGGCTGCACGCACCACCTTGATCGCCTCGACCTTCTTCTCGCCGGCGGCGACCAGGATCACGGTGAATTCGGTCTGCTCTTCAGCTGCCGGGGCTGCTGCACCGCCTGCTGCCGGTGCGGCGACCGCGACGGCGGCCGCTGCAGCGGATACGCCGAACTTCTCTTCCATGTCCTTGATAAGCTCGGAGAGCTCCAGCACGGTCATGCCGGCGATTGCGTCAAGAATGTCTGCTTTGCTCAGTGCCATGATGTGTGTTCCTGTCGATTGCTAGTTGGTTGAAACGGGATCCGGAAAACTGGGGCCAAACTGAAAGACCCGCGCTTACGCGCCGGCCTTCTCGCGTTCGTCGCGCAGTGCGGCAACGGTGCGGACAAACTTGCCCGGCACTTCGTTGAGCGTCTGAACGAATTTCGCGATGGGCGCCTGCATGGTGCCCATCAGTTGGGAGAGCAGCACTTCGCGGCTGGGCATGGATGCCAGCGCCTTGACCGCGTTCGTGTCGAGCACGGAATTCGGCATGGCACCGGCCTTCAAGGCCAGCTTGTCGTTGCTCTTGGCGAAGTCGGCGAGCACCTTGGCGCATTGCACGGGATCTTTGGACATGCCGTAGATGAGCGGCCCGACCATCTTGTCGGACAAACCCTCGAACGGCGTACCGCTGACCGCGCGACGCGCGAGCGTGTTTTTCAACACGCGCAGATACACACCCGACTCCCGCGCCTGCTTGCGCAGTGCGGTGATTTCACCCACTTCCAGACCACGGTACTCGGCAACGATGATCGCCTGAGCGGATGCCACTTGCGCACCCACTTCGGCAATCACGGCAGCCTTTTCTTCACGATTGAGAGCCACGGTCCTTCGCTCCTTTGCTACCAGGAAAAGATGCTCGGCCCGAAGGCTTTGCATCGGTTACGGCGACCGATCGTGATCTCAACCTGCCTTCGACGGAATCCATGGCTGGAATCCTTCTGGTGCTGCTGAAATCCGCTTCGGGACCGCCATCTGCGCCGGGTGCTGATGCGTTTAAAGCGCGGCAGAACCTTCCTGCCTTGCTCCCTGCGGTCTTTGACAACCTGCCCGACTTTCGACGGACAGCCCAAAGTTCAAAAAAGGCCGGGGCTGCGCCTGCGCGCGCCCGACCCGCATGATTCGTGCGTTCAGGCCGAAGGCGCCAACACGCTCGCGGTATCGACCTTGACCCCGGCACCCATCGTGCTCGAGAGCGCCACCTTGCGCAGGTAGATGCCCTTGGAGCTTGAGGGTTTGGCCCGATTGAGGGCCTCGATGAGTGCAGTCAGATTGGCGCGCAGCGCCTCGGGCTGGAACGACGCACGACCGATGGTGGCGTGAATGATGCCGGCCTTGTCGGTCCGGTACTGGACCTGGCCCGCCTTGGCATTCTTGACCGCCGTGGCCACATCAGCCGTGACCGTCCCGACCTTCGGGTTCGGCATCAGGCCGCGGGGGCCGAGGATCTGACCCAGGCCGCCCACCACACGCATGGCGTCGGGCGATGCGACCACGATGTCGAAGTCCATCTGACCGGCCTTCACTTTTTCAGCCAGGTCTTCCATGCCGACGATATCGGCACCGGCCGCACGGGCTTCGTCAGCCTTGGCGCCCTGGGTGAACACGGCCACGCGCACCGATTTGCCGGTGCCCGAAGGCAGCACGACCGAGCCGCGCACGACCTGATCGGATTTCTTGGCGTCGACACCCAACTGCACCGCCACGTCGATGGATTCATCGAACTTGGCCACGGCACATTCCCTGACGAGATTCAGGGCATCGACCACCGGATAGAGCTTTTGCGAATCGACCTTGGCCGCGATGGCCTTGGCGCGCTTGGAGAGGTGTGCCATTTACAGGCCCTCCACCGTGATGCCCATGCTGCGGGCGGTTCCTGCGATCGTGCGAACGGCCGCTTCCAGATCGGAAGCGGTGAGGTCAGGCGCCTTGGTCTTGGCGATGTCCTCAGCCTGTGCACGGGTGATTTTGCCAACCTTGTCGGTGTGCGGGGTCTTGGAACCCTTGTCGATCTTGGCCGCCTTCTTGATGAGAATGGTCGCCGGCGGCGTCTTCATCACGAAGGTGAAGCTCTTGTCGGCGAAGGCGGTGATGACGACCGGAATCGGCAGACCCGGCTCGACGCCCTGCGTCTGCGCGTTGAACGCCTTGCAGAACTCCATGATGTTCAGGCCACGCTGACCGAGCGCCGGACCAATGGGAGGCGACGGGTTGGCCTTGCCTGCAGGGACCTGCAGCTTGATGAAGCCGATAATCTTCTTTGCCATGGCTGGCTGTGCTCCAAACTGAGTTGAGTACTAGCGCTGGTTCGAGGCGGTCTGACGATGGGTCTGACTGCCCTACTGAAGCTCCTCGCTGCACCTGCCCGACACCGGATGTCGTTGCAGTTTCAGGCGGCCAGCAAACCGGCTGCCCGGGGCGTGTGCATCGCCCCTGATCACCTGGGCCGTCAGAGTTTCTCGACTTGCCCGAATTCCAGTTCAACCGGTGTGGCGCGCCCGAAAATCGTGACCGATACGCGCAACCGGCTCTTTTCGTAGTTGACCTCTTCGACGTTGCCGTTGAAGTCGGTAAACGGCCCCTCTTTGACACGGACCATCTCGCCCACCTCGAACAGCGTCTTGGGCCGGGGCTTTTCAACACCCTCCTGCATCTGGCTCATGATCTTGTCGACCTCCTTTTCGGAGATCGGCGTGGGCCGATGGCCCGAGCCGCCCACGAAACCGGTGACCTTGGCCGTGTTCTTGACCAGGTGCCAGGTGTCGTCGTCCATGGCCATCTCGACCAGCACGTAGCCCGGGAAAAAGCGGCGCTCGGAAATCGTGCGCTGCCCGTTCTTCATCTCGACCACTTCTTCGGTCGGAACGAGAATCTTGCCGAAGCGGTCTTGCATGCCAGCCCGCTCAACGCGGTCCTGCAGCGCTCGCGCCACGCTTTTTTCCATGCCCGAATAGGCATGTACGACGTACCAACGCTTGCTCATCAACGCTTCCAGCCGAGGATCAGGTCATACAGAAGCCATTCGAGGCTCTTGTCGACCGCCCACAGAAAAAGGGCCATCACGAGCACAAAGGCAAAGACGTAGGCAGTGATCATCCAGGTCTCTTTTTTCTCGGGCCAGACGACACGCTTGGTCTCGGACCATGCGTCGCGGGCAAACGCAATGAAGCGCTGCCCGGGGCCAGAGAACCAGGCAATGGCAAGCGCCACCGCCAGCCCGACCAGGATGGAGGCCAACCTGACGACGAACGGCTGCTGCCCGAGCAGGTAGTAGCCCGCAATACCCGCAGCCGCCACCAGCGCTGCCGCTGCGACTTTTGCGCGGTCCGCACCGCTACTTACCGTTTCAATGTTCTGATTGGTCATGTTGGAACCTGGCAGGGGCAGAGGGAATCGAACCCCCAACCTGCGGTTTTGGAGACCGCCGCTCTGCCAATTGAGCTATACCCCTGGAGAAACCCTGTACTGCCACCACACCGGACGGGAATCAGCCCGCCCGGGCATTCACGTCTTACTTAACGATCTTGGCCACGACGCCGGCGCCCACGGTGCGGCCGCCTTCGCGGATCGCAAAGCGCAGGCCCTGCTCCATGGCGATCGGCGCAATCAGCGTCACCACCATCTTCACGTTGTCGCCAGGCATCACCATCTCGGTGCCC
>CANHUQ010000239.1 GCA_947463885.1 Burkholderiales bacterium
ATGCGAAAAAGCGAAGATCGGATGCCGGACGTCGAAGCGTGTGCACAAATCGGTTTGGGCAAACACTGGCAGCGCTGCGACCGCTGCCGCCCGATCGGAGGATGTCTGGGTCATGGTCTGTACGTCTCCTGGTGTGAATGTGGCCCATCCTTGGGCGCGGGTGAGCCGAACCGGGCATCGACCGTGACGGCATCCCGATATCGGGCCATTCGGCGTTGACCGCCTGCGTTCCTAGCCTATCATGATAGGTTGAACACTTGATGCCCATCATCCCGTGCCCGATCGCAAACGATCCCCCTCACTTTCTGTGCTGCGTCAACCTCATTCGCCTGACGCTGAGGCCGTGAGTTCGGCAACGAGCAGGCGATCTTCACTGTTCGTGCAGGTGCGCAATGCATTGAGGGCCGACATCCTTTCAGGGCACCTGCCACCGGAGGCGCGCCTGCCCTCCGAGTCAGAGCTGATTGCTCGCTTCGGCGTCAGCCGCATCACCGTGCGTCAGGCGCTCGCAGAACTGCAGGCGAATGGTCTGGTGCGAACGGTCAATGGCAAAGGCTCCTTTGTCACGCAACCCGGGCGACGCCAGGCGCATGGCCCGCTTGTAGGCGTGCTCGAGGCAATGCGCATGCGCGGTCTGCGTGCTCAAGGCAGGCTGGTCTCCTTCAAGCACGTGCCGGCGACCCGCCAACTGGGGATGGAACTGGGCATCGAGCGTGGCACACCGCTGGGTGCGCTGGTGGTGATGCGCTACGGCGACGGGACGCCCTTCGTGATCGGGACCACCTGGATGGCTCCGGGTCCGGCCGCAACGCTGGCCGCACAGGACCTGACCGACCAGGACGTGACGGTAGCGATCGAACTCGGACTCGGCTTGCGGATGGCGCGCACCCGCGTGCGGGTGGAAGCCACCCTGGCTACTGCACGCCTGGCGCGGCAACTGGCCTATGAGGAAGGCGCAGCCTTGCTTCGCATTCGCACCACCAGCTACGACTACGACGATAAGCCCGTCACGCACAGCGATACCTACTGCCGCGCCGACATGATGGATTACCGGGTCACCCTGCACAGCTGACCCGTCTCAATCATCCCTTTGCCAACCCGAATCAGACACTGCAATGACCGCCACCCCCGACACCCCCCAAGCCGCACCCGCCGTGCTGCTGGTTCGCCATGAAGGCTGGGCCGAGATCGTCCTCAATCGGCCACAACGGCGCAATGCCATCGATGGCGTACTGGCCGACGACTTCTTCAATGCGCTGGTCACCGCGCAGGCCGATCCTTCACTGCGTGCCCTGGTGCTGCGAGGAGAAGGCGGCGCCCTGTGTTCAGGGCTCGATCTGAAGGCCTTCAACGCTGAACCGCGCCCCGCATGGGTGCCTGGTTTCAACGCCCGATGGCGCGAGGTGCATGTGGCCCTGGCCTCCACGCAAAAAGTGCTGCTGGTGGCGCTGGAGCGCTATGCCATCAATGGTGGCGCTGCCCTGGCGATTGCCGGCGATGTGCTGGTGTGCGGGCGCACGGCCACGTTGCAGATCGGAGAAATCAGGCTTGGCATGGCCGCCCCGAACAACCTCGCCTGGCTGCTGATGCGCCACTCGGAGGCCGTGGCAGCACGCTTGGCGCTGTTGGGCGACAAGGTGACCGCTGATGAACTGCTGCGTCTGGGTGTGGCCACCGAAGTGGTCGATGACGATCAGGTGAGTGCGCGTTGCAAGGCGTTGGCTGGCGAGATCGCCACATGGCCAGCAGAAAACGTGTTCAAACTGAAAGCGGCTCTGCGACGCACCTCCATCGGGCCGGACGTCAAGCAGTGGTTCGACAGCTTTGCCCAGCCCGGCGGCAAGCCCCCACCCACCTTGGATCAGGCCCGTGTGCGCACCTGATCGCCCAGGTTGTGGCGTGCCATGCCCACCATCTCCTCTTCACTCTGACATCACACCGCTTCCATGACCCGCACCGTCCCTGCCAATTTGCGCCCCAGCCTGCCACCCCACGAGCTTGACGCCCTGTGCCAGCGGGTGCGCCACTTCATCGATGAAGAAGCCATCCCGCGTGAAGACATGAGCAAGGCCCATGACATTGGGTGGCTCGACGACGTCACCCGCGTGCTGCGCGCCAAAGCCCAGGCGCAAGGGCTGATCGCCCCTCAGTTGCCAAAAGATGCGGGCGGCATGGGGTTGAACTGGCAGGACTGTGCACGGGTCTTCGAGGTCTGTGGGCGCAGCTTTCTGGGCGCCGGGGCCATGGGCTGTGCCGCGCCCGATCAACCCAATATCGATACGCTCATGCACCTGGCCGCCCCGTCGCAAAAGGCGAAATGGCTGGGGCCACTCATGGCGGGCGAGATCCGTTCGGCCTTTGCAATGACCGAGCCGGCGCCTGGCGTGGGCTCAGATCCGCGCATGCTTTCCACGCGGGCACGCCGCGATGGCGACGACTGGGTGCTCGATGGCCACAAATGGTTCACCTCCGGTGCCGTGGGCGCCGCCTTCGCGATTGTCGTGGCACGCAGCGACGAGGGGGCGAGCTGGTTCATCGTGGATACCCGCAATCCAGGCTGGCATCTGATCCGCGCCATTCCATCAATCGACCCGTTCTCCAATGGCGGTCACGCCGAAGTGAAGCTGGAGAACTGCCGCGTATCGGCCGACGCGCTGATCGGCGATGCAGGAAAAGGCTTTGACTATGCCCAGTTGCGACTGGAGGGCGCACGGCTCTTTCATTGCATGCGTGGCATCGGGCTCGCGGAGCGCGCCATCGAGATTGCACAAGACTACTGCTCAAAGCGCGATTCATTCGGTGCGAAGCTCTCGGAACATCAACAGATTCAGGCCATGGTGGCCGACTCACACATCGATCTGTACGCCTGCCGGGTCATGACCGCAGACGTCGCCAGACGTCTGGACACCGGCGCCTCCATCCGGCATCACTCCTCCATGGCAAAGGTCTTCGTGAGCGAGGCCCTCAACCGCGTGGCCGACCGGGCCTCGCAAATCACAGGCGCTGTGGGGATGTGCGAAGACCAGCCGATCGCCATGATCGCCAGGCGTTTGAGGCCTTTTCGAATTTATGACGGCGCCTCGGAAGTGCACCGAGCAGCCATTGGAAAACGCATCTTCCACAAGGGAAGCATCGCATGAGCGCCACGCAAGAAGAGATCGCAGTGTTTCGCAACGAAGTCCGGGCATTCGTGCGCGATCAGTTGCCCGAACCGATCCGAGAGAAGTCGCGCCTCGGGGTCGCCTTGACCGGCAAAGAGAGCAAAGCCTGGATGGCGCAATTGCGTGATCGTGGTTGGCTGGTGCCGCATTGGCCGCAGCCTTTGGGCGGCACCGGGTGGCCCGCCTGGAAGCGCGCAGTGTTTCAGGACGAACTGGTGTTGGGTCACGCACCGGAAGTGGGGGGCGTCACGTTCGAGATGATCGGCCCGCTGTTGATACGCTTTGGTACGCCCGCACAGCAGCAGTACTTTTTGCCTCGCATGGTGTCGCTGGAACATGCCTGGTGTCAGGGTTACTCGGAGCCGGAGTCGGGGTCGGACCTGGCCTCACTCAAGACCCGCGCAGTGCGCGAACGCGCGGCCGATGGCAGTGAGCACTATGTAGTCAACGGCAGCAAGATCTGGACATCGGGCGCGCACCACGCCAACTGGATCTTCTGTCTCGTGCGTACCAACCCCGAAGCACGTACGCAGCAGGAAGGCATCAGCTTTCTGCTCATCGACATGGCCACCCCAGGCATCACGCTGCGCCCGATCATTGGCATCCATGGCTGGCACCTCTTCAACCAGGTGTTTTTCGATGACGTGAAAGTGCCGCTGGACATGCGGGTCGGCGAAGAAAACCAGGGCTGGACGATCGCCAAGTCGCTGCTTGAATTCGAACGCCTCAACCTGGCACGCGTGGCCGAGAACCGCCGCCGTCTGGCCAAGGTACGGTCGATCGGCGAGACCGTGCAGGAAGCCGGAGTGCTCCTGCGCGAGCGGCCCTGGTTCAAGCGCCGTTATGCCGAACTTGAAGTGCGGCTTGAAACGCTGGCCGCCACCGTGCTGAGTTTTCGGCAACGCGCTGAAGCCGGGGAACGTCTGGGCCCGGAAACCGCCATGCTCAAGCTGGTCGGCAGCCAGCTGATCCAGGAGATCGAGACGCTCACGGTCGACGCGCTGGGGCCACAGACGCTGCCCTTCGATGCCCAGGGCCTGGTCGACCTGCCACAGGCCGACGGCTCAACGATCGTTGAACGGCACCCCTACGCCACCACCGCTTCTTCACGGCGCTTCATGACACGCGGGTTCACGATTGCCGGTGGCAGCAGCGAAATTCAACACGAACTCCTGGCCAAGCAGGTATTGGGACTATGAGCACAGCGATCGCCCCAACTGACACACCCGATGAGCGCGCCCTGCTGCGCGACGCTGCGCTGCGCTATGTGCAGCGCGACTACGGATTCGATGCGCGAAAGCTCGGTGCGGCCCTGCCGGAGGGGTTCTCGCGTGAGCGCTGGCAGGCCTTTGCCGAGATGGGCTGGCTGGCGCTCAATCTGCCTGAAGACTGCGACGGATTCGGCGATGCAACGGATGCCTCGATCGTGGCCCATGCATTGGGTCGCGCCACGGCACTGGAGCCCTGGTTGGCTCATCTGGGCTTGTGTGCGCCGGCCCTGATCGCCTGCCGCGTGCAGGCCCTGCACGACGGTGCGCCGGCTGCGGCCCAGCGCGCCGAAGCCCTGCTGCGTGGGCTGGCTGCAGGCCAGCAGATGCTCGGCCTGGCCGCCCTGGAGCCGCAGGGGCGCCATGATGCGTTCGATGTGCAGACACGCGCCCACGCGCAATCGGACGGCACCTGGCGCCTGGACGGCACCAAGACGCTGGTCCTGGGTGGCGGCACCGCTGACACGCTGCTGGTGCTCGCGCGCGAATCCGGAGCCACTCGCGACCCGAGCGGTCTGTCCCTGTTCGCCGTGCCCGCCGATGCCGCAGGCCTTTCGCGGCGCCATTGGCCTACCTACGATGGCCGTCAATGCGCTGACCTGCGCCTTGCCGGTGTGACCGTGCCGGCGGATGCACGCCTGGCCGGCCCGCAGCACGGCTGGGCGGTCGTCGAAGCAGCGATGGATCACGGCACGGCGCTGGCGTGCATGGAAGCCGTCGGCACGATGTCACGCGTGCTCGAACTGACCAAGGACTACCTGCAGCAGCGTCGGCAGTTCGGTCGCACACTTATCGCCAACCAGGTCCTGCGTCATCGGCTCGTGGACCTCTTCGTGGCGATCGAGCAGGCGCGCGCGATCAGCGCTGCGGCAATCGACCGGCTGAGCGACACCCCCGAAGCGCGGCGTCGTGCGGTGTCCCTCGCCAAGGCATTTGTTTCACCTGCTGCCCGCCGCTGCGCAGAGGAAGGCGTGCAGTTGCACGGCGCCATCGGGATGACTGATGAAACCGAGATCGGCCAAGTCGCCAAGCGCCTGACCGGCTTTGCCAATGTGCTGGGTGATGAGGCATGGCACCTTGAGCGGCTGCA
>CANHUQ010000240.1 GCA_947463885.1 Burkholderiales bacterium
AGGTCGATGAGCACACCACGTCCTTGCACGCCGGCCACCGCCATGGTTTCGATCCCCAGGCGCTTGGCATGCACACCCTCGGCGCAACACCAGTCGACCGGGCCTGGGCTGAACGCGGGCACCACCACGTCTTCGCCTGCGCGAAACCCGTTGTAGTAGAGCGGCTCGGGGACGCCGTCGCCATCGGCATCGAACTGGGCCCCGACATGGGCGAAACTGTCCCACTGGGTTGAGTACTGCAGCGCCATCAGCACCGCGTCGTCGCTCATCACATCGACCTGTCTGGGGTCGAGCTTGCTGGTCAGAAAGTTGTAGGTCGGCACACCGGGGCCGCGCACCGTGGCAAATTTGCGCGGTGGATGGCGACGCGGATTCAGCGCGTTACCGCCCGGCAGATCCAGGGGCAGAGACAAACAGAACACCTGACCGACCTGCACTTCGCGCACGGCCTGCAACACCCGTTGCGGCGTGAGCAGATTGATGCGACCGAGTTCGTCGTCATCGCCGAATTCGCCCCAATTGGAGCCCGGCGGGCGGTGAGTCCAACGTTTCATCCATGCCTCCTATCCGTGCATCAACGTTCACATTGTGCCGCGCCCGCCCCGGATGAATACCCATAGAATTGCAGGATGATGAAAATCGGATCCCGCAGCGCCCGTGTCGCGCAATCCCTGCTTCAGGCGATCGCGCAGCGCGCCTTGCGCCCGGGTGATGCCATCGATGTGGGCGACTGGTGCCGCCAGCATCGAGTCAGCCGCACGGTCGTGCGCGAGGCGCTGGCGGAGCTGGCAGGGCGAGGGCTGGTCAGCGCCCGCCCCGGCATCGACACCCTGGTGGCCGAAGAGGCGCGGTGGCAGCTGCTTGACCCCGAACTCATGGGTGCGCTGATCGAGCAATCGGTCGAGCGGCTCAACGAGGCGGTCGCGCTGCGACAGATCATGGAGCCGGCTCTGGCGGCTGAAGCCGCGCGGCGTGCCAGCCGCACCGAGCGGCTGGCGCTGTTGGGGGCACTGCGTCGCGTTGCCAGCGCAGTGGGGTCGGGTGGGCTGCCGGATCGCGCACCGCACGACGCGGCCCTGCATACCGCCATCGCCCATGCCAGCGGGAATCAGCTGATGCAAAGCGTGGACCGAGGGCTCGAACCGGTGCGGCGTCTGAACTACACGCGGCTGCGTCGGCTCGAAGTGCTGAATCCGGACGGCTGGCCTGACTCACAGTCGCTGTTGCGCCTGCAGACCTCGCTCACGCTTGCGATCGTGCGCGCCGATGCACCAGCGGCTGCGCAGTGGGCCTCGCGGCTGGCCGAGCTGGCGCTCGCCAGTCAGCGAGCCAGCGAACCAGCCCCGATCGATCTGGACGGCCCCGATGGTCCGCCCACACTGTGCATGCCCGATCCGCAGGAGCGTGTCAGCAGCACAGTCTGGGCCGATCCCCACGCCACCCGGCCGCCTACATTGCGCATTCCCAGCCTGCTCGAGCTGTCGGACGCGCATGGGGCACGCAGCCCGTCATCGCTCAACCCAGCTTTATTCAGCGCTTCATCACGCAACACTGCAGCGGGCTCCGAACCGCACTGAGCCCTGCTGCGTCACTCATTTCCCGTACAGAAACTCAGGCAGCCACAAGGTCATGCCGGGGAAGATATACATCAGCGCCATGCACAGGATGACGATCAGCATGTACGGCATCATGCCGGCGAAGATCTGATTGAGGGTCACGTGCGGTGGTGACACACCCTTCAGATAAAAAGCGGACATGGCCACCGGCGGCGACAGGAACGCCGCCTGCAAATTCACCGCAACCAGCGTGGCGAAGAGAATCGGGTCGATCTGGAAGTGCGCAAGCAGCGGCAGGAAGATTGGCACGAAGATCACGATGATCTCGGTCCATTCGAGCGGCCATCCCAGCACAAAGATCAACGCCTGCGTGAGCATCAGAAACTGCAGAGGCGACAGATTCATGGCCAGCAGCCATTTCTCGATCAGCTCCTGCCCGCCGTGCAAGGCAAAGACTGCCGAGAACAGGCCCGAACCCACGAAGAGCCAGCACACCATCGCCGTGGTCTTGGCCGTGAGATAGACCGACTCCTTGAGCTTTTCGAAGGTGAAGTTGCCCGAGTGCCATGCGAGCAGAAAGGCGCCCGCCGCACCCACGCCAGCGGACTCGGTGGCGGTGGTGATGCCCAGCAGAATGACCAGCAGCACCAGACCGGTCAGAATGGCCAGCGGCATGACCGAGGAGAACAGCAAGCGCTGCACCTCGAGGTTCTCGGCCGTGAAGCTGCGATAGAACAACGCCAACCCCAGCAACGTAGCTGCGGCCAGTCCCCAGAACCAGGGATAGAACGCGGCGGGCACGTGGGCGCGCGGGTCCGCTACAGGGCCTGCCGCAGCCGGGCTGCTGCTCCCGGAGGGCTCCGAGAGGCCAGTGGCAGACGAGGCGGTCGCAGAGGCTGGCGCACCAGGCTCCTGCAGGCCGGTCGAAGCCGTAACCGTCGCAGGCGTGGGCGCTGCGCCCGGCTCGGTCAGGCCGGTCGACGCAGCCGCCGACCCGGGCGACGCAGGCGGCTCGGCCAGCCCGGTGGCTCCACCGGCGGCGGGCGGCTCGGCCAGCCCGGTGGCTCCACCGGCGGCGGGCGGCTCGGCCAGCCCAGTGGACGATGCCGCGGCGGGTGGCTCAGCCAACCCGGTGGACGATGCGCCTGATGCAGGCGGTTCGGCCAGTCCGGTGGACGCGGTCGCCGCCGATGACGACGCCGCACCCGATTCCGACGGCGGCTCAGCCAAGCCGGTGGACGATGCCCCCACCCCGGGCGGCTCGATGAGCGCCGAAGTGGAAGCTGCGGCCGTGATGGGCGCCTCGGGTGCACTGTGAATGACCACGTACCACCAGGCCGCGGCAAAAACGATCGCTGACAACATCAACGGACCCAAAGCCACCGCCAGACTGCCCAGCAACTTCATGAAGCCCGGCGCCTGACCCGGTGCGTACGCTGCCTTCAGGCGCCCCGGAGAAAAGATCGAGCGCACGAGTGCGGACAGGGCGTTGCCCCCGAACACGCCCGTGAGGCGATCCAGCCATTCGGGCACATCCATGCGCTGCTCGGACTCGGGCAACTTGGGCGCCACCTTAGGGTCGATGAGCGCCCAGCCGATCACGTAGACGAAGTACAGGAACGCCAGGAAAAAGCCCGGAACAATAGCCGCGGCATACAGCTTGACCACGGACTGACCGGCGACGGCCGCATAGACGATGAGCATCACCGAGGGCGGAATGAGAATGCCCAGCGTACCCCCGGCGGTGATGACGCCCGCCGCAAGCCGTGTGTCGTACCCCGCATTGAGCATGGGGCGCATGGCGATCACCCCCATGAGCACCACCACCGCGCCCACGATGCCGCTGGCAATCCCCCAGAACGTGCAAACCACCAGCGTGGCGACAGCGAGAGACGCAGGCAGTCGACGGAAGGACAGCTGCACCGCCTTGAACATCTTGTCGACCAGGGCCGCGCGCTCGATGACATAGCCCATCAGCACAAAGAGCGGAATCGACAGCAAGGTGTCGTTGGTCATGCCGCCATAAGTACGCTGGACCATCAGATCGAAGATGCGGTTGGCCACGAAACTTTGCGACGGATCGAAATACGCCACATAGCCGAACAGCATGCCCAACCCCATCAGGGTGAATGCCGTGGGAAAGCCCATCATGATGGCGACCACGATCAGGCCCAGCATGAGCAGGCCAAGGTATCCGCTGGTCATCGTGCAACTCCCTGGCCCTGACCGTTGTTGGAAGCGGCATTGCCTGCAGCGCCGCCGAGCCGGCCATGAGCGGCCTCATCGATATCGGCCACGCGCTCAATCGCCGTACGCCGGGCTTCTTCATCCACGTAGGTGGAGTGCTCGAGCTGATCCTTGACTACATCAATCTCTGCCACGTCATGCAGCCGCTCGGGCCACTGACCGGTGCGCAGGCACACCACGCATCGGACCACTTCGGCCACGCCCTGCAGCAGCACCAGCGCGCCGGCGAGCGGGATCACAGACTTGAACCAGTAGAGCGGCGGACCGTTGGCCGTGATGCTGGAACGCTCGCGAATGGCCCAGCTCGAACCTGCGTAATCCCAGCCTGCATAGAGCAAAGCGATGATGCCGGGAAAGAAGAAGACGAAGTACAGGATCAGATCGAAGGTCGCCTGGCGACGCGGCGGCATTGAACCGTACAGGAAGTCGCCGCGCACATGACCGTTTTGCGCCAGGGTGTAGGCCCCCGTGAGCATGAAGAGCGTGCCGTACATCATCACGCTCAGTTCGAAGCCCCACTGGCTGGGGCTGTTGAGCAGATAGCGGCGAAACACCTCCGCGCAGACCAGCACCGTGAGCGCGATGAGCAGCCAGGCGGCTGCCTTGCCGACCGCTGTGCTGATGCGATCGATGCTGAACAGGAAGGATTGCGTGGTCATGAGCGAGGGAGGTCAACCGTGAAACGAAACGGCCGGGCAAGGCCCGGCCGGCAACACCGACAGTGTCGGTCAGCAGCGCATCAACCCTTCTTACCGAAGTAGTGGTTGTACGCCATGCGACGGCTGACGTTGGTGTCCATGTCCCAACGCACGGTGCGCTCGGCAAACGCGCGCTGTGAGGCCACGATCTGCTTGAACAGGATGTTGTCAGCGGCCTTCTTGCTCACAACTTCGTCGTACACCTGAAGCTGTCTTTGCAGCACAGCATCGGGGGTCTTGAAGAACTTCACGCCTTGCGAAGCCTGCATCTCGGCGTAGTCCTTCGAATACCGGTCGACCGCTTTCCAGGTCATGTCGGCCGAAGAGGCCTCCACGGCGATGTCGATAATCGCCTTCATCTTGGGCGGCAGCGCATCGAGTTTGGTCTTGTTAAACAGGATCTCGAATTGCTCGGCGTTCTGGTGATAGCTCTGCAGCATGCACACCTTGGAAACATCCGGGAACCCGAGGATGCGGTCCGAGGTGGCGTTGTTGAACTCGGCTGCATCAAGCAGGCCGCGGTCCATGGCGGGGATGATCTCGCCACCGGGCAGCGCATTGACGGCAGCACCCATGGCCGTGAACACATCAATGGAAATGCCCACGGTGCGGAACTTCAGGCCCTTGAGGTCTTCAGCCTTGGCGATGGGCTTCTTGAACCAGCCCAGCGGCTGGGTGGGCATGGCGCCGTACAGGTAGGAGTACACATTGGCGCCGACGGCATCGTAGACCTTGGAAAGCAATTCCTTGCCGCCGCCATATTTGTGCCAGGCCAGCAGCATGTTGGCATCCATGCCGTAAGCCGGGCCCGAGCCCCACAGCGCGAGCGCATTGTTCTTGCCGTAGTGATACACCAACACGCCATGGCCACCGTCAAGCGTGCCCTTGGAGACCGCGTCGAGCAGGCCGAATGCCGGCACCACTGAGCCCGCAGGCAGCACCTCGATCTTGAGTTCGCCGCCGGTC
>CANHUQ010000241.1 GCA_947463885.1 Burkholderiales bacterium
ATCCTGGAGGCGCTGGTGGCCTGCGGTCTGCATCGCATCCTGATTGAAGGCGGCGCGGCGACACTGTCGCGTTTTCTCGACGCGCGCTGTCTGGACCGTCTTCACATCGCAGTGGCGCCGCTGATCATTGGCGCCGGGCCGCTGGGGTTGACGCTTGCACCCATTGATCGACTCGACGCGGCCCTGCGTGGCCCAGCGCGCTGCCACCCGCTTGGCGAGGACATGCTGTGGGATGTCGAGCTGGGCGCAGTGCGGCAAGACTGAACGCAGGGCCTCAATGCCCGCTCAGTCGCCCTCAGTACCCCAGGGTCAGCGCGGTTGTGCCCAGAGATCGACATGGCCCACGCACAGCTGGGAGCGGCCATCGGCCAGGAATGCCAGACGGCGTGCGCGCCAGCCGTCCAGCTCGTATTGTGGCAATGCTCCCGTTTCGCTCACCGCCCGGTGCCAGCCTTCAAGCAGTTGCGCCTGAAGTGCGCTGTCTGACTGGCCCAGGCGCCAGTCGGCCTGCGCGGTGCACACAGTAAAGCCCGCAGCTTCGAAACATTGCGCGGCTGCCGCACCCGCGTGGGGCCCCAATGCGCCGCCCAGCCCCTTGTCGCCAAGCTGGTGGGCATTGAACGCGGCCAGAACACGGCCATCGAACGGGTCGGGTGGCTCGCAGGAGGTCCGCCCGTCGTAGCTCAGGGCGATGTACACCGGCCGCCGGTGACGCGCCGCGCTGGCGACCAGGCGCTCAAGCCAGGCCTGCGAGACCAAGTCCAGAAAGGCTGAAGCCGTCAGCAAGTCCGTCTCCTGCGCCACGATGGATTCGATGCTGTGCTGCAAATCAGCCTGCCATGTCGCCACGGTCACCGATGCCGGCAGCGTGCGTGCATGGTGCGAGGCTCTCGCCAGCAGCACCGGATCGTTGTCGACGAGGCACCAGTGCTGGCGCGCCGGCAGCCACGGCGACAGTGCCCGCAAGGTTGAACCGGTACCGCAGCCGAGGTCAGTGATGCGGACCTGCCCCTGCGCCTGTCCCTGTGTCGACCCGTATTGCGCGATGGCGGCGATGATTCCGGCATGACGCGCGCGCTGGTCTGCCGGCTCACGCAGTGCCAGCCAGTCTGCCGCGAACCCGCTCATCGCGCGGCCTGCCGCAGTACGCCGGCTAGCACGGCGGCTGACGCGTGCCATGGCGGCAGCACGGCGGCTGCAGCGCGTGCGGATGCACCGAGTTGCTTTCGCGTGGCCTGATCGCTCAACAGCATGCGCAATGCCTCAGTCAATGCAGGCAGATCATCTGGCGGCACCAGCATGCCGGCGCCGGCTGGTATGGCTTCGGGGATCGCGCCTGCGGTGGTGCCCAGCAGGGGCAGCCCGTAGGCAAGCGCCTCAGCAAAGGCCATGCCGAACCCTTCATGGCGCGAGGCCAGGACGAACAGATCGGCGCGTTCATAGTGGGCCGACAATTGCGTTGCATCGACTGCGCCGGCAAAGACGACCCGCCCGGCCAGCCCGGCACGTAGCGCTGCTTCATGCAGCGCCTGCGCGGTTGCCGGGTCGCGGTGTGCATCACCCACGATCGTCAGATGCCATGGCAAGTCCTGCAGCGTCGCGAGCGCGGCCAGCAACAGATCGTGCCCCTTGCGCGGCACCAGCGTCCCCACGCTCAACAGCGCGAGCTGCTGCGAGCCGCTGCCACAGGCTGTCGGCACCGCGTCGGTTCCTGGCACCACGACCGTGATGCGTTCAGCCGACACGCCGTAGTCACGCACGAGTGTGCACGCCGTGGTGCGACTGGTCGTGACCACATGGCACGCCGCTGCAAGTGCCGCGCGCTCGGTCATCGCCAGTGCTCGGACGCGGTCGCTGTCCAGACCACTCTCGAGGGCAAGTGGATGGTGGACCAGCGCCACCAGGGGCTGGCGCTGGTCCAGTGCCTGGGCGATGCCAGGCATCGCCCCCAGCGCCAAGCCATCGACCAGCAGCGGCACGCCCTCGGGCTGTGAGGCAAGCAAGCGGTAGGCGTGCGCCAGCGTCTGGGCGGTCGGGTCGGGAAAACCCTCGCCCAGCGGCAGGTGACGCACATCCCACCCCGCGGCACCGAGCTCGGCCAGCATGCGGCGCGCATAGGCGTAGCCGCCAGTGAGGGTGTTCAGGTCTCCCGGTACGGCAAAAACCGCGCGCTGTTCAGTCAATCGGCGCCTCGTACCAGGCGCGCGCGACATGCGACTCGGACAGCTTGACCCGCAGCGAAGCGATCTCGGCCGCAGGCCGCCCTAGACCGGCGCCCCGGCACTGTTCGGCGAGCAGCCGGTGGATGTGGGCAGCAAGGAACTCGGTCGTCGTGTTGATGCCTGCGAATTCGGGCAGCGTGTCCAGATCCCGATAATTGAGCGGCGCCAGTACGGCGCGCAAGGCCTCGGTCGCCAGGCCGATATCCACCACCAGCCCCTGCTGATCGAGCTTGCGCGAAAAGAAGGCGGCGTCAACGACGAAGGTCGCGCCATGCAGACGCTGGGCCGGACCGAAGACGGCGCCGCGAAAGCTGTGAGCGACCATGATGTGATCGCGAACCTCGACTGCAAACATCGGAACTCCTGCAAAAGGTGTGAACGAAAAAGTTGAATGACGACCAGGACGGTCTACGGCTTGGTCAGGCGGGCGTCAGCGTGCGCGATACGACACGACCTGGCAGAGCGTCCCGGCGCCCGGACCGAGCACATCCGCGATTTGCGCCGGTAGTTGCTCGAACGCGATATCCGGTTCGAGCAGTGCATCGAGGCGCGGATCCGCGAGCAGCTCCAGCGCCTTCTCCATGCGCCGGCGCAGGCTCCAGCGTGCGCGCATGCTGGGCGCCACCCGAC
Organism: Burkholderiales bacterium; assembly: GCA_947463885.1. Taxonomy (GTDB): domain Bacteria; phylum Pseudomonadota; class Gammaproteobacteria; order Burkholderiales; family Burkholderiaceae_E; genus UBA4615. The sequence goes on from CANHUQ010000241.1 coordinate 2,853, forward strand.
CGACCTGGCTGGCGATCAGCCTCAGGCGTGCGCTGTGGAAAGCGCCGCCCAATTGAGCCGTGACGCCGCGTGTACCGTACCAGCTGAGCTCGACCACGCTCGATTCGTCGCCGGCTGCGAGCAGGGCGGTGGATAGACCGGCGGCGCTCGCGCTGGCGTGAAAGACCAGGTCGCAACCGGTGGGCGCGTTATCTGGCAGCGCGAACCCCACGCCGAGCGCCTGGGCCAGCGCTGCGCGCTCGGGTCGCAGATCTACCAGGGTCACTTCCGTGCCCGGCAAACATGCGGCGAGCCAAGCCGTGAGCGCGCCAACGACACCGCCTCCGACCACCGCGATGCGGCTGCCAGGCAAGGCCCCCCCGTCCCACAGCGCGTTGAGTGCGGTTTCCATGTTCGCGGCGAGCACCGCACGACGCGCCGGCACGCTGGCGGGCACCGGCACCACCGCGGTCACCGGCACGATGAAGGCGCTCTGATGAGGATGCAGCACAAACACGGTGCGACCGCGCCATGCCTGCGGGCCGTCCACGACCGTGCCGACCACTGCATAGCCGTACTTGACCGGGAACCCGAAGTGACCGCCCTGAAACGGCACGCGCATACGCTCATGCTCGCTGTCGGGGACTGCACCCTGGAAGACCAGGCTTTCTGTCCCGCGGCTCAGCGCCGACCAGTCGGCGTGCACACGCACCTGGTCAGAGCCTGGCAGCGGCAGGGGCTCATCGCGCAACTCCGCCGTTGCGGCGCGCGGATACCACAGGGATCGGGCGACGAGTGCAGCCTCAGGCTCAATGGACATTGGCGGATCATCCAGCAAAGAAGACTATTGTGCGACCCCGTGGCGCAGCGATTGTGTTGCGTGCGCGAAAAGGCCCCCATGCGTTCTGTTCCCGTGTCTGCTGCAACGCCGACTCCCTCCCCGGCTCCGTACCCCTCGCTGCCTGTGCGACGTGGTGCATTTGCCCTGCTCGTGCTTGCAACGATCGCGTGTCTGTTGGGCTTGATGGCCTACACGCTGGGGGCTGATGGCCTTGATTGGGTCGACTGGGCCATGCTGCTGACCTTCGGTCTGACCCTCCCCTGGACCGCCATCGGCTTCTGGAATGCCATCATCGGCCTGGTGCTGATGCTCGGGTCGCGCGACGCGGCGGCCATTGCAGCGCCTGCGGTACTGCTTGGGCGCGACGACTCGCCGATCGACACGGCGACCGCGGTGCTGGTCTGCATTCGCAACGAGGATCCGCAGCGTCTGGAGCGCAACCTGGATGCGATGCTGACGGGCCTGTCCAACTCGGGTGCAGGGGCGCATTTGCGCATCTTCCTGCTCAGCGATTCCGACAGCCCGTCCATCGTCGCCGCAGAGCAAGCCGTGGCCCGCGCGCTCGAGCGTCGATTCGAGGGCACGCTGACCGTCACCTATCGCCGGCGCACACACAATGCAGGCTTCAAGGCCGGCAACATTCGCGACTTCTGCGAGCGCTGGGGGGCACAGTTCGATTTCGCCATCGTGCTGGACGCCGACAGCGTGATGACCCCTGCCGCGATGCTGCGTCTGGTGCGCATCATGCAAGCCGATGCGCGGTTGGGCATCGTGCAGACGCTGGTCGTGGGACTGCCGAGCAGCAGCGCCTTCGCGCGAATCTTTCAGTTCGGCATGCGCCTGGGGATGCGTTCCTACACCCTGGGCAGCGCGTGGTGGCAGGGTGACTGCGGGCCCTACTGGGGCCACAACGCGATCATCCGGCTCGCGCCGTTCATCGCGCACTGCGAACTACCGACGCTTCCGGGCAGCGGGCCCTTGTCTGGTGCGATCCTCAGCCACGATCAGGTCGAGGCGGTGCTGATGCGTCGCGCCGGATATGAGGTCCGTGTATGGCCGGTGGAGGATGGGTCGTGGGAGGAGAACCCGCCGACGCTGCTCGAGTTCATTCGCCGCGATCTGCGTTGGTGTCAGGGCAATATGCAGTACTGGCGACTGCTGGCGCTGCCCGGCCTGCGCCCCGTGAGTCGATGCCAACTGGTGCTCGCCATCCTGATGTTCATCGGCTCGCCAGCGTGGCTCGCGATGGTCCTGCTGGCCACCTTCCGTGACCTGCTCATCACCAGTCACGGGCCAGTGTTTCGTCCCGAGACTGGCTGGCTGATGCTGTGCATCGTCCTTGGCATGGCGTTTGCGCCCAAGATCGCGACCGTGGTGTCGGTGCTTGCCCGTCGCAGCCGGCGTGCAGCATTCGGCGGGACGCTGCGCTTCATTGCGAGCGTGCTGCTCGAAACCGTGTTCAGCGCCATCCTCGCGCCGATCATGGCGGTGGCCCATAGCGTCTTTCTGGTCTGCTTGGCGTTTGGCCGCACGATCGGCTGGACGGCCCAGGTACGGGATGATCACCGCGTCCCGTTCGGTGCCGCAGCGTCGCGGCTGTGGGCGCAGAGCCTGCTCGGCGCAATGATTGGCGCATGGTTGCTGGGCCGCATGCCCGAACTCACCCTGCTGGGCGCGCCCTTTTACGGGCCGTTGCTGATGTCGATCCCGTTTGCAATGCTGACCGCATGGCCCCTGCTGGGCTTGACGATGGCGCGCTGGCGCATGGCGGCGATTCCGGAAGAGGCG
>CANHUQ010000242.1 GCA_947463885.1 Burkholderiales bacterium
ATCGCCTCGGCGAGCCCGGGCGTCACCGCGGCTCCGCCCGCCAGAAAGATCCGATCGACCTTCGAGTAAGGCGTGGACGTGAACAGGAATTGCAGGGCGCGCGCCACTTCGGTGGCGCCTTGCTCAAGAAACGGGGTCAGCACATCGCTCGCATAGTTGGCTGGCAGTTCACCACTGCGCTTTTTCGATTCGGCCTCATCGGCGCCCAATCCGTAGCAACGCACGATGTCCTGGGTCAAAACGCCACCACCAAACGGCTGTTCACGCTCAAACACGGTCTTGCCGTTGAGCACCACCGTCAGACTGGTGGTCGACTGACCCATATCGAAGACGGCAAGCACCATGCCGGCGCCTTCATTCGGTAGAAATTGCGTGATGTGGTCAATCGCGATGCGCGCAGCATACGGTTGCACATCGATCACCACCGGTTTGAGTCCCGCCATCTCTGCGATCACCACACGGTCTTCGATGCGTTCCCGCCGTGAGGCGGCCAGCAGCACCTCGACATCTTCGGGCGACTGCTCGGAAGGTCCCAGGATCTGGAAATCCAGATTGACCTCATCGATCGAAAACGGGATGTACTGGCTGGCCTCGGACTCGACCTGTACCTCGTAGTCTTCTTCGAGCAAGCCCGCGGGCAACATGATCCGCTTGGCAATCACGGCCGATGAGGGCAGCGCCAGTGCGGCCTGTTTGGCTTTGGCGCCGGTGCGGCGCAGTGCGCGGGTCAGTGCAGTGGCCACCGCTTCAGGGTTCTCAACATTGCCATCCACGATCGCCCCACGCTCAACCGGCTCGATCGCGTAACGCTCCAGGCGCATGCCGCCTTTAGCACCCGGCACCAACTCGACCAGCTTCACGCTAGTGGCGGTGACATCGATGCCAAGCAGCGGTTGCGAGCCGCGCTGCATCCATCCTTGAAAGCTGAAAGCCACGGTGATGCCCTGTAGTGGAAGACGGGGTGAAGACAGTCAGAACACACTGTAACGCCGGCCTTAACAGTTGGATCGCCGCGCGGTCCCCGCTGGTCATTCGGACCTGCCCGTTCGTCGCGCAAGCCGGTTTTGATCGACTGCCGAGGCTCGGATGAGCGGTGCATCACGCCGAGCGCGACTCATCAGTTCGGGTGGCCGGTATACTCGATTCCCCCTGTCACCCCCCGCTGCGGCCGAGTCACCATGTCCCCTCTGCAAGCGCGCGCCTCTCGCTTCGGCACGCGAACGGCGCTGCAGCATTCGGCTGGCCGGCCACACCAGCGCGGCATCGGGCTGCTAGCGCTACTCGTCGGCATTCCTCTTGCGCTGGCCGCCATTGCCGTACTCACCCTGGCACTGACGGCCATCCTGGGTTCCGAGCGGCTGCCCTCGATGGAGGTCCTGACCGATTACCGGCCGAAGGTGCCGCTGCGCATCTGGTCCGAAGATGGTGTGCTGATCGGCGAATTCGGCGAAGAGCGGCGCAGCGTGGTGCGGATCGCAGACGTGCCTGCGGTCATGAAGCAGGCGATTCTAGCCGCCGAGGATGATCGCTTTTTTGAGCACAGCGGCGTCGACATGGTGGGGATTGCTCGCGCGGCGCTCGCCAATGTGGCGGCCGGTGGCAAGGCGCAAGGCGCCAGCACGATCACCATGCAGCTGGCGCGCAATTTCTTTCTGTCCAACGAGCGCAGCTACAGCCGCAAGATCTACGAGATCCTGCTCGCGATTCGCATTGAAAAGACGCTGACCAAGGAGCAGATCCTCGAGATCTATCTGAACCAGATTTTCCTTGGGCAGCGCGCATACGGTTTTGCCTCAGCCGCGCAAATTTATTTCGGCAAACCTCTGGCCAATATCAGCGCAGCCGAAGCGGCGATGCTGGCCGGTCTGCCTAAGGCGCCCTCTGCCTACAACCCGGTGGTCAACCCCAAGCGCGCACGGATTCGCCAGGAATACATCCTGGGGCGCATGCGCAATCTGGGCTATCTGAATGATGCGCAGTATCAGGCCGCAGTCGCCGAGCCGCTCAAGTTGCAACCCGACCGCGGCGACTTCGCACTCAAGGCGCCTTACGCCGCCGAATACGCCCGTGTGCTCGCCTTTGAACAATTCAAGGAAGACACGTACACCGCCGGTCTGAACGTCTACACCACCATTCGCTCGACCGATCAGCGCGCAGCGAACGATGCGATTCAAAGAGGCGTGCTCAATTACGATCGGCGCTACGGCTACCGAGGCCCTGAGGCGGTAGTCGAGCTGCCGACCAGTGCAGCCCGGCGGGACGAAAAAATCGAAGAGGCCCTGCTCGAGGCAGGCGACATCGACGGCTTCTTGCCGGCAGTGGTCACTGAGGTGACCGCACGCTCCATTCGCGCAAGCCGCACCCGCGGTCAGTCCATCGAGATCACCGGCGATGGTTTGCGCTTTGCATCCAACTGGCTGCCCGATCGCGGGTCACCCAACCGACGCCTGAAGCCAGGTGCGGTCATTCGTGTTCGCGAAGGGGCCAAGGGCGGTTGGGAAGTCACGCAATTGCCTGAGGTGCAATCGGCCTTCATTTCGGCCAGCACAGACACCGGTGCCATTCGCGCGCTGGTCGGCGGATTCGATTTCAATCGCAACAAGTTCAACCGCGCCACCCAGGCGTGGCGTCAGCCGGGCTCCAGCTTCAAGCCTTTCATTTACTCGGCTGCGCTGGAAAAGAACTTCATGACCACCACCATCATCAACGACGCGCCGCTGGTGCTGAGCGCGGCGGTCACAGGTGGTCAGGTCTGGGAGCCGAAGAACTACGACGGCACATTCGAAGGTCCGATGACCATGCGCATGGCGCTCACCAAATCGAAAAATCTGGTGTCGATCCGCTTGTTGCAGGCCATGGGACCCAAGTATGGTCAGGATTACGTGACCCGCTTTGGATTCGATGCCGAACGTCATCCGCCGTACCTCACGATGGCACTGGGCGCTGGGTCGGTGACGCCAATGCAAATGGTGGGCGGTATCTCGGTCTTCGCGAACGGCGGCTATCGGGTCACGCCGCATCTCATTGCCCGCATCACCGATGCGTCCGGCAAGGTGGTGGCTCAAGCCAAACCAGGCAAAGCCGGTGACGAAGCCTTGCGCACAATCGATGCGCGCAATGCCTTCATCATGGACTCCATGTTGCGTGACGTGGTGCGCAAGGGCACGGCCACCCAAGCTCTTCAACTGCGACGCAGCGATCTGGCCGGCAAGACCGGAACCACCAACGATTCTTTCGACGCCTGGTTTGTGGGATACGCCCCCAAGCTCGCTGCTGCGGCCTGGGTGGGGTTTGATCAGCCGCACAAGCTCGGCGACCGCGAAACCGGCGGCGGCCTGGCACTGCCCATCTGGATCAACTACATGAGGGTGGCGCTCAAAGGCGTCCCCGATGTGCCGGCCAAGGCGCCACCGGGGGTGGTCCAGATCAACGGCGACTGGTATCTGGCCGAGGTGCCGCCCGGCAAGGGGATCGCCGCCCTGGGCGTCAGACTGGAGAGTGGCCTGGGCAGCGGCAGCCGCGGCGACCAGGTCCGCGACCAGCTCTTCTGAGGCATAAGCCTCACTGGATCAGCCCGTTCTTCATGGCGTAGTAGGTCACATCGCTGTTGGAGCGCAGGTTCAGCTTTTCCAGCACACGTGACCGATACGTGCTGATGGTCTTGAAGCTCAGGTTGAGCACATTCGCAATGGCCGTCACGGACTCACCCTTGGCCAGACGCAGAAAGACCTGCAGTTCCCGGTCCGAGAGTTGCGCATGGGGCGGCTCATCACCGTTGCCGCCCAGGCCATTGGCCAGCAGATCGCCCACCGACTCGGTGACAAACCGTCGGCCCTGCGCCACCGAACGAATGGCGCGCAACAGATCAGTCGGTTCGCAGTCTTTCGGCAGGTAGCCGCTGGCTCCGAGCTTGAGCATCTGCAAAGCGTAGTGCTGCTCGGGGAACGACGACAGCATCAGCACCGGCAGATCGGGGCGGCGCAGGCGCACCGCCCGCAACACATCGATGCCGTTCTGGCCGGGCATGGAGATATCCAGCAACAGGACATCACATGCATCGTTGCGCACCATGTCGAGCGCGTCGCGGCCGTTATCGGCTTCCTTGACGGTTTCGATGTCCGGTTGTCCGGCAATGAATTGCCGAAACCCTGCCCGAACGATCGGGTGATCGTCGCAGATGACGACCTTCAGTTTTTTACCGGAGGTGGATGAGGACTGGGACGAGGCGGTGAAGTTCATAGTGTCTTGCGCTCCATGCGGGCACCTAATTTGCTGGTCTTGCGGAACAGCCCGAACCCTCGGGCTCCCAGCCAGACAGAGGCAATCACCGTGCCCGACACGCGTCATCTTCCGACCCCGCTCCGCGGCAATCCCCGATCTGCTGACAGCCGAATCGTCCGACGCACAGGCGGGGCCATGCGCCACCGTCTGCCACGGCGCAGCAGTCCTTCGGTCTCAGCGACACCGCATGCGGTGCTGCACCCGGCCTCTGGCGCTGCGCCGAGCCTTGCCGGCAGCCTGCCGTCCAACACGGCGGACACCGCGCTCGCCATGCGTCTGCAGCAGGCACGCGAAGCCGAGCGCGCTGCGCTGGCGCGCGAGCTGCACGACGAGCTGGGCGCGATCCTGACGGCTGCGCGACTTGATGTGGCCTGGCTTGAAATGCAGCCCGCCGCGACGCAGGGCGCGGTAGCCGAACGTCTGCAGCGGCTGCGCGCACTCCTGAGTGACGGCATCGACTTCAAGCGCCGGGTGGTAGAAGACCTGCACCCCACGCTGCTCACTCATCTGGGTCTGCAGGCAGCCCTCGACCGACTGATCGAAGATCAGCGCCTGCGGTTTGCGGGTCGCCTGGTGGCCCACATCGACCCAGGCATCAGTCTGGAGGGCGACCGCGCACTGGCTCTGTACCGCATGGCACAGGAAGGCCTCACCAACGTCCTCAAATATGCGCAAGCCACCCGGATCGAGATCCGACTGCATCGGGTGGGCGCCTACGCTGAGCTGACGGTGTCCGATGACGGCCAAGGCTTCGACCCGGCTGCGGTCGAGCCGGGCCACCACGGCCTGGCGGGCATGCGCGATCGGCTTCATGCGGTACGTGGTCATCTCGAGATCACGTCGGCGCCGGGCGCAGGCACCGTGTTGCGGGCACGGGTTCCGCTACCCGTAGCAGAAGGCAGCACAGTGCGCAGCGGCGCAGCACGCCTAGCACTTGTGCAACGCCCGTCGGCTGCGCCCCTGCCAGCTAGAGCGGCCGTTGCACGCGCACTGCAGCAACCCACCCTGATCCATTCCGCTTCCTCCACCCGCCCTGCATGAGGCCCGCCATGACCCAGATCTCCAATACTTCCGCCCTCACCAGCCGACCCGGAAACGGGCCCGACGCCGCCCTCGCCTCACGTGCCGCCATCGATTCAGGGCGTAGCGCCCTGGGCGGCGAGG
>CANHUQ010000243.1 GCA_947463885.1 Burkholderiales bacterium
CAGGGGCGATTCCGCGTACGGTGACCGCGCTGGACGCCGAGTCGAATTCAACCGAAAGGCCCGTGGCAGAGAGATTCATCGACTGGATGTACTGCTCGATCGCGGTTCCGGCTGCGGTGTTGGCGGCAGCGATTTTTTCGGGGCTGGGATCGGATGCAGCAGCCTGCTGGGCCGCCTGTGCCTGACCACGACCGAACAGTTTTTCACCTGCATCTTTGAAGAACGACAACAAACCCATGGTGCAACGCCTCCTGAGGTAATGAGCTTGGGGTTGAAATGCGTAAACCTGATCCCAACATACACGAAAACGCTTGCCCGCGTCTCGAACAACTCTGTCAAGTCATTGTAAAGAATGGAAAAGATGACCGATCCGCACGCTATCCCCCCGTCTGCCTCGCCCGACCACGATACGGCAGCCGCGACGCATTTCGACACAGGGGGGCAGGCTCCTGTCACGCCTGAACAGGCGATCGAGGCCCGACTGGCCGAGGCGGAGGCCCGGGCGGCGGAGTACATGGACCTGGCGCTGCGATCCCGGGCTGAGCTCGACAACCTGCGCAAACGCAGCCAGGCTGAATTGAGCGCTGCCCACAAGTTCGCCATTGAAGGGTTCGCCGAGAGCTTGCTGCCCGTGCGAGACAGTCTCGAGATGGCCCTCAAGGTGGATGTGCCCACGGTGGATAACCTGCGCGAAGGGGTCGAGGCCACCCTGCGGCAGATGGCGTCCGCCTTCGAGCGCCACAAGCTGCTGGCCATCGATCCGCCCGCAGGAGAGAAGTTCGACCCGAACCGGCATCAGGCGATCTCCATGGTCCCCAGCGCAGCCGTGCCTGCCCAGCACGTCGTGAATGTGTTGCAAAAGGGCTTCCTGATCAACGAGCGGGTCCTGCGTCCTGCCATGGTCACTGTGAGCAGTGGGACTTGATTTCCCGGCACTCACAACCACCTCTTCTTCATCCTACAAACTTTCTCGAACAGGACTCGCAACATGGGCAAGATCATCGGCATCGACCTCGGGACCACCAATTCGTGTGTCGCGGTCATGGAGGGCGGGCAGCCCAAGGTCATTGAAAATTCCGAAGGCGCGCGGACCACGCCTTCCATCATTGCGTACATGGAAGACGGCGAAGTGCTGGTCGGTGCGCCGGCCAAGCGCCAGGCGGTCACCAACCCGCGCAATACGCTTTATGCCGTCAAGCGACTGATTGGTCGCAAGTTCGACGAAAAGGAAGTGCAAAAGGACATTGGCCTGATGCCCTATGCCATCGCGAAGAACGACAACGGCGATGCCTGGGTTCAGGTGCGTGACCGCAAGATTGCCCCGCCTCAGGTGTCGGCTGAAGTGCTGCGCAAGATGAAGAAAACCGCCGAGGACTACCTGGGCGAGGAAGTGACCGAGGCGGTCATCACGGTGCCTGCCTACTTTAACGACGCGCAGCGCCAGGCCACCAAGGATGCCGGTCGTATTGCCGGGCTTGAAGTCAAGCGGATCATCAACGAACCCACGGCGGCCGCGCTGGCCTTCGGCCTGGACAAGGGCGGCGGCAAGGACCGCAAGATCGCCGTCTATGACCTGGGCGGCGGTACCTTCGACGTGTCGATCATCGAGATCGCCGACGTGGACGGCGAAAAGCAGTTCGAAGTGCTCTCCACCAACGGCGACACCTTCCTGGGTGGTGAGGACTTTGACCAGCGCATCATCGACCACCTGATTGCCGAGTTCAAGAAAGAGCAGGGCGTTGACCTGTCCAAGGATGTGCTCGCGCTGCAGCGCCTGAAGGACGCGGCGGAAAAAGCCAAGATCGAACTCTCTTCGACCCAGCAGACTGAAATTAATCTGCCGTACATCACGGCTGACGCCAGCGGCCCGAAGCACCTGAACCTGAAGATCACCCGCTCCAAGTTCGAAGCGCTGGTCGATGAACTGATCGAGCGCACGATCGATCCTTGCCGCATCGCCGTCAAGGATGCGGGCGTCAAGGTGTCCGAGATCGACGATGTCATCCTCGTGGGTGGCATGACCCGTATGCCCAAGGTGGCCGATGCGGTGAAAGCATTCTTTGGAAAGGATCCGCGGCGCGATGTGAATCCTGACGAAGCGGTGGCGGTGGGCGCAGCCGTGCAGGGCTCAGTGCTCTCGGGCGAGCGCAAGGACGTGCTGCTGCTGGATGTGACGCCGCTGTCGCTTGGCATCGAGACGCTGGGTGGCGTCATGACCAAGATGATCACTAAAAACACGACCATCCCGACCAAGTTCGCGCAGACCTTTTCCACGGCCGATGACAGCCAGCCAGCCGTCACGGTCAAGGTCTTCCAGGGCGAGCGTGAGATGGCCGTAGGCAACAAGCTGCTGGGCGAATTCAACCTCGAAGGCATCCCGCCAGCTCCGCGTGGCACGCCGCAAATCGAGGTGACCTTCGACATCGACGCCAACGGTATCCTGCATGTCTCGGCGCGCGACAAGCAAACCGGCAAGGAAAACAAGATCACGATCAAGGCCAACTCGGGTCTGAACGAGGCTGAGATTCAGCGCATGGTGAAAGATGCCGAAGCGAACGCGGCGGACGATCACAAGCGTCGTGAGCTCGCCGAGGCGCGCAATCAGGCCGATTCGCTCGCCCATTCGGTGCGCAAATCGCTGACGGAACATGGCGACAAGCTCGACGCTGCCGAAAAGGACAAGATCGAAGCCGCCATCAGGGCGACCGAAGAAGCACTCAAGTCCGACGACAAGGCTGCGATCGATGCCGCCGCCGCAGAGCTGATGACCGCTTCGCAGAAGATCGGCGAGAAGGTCTATGCGAGCGAGCAGGCTGCCGGGGCTGCGGGTGCGGCTGGTGCCGGAGCGGCATCGGGCGCGGGTGCTGGCGCAGCCGATGCAGATGTGGTCGATGCCGAGTTCAAGGAAGTCAAACGCGACGCCTGACAGGCGTACTGATCGGCGACAATAGGCAATTCAGGCACGGCCCGGGCTCCCACCCGGGCCGCTCCGCATGGAACGACAGGAATACCTGATGGCGAAGCGTGACTACTACGAAGTGCTCGGCCTGGCGAAAAACGCCTCGGACGACGAGATCAAGAAGGCGTACCGCAAGCTCGCCATGAAGTTTCACCCCGACCGCAACCCTGACAGCAAGGATGCGGAGGAAAAGTTCAAGGAGGTCAAAGAGGCCTACGAGATGCTTTCCGATGCGGGCAAGCGTGAGGCCTACGACCGGTTCGGCCATGCCGGGGTCGATCCCAATGCTGGAGGTGGACCAGGCGGGGGCGGTGGTTTCGGTGATGTATTCGGCGATATTTTTGGCGATATCTTCGGAGCGACGCAGGGCGGTCGAGGTCAGCGCAGCAACGTCTATCGGGGCGCCGATCTGCGCTACTCGATGGAGATCACGCTGGAGCAGGCCGCCCAGGGCTACGAGACTGAAATCCGCGTGCCGTCCTGGGACTCGTGCGAACCCTGCAAAGGTAGCGGCGCCAAACCGGGCACCAAGGCGCAGACCTGTCGCGCCTGTAACGGCCAGGGAGCGGTGCGGGTGCAGCAGGGGTTCTTCTCCATCCAGCAGACCTGTCCCACCTGCCATGGGAGCGGCAAGGTCATTCCTGAACCCTGCGAGGCTTGCGAAGGCGTCGGCCGGGTCAAGAAGACCCGCACACTGCAGGTCAAGATTCCGGCGGGCATCGATGAGGGGATGCGGATTCGATCGGCCGGCAACGGTGAACCTGGGGTGAACGGCGGGCCGTCAGGCGACCTGTATGTCGAGATCCACCTGAAGGACCACGCGGTGTTCAAGCGCGATGGGGACGACTTGCATTGCGAGGTGCCCGTCCTGATTACGGTGGCTGCGCTTGGGGGGGCGATCAAGGTGCCGACGCTGAGCGGCGATGCCGAAATTGAATTGCCCGAAGGCACGCAGGGCGGCAAGACCTTCCGACTGCGCGGCAAGGGGATCAAAGGGGTGCGGTCAAGTTACCCCGGTGATCTGTATGCGCACATCATTGTTGAGACACCCGTTCGGCTGACCGACAAGCAGCGCCAGTTGTTGCGTGAACTGGAGGCCACCCTCAAGGATGACCGCCACAGCCCCCAAACCCGCTCCTGGAAAGACAAAGTGAAGGAATTCTTCCAGTAGGAAGGATTCCTTCACTTTGCGGCGCAGGCTCACCTGCGGTAGCAGGTGAAGGCCGCAGGCCGGCCGCAGCCACAAAGGCGCATGCATCTTCCAGTAGGAAGAATTCCTTCACTTTGCGGCGCAGGCTCACCTGCGGTAGCAGGTGAAGGCCGCAGCCAAAAAAGTGAAGGCCGCAGGCCTTAGTTTTCGAGTTTGATGCCGGCCGCCCTCACCACCTTGCCGTTGCGAGCGATCTCGGCATTGAGGAAGGCCTGGGTTTCTTCGAGCGTTCCCCCGCCTGGAACAGTCCCTGTGCTCTCCAGCTTTTGCCGAACTTCCGGCGAGGCCAGGATCTTGTTGATCTCGGTGTTGAGTCGCACGAGGATCTCGCGGGGTGTTCCTCTGGGCGCCAGCACCATCGCCCAGGTGTTCGCCAGGAACGGCACGCCGCCCTCACCCATGGTGGGAATGTCCGGGTAGCCGACTAGCCGTTTCTCACTGGCCATGCCCAGCGTTTTGATCTTGCCTGCCTTGATGTGCGGGTTCATGGTGACCGGCACATCAAAGAGCAGTTGGATCTGTCCGCCAATCAGATCGGTCAGCGCGGGCTGTGTGCCTTTGTAGGGAATGAGTTGCATCTTCAGACCATGGGTCAGCATGAACTGCTCCATCGCCAGATGTGCCGCTGCGCCGATGCCGCTTGAGCCGAAGTTGTACTTGCCCGGATTCGCCTTGACGTGCGCCACCAACTCGGCCGAGTTGTTAGCCGGGAAGCTGTTGTTGGCCGTCAGGATGAGAGGTGCTACGCCCGACAGTGCCACCGGCACGATGTCGTTGTTCACGTCGAATGGCAATTTGGCATACAGCGAAGGATTAGCCGAATGCGCCGCAATCACGGTGGTGAGGGTGTAGCCGTCGGGTGCGGACTTGGCCATCAGATCCACACCGATGATGCTGTTCGCACCGGGCTTGTAGTCGAAGATCACCGGTTGGCCCAATGCACGGGACAACGGTTCGCCCACAGCACGGGCCATGTTGTCGGTGTAACCGCCGGGCGTGTAGCCCACGATCATGCGGATCGGCTTGTTGGGCCAGGCACTTTGGGCACGTGCCGAGCCCGTACCCAGCAGCGCCAACGCCGGTGCTGCGAGGGTGAGTCGCCTGCGCGCAGCCCAAATGCTGGGGTCGGTGTGGCCGGCATGACCGGAGCGGGAAGCGCTTGCCGACCGTAGGTCGGGACTGCTTGCAGCGTGCTCAGGATCGTTGGCGGTCAGTGAGCGGCCAACGGTGGGGTGTTTCGACATTGGGGGTCTCCATAACG
>CANHUQ010000244.1 GCA_947463885.1 Burkholderiales bacterium
GGAGGGCGGCTTTGCGGGAGAGGCCTTCGTGGATCTGGAGCGGTTCGATGAGTTGGGTGCCGACCTTGAGGGTTGGGTTGAGGGACGTCATGGGGTCCTGGAAGATCATCGCAATGCGATTGCCGCGCAGATCGGCCAGCTCGCGGGTACTCGAGGTCAGCAGATCACGGCCCTCGAAGCGAATCTGTCCGCTCAGACGCGCCGGGGGGCGCGGCACCAGGCCCATGATCGAGAGCGCGGTGACGCTCTTGCCACAGCCCGATTCGCCGACCACGCACAGCGTCTGTCCGGCTGCGACACTGAAGCTCACACCATCGACGGCCTGCGCCACGCCGCGCGGCGTATCAAACGACACGCGCAGCTGCTCGACCTGCAGCAGTGCAGTCAACGTGCAGCGCTCCCTGCATCGGCTGCGGTGGCGCGCGCAATAGCGGCATCGATCGTGGCACGGTCCCACGTACCTCCCGGCTGATCTCGGGTGGCAAAGAACTTTGCGAAGTGTACGAAGCGCTCGTGACTGACCCGCTCCAGGCGGTCCAGTTCCGAGAGCGGATCGGGGTGATCGTCCACACGCAAATCAAGCAGCGGATATTCCTCGGTGGTGTGGATACGCAGGGCAGCCGACTGCTTGCCGCGCTTGTCACCGCCAGCCGCCTCACCCGCCTGCAGTGCGCGGATCAGGCGCACCGGAAATGGCAAGGCCAGATGCGCTTCATAGACCCGCACCGTTTCGTCGATCACCTGCGGCCCGGCCAGCATGTTGCCGGCCACGGAAAAGCCGGGCCGGATCGTGTGGCCGCACCAGTCAATGCAGGCGCTGCCGGTATGCGCTGCAATGCGCCCCTGCGCATCCTGCACATGCAACTGACGACTCTGGCTCCCGGGGTCAGACCCGATCAGGACATCGACCACGGTGGCAGCGGGTACCCCTTCGCGCAGCAAACGCAGACCGCGTGGTCCGTAAGTGGGATTCATGAGCGCCTGGGAACTCAGCGCCCCCACACCGCCGTCGGCATGCGGACACAGCGCGCCCACGGCAAAAAAGCGCGTGGCCACCGCCACCCCGAAGGCACCGGTCGCGGGATCGCGAGCAACAATGGACCAGGTCATGGCCTGACTTTCACAAACACAAGGAGGTAGGCCGAGGATACGGCACGGGTGCTTCGGACCTGCATGTGCCTGTCTGACCCAGTCGGGTTTTGGATGGGTGCATGACGCACGACAGCGGTGCACAGATGGCAGCGGGTCATCCCTCATGGCACCATCTGCGTTCAAAACTGTGACCCCGCCACAGGAGCACACCTCATGAGTCGCCTTGCACTGACCTTTTTGCGCGCTGCCCTTGTCATTGGATGCATCGGCTCGCCGCTGTGGCACGGTGTGTCGGCTGCAAGCGAGTCCCACTGCTACAGCATCCGCGACAACGACCGGAAGAATGTCTGCCTGGCCACTGCGAAACAGCAGGCGTCTTACTGCTACTCCGTACAGGACTCCGATACCAAGAATGTGTGTCTGGCCCAGGTGAAGGGCCAGCGCAGCAACTGCTACAGCGTGCGCAACGCCGATCTGAAGAACCAGTGCCTGGCGCTGGTGCGCTGAACAGACGCTCAGACCTGCCATGTGCACGAACTACGTCCCCACACGCGCTGATCGCTTGCAGTCTCAATGGGGCAGATCGCCTGCGCGCGAGGACTATGTCGCCGAGGCCTACCCGGGCTACGTGGCGCCGTTTCTGCGCGCAGTGCCCCTGAGCAGCAGCGATGCGCCAAGCATCGAGCTTGGCGTGTTCGGACTCATTCCATCCTGGTCGCGGGATGGCAAGAATTTCCGCCATTGCTACAACGCACGCTCCGAAACCGTGGCCGACAAGCCCAGCTTTCGCAATGCCTGGCGCCAACGCCAATGGTGCGTGATCCCGGCTGATGCCATCTTCGAGCCCTGTTACGAAACCGGCAAGGCGGTGCGCTGGCGCATCGAGCGTTCCGATGGTGCGCCCATGGCACTGGCAGGCATCTGGGACGCCTGGCGTGCGCCCAATGGCGACCCGGTACTCTCTTTCTCCATGCTGACCCTCAATGCCGATGCGCATCCCGTCATGCGTCGGTTTCATCGGGCTGATGATGAGAAACGTTCCGTAGTGATGCTCGAGCCCGAGTCTGTGATGTCGTGGCTGCAGGCGACTCACGAAGAGGCGCTCGCATTGATTCGGCCGTTCGAGGGCGCACAGGCCCGCACGCTGGAAGCGCCCAAGGCCAGGGCACCTGCCGTGCACACCACACGCTCGCTGACTGCCCCGAAAGGGGTCAGTCTGTTCGATTGAGCATCGCGCATGGGTCGAATGCATCCACTCTCGCTCAGGCCTGCAGTGCCGTGGCACGCGGTTCAACACTTGCGCACCATCCGCCTGAGTGTGCGGTTTGTACAGCGCGTTCTGATCACTGTGTACCTGATGGCCGTTTATCAGCAAGGCGCTGCCAAAGACCGTCAAGAGCAGGCCTCGGACGCACCGCAATTCAAGCTCGCATACGGCACCTATTTTTACAGCGACAGCACCATCGGCCAGGATCTGAACCTCAGATGGGAGAGTGGGCGCACACGCGCCTGGCTGGGCCACTACACCGACCCATCGTTCGGGAATCAGACCCGCGTAGGCATTGACCACACGGTTAAGCTTGCACCGAGCCTGCTGGTGCAGATGTCGCTGGAAACCGCCACCCGAGATTTCCTCGGCGGCTCGATCCTGGCGGCAATGGGCCATCCGTGGTTCGTGGTGGCGGGCCTGGGGCGCACCAACCTCAAGCCGTACTACAACCTGAGTTACGACCCCAACGATTCATTCACGGCAGGCATGGGCTGGAAAGGCGAGGGCGAGACCGCGATCGCCATGACCGTCGTGGCGGACAACCGACTCGACACCGGTCAGCGGGTTTGGCACCTGTTCGGCCGCAAACGCTGGTCGGATCAACTGCGCACGACAGTAGACCTGAACTACAAGCAGGGACAGGGCGATCTGGGTGAGCCGACCAAAGGGTGGGGGCTGTCGGCGGTGTTCGACTTCGACGGTTGGTTCATGCGGATCGCCCGAGATCAGAAACAGAATTTCGCCCCGATCAATGCGACGCGGGTGAGCCTGGGCGTGCGCTTCTAGCGGTCGGTCGGCCGCCTGTCGGCCGCCTGCCTGTAAGCCGCCCAGCCGCGGCTGCGCAAGGCGCATGCAGGGCAGGTGTCGCAGCCATATCCCCAGTCGTGCAGCTGGGTCCGGTCGCCGGCGTAACAGGAGTGACTGTGTGTGCGAATCAGCTCCACCAGCGCCACGCCGCCGAGTGCTTCGGCCAGCGCCCAAGTGCCAGCCTTGTCGAGCCACATGAGCGGCGTTTCGAGGCGGAATCGCGTATCCATCCCCAGGCTCATCGACACCTGCAAGGCCTTGAGCGTGTCATCCCGACAATCGGGATAGCCTGAATAGTCGGTTTCGCACATCCCGCCCACCAGCACCTTCAAACCGCGGCGGTACGCAATCGCCCCGGCGAAATTGAAGAAGATGAGATTTCGGCCGGGCACGAAGGTATTGGGCAGGCCACTGGCTTCGAAGGCAATCGCCCGGTCGTCCGTAAGCGCCGTGCCACTAATCTGACCTAACACCCGCATATCAAGCAGATGATCTTGCCCAAGGCGCGCACGCCAGCGCGGAAACGCGTCGCGCAGGCCCTCGAGCAGTGGCCCACGGCAGTCAAGCTCGATGCGGTGACGCTGACCATAGTCAAACCCGATGGTCTCGACCAGATCGAAGCGCTCCAACGCCCAGGCCAGACAGGTGGCCGAATCCTGGCCACCAGAAAACAGTACCAGCGCGCGTTCGGTCATCTGGCTGTGACAAGACGTTGCATCAGACCGACGCCTTGCCAGTGGAGGCTGGTGCAGCCCGGCGCGCAAGGGCGGGCATCGCCGCGGTCAGTTGCGGTGCCTGCCAGATTTCAATGCGATGCTCAGCCGCAAAGGCGCGCGCGGTATCCGTGAGTTCGCCCAGACAGACGTAGCGCGCGCGCTGCGCGTCGGCCGTCTCTTTGGCTTCGTGCAGCGTGCGCAAGGCGTCCAGTCCGGTCCGTGCCGACTTCCAGCGTCGTGCGCACACAAACGTGATGCGGCCCTGCCGTTCAAGCTGAAAATCCACCGGCTCGCGGGTGCCACGGGTGACGGTGTAGCCCTCGCGCTGAAACGCGGCTTCGAGTAGCTCTGCAAACTCGGGCCACGCCATGGCGCCCGCAACCTGCTGAACGCGCTCGATCTGCCCGGCACGGGGCAACCGCCACTGGCGCGCCGCAGCCACGGTGCCGATCACGAAAAAGGGCAGCGCCATGAGGGCACCGCCCAGACGCAGCTGCACCGGCAGCAAAGCGAGTGCCAGCACGGTCACGACGACCGCGATGCCCACGCTCATCCACCAGGGCGATCGCATCAGGACCGCAAAGAGCGAACGGTCGGAAATCTGCCACTTCATCGGTGAAGCCCGCCGACGTTCAGCTGCGATCAAAGCGGGCCAGCCGCTCGGCAATCAGCTGATGGGCTTCAGCCATGATGCGATCGATCAGGTCCTTGCAGCTGGGCACATCATGAATGAGGCCGGCCACCATGCCGCAGCTCCATGCGCCCGCTTCCATGTCGCCGTCGATCATGACCTTCGGATAGATGCCGGCCACCTGTTCATGGATGTCATCAATCTTCAGGGCATCGCCCTTGGCGCGCTCGATTTCGATGACGCGCTTGACGCCCTCATTCATGAGCACACGCTCGGTGTTGCGCAGCGAGCGCATGATGAGCCGGGTGTCCAATTCCGAGGCTTTCACGATGGCCTGCTTCACATTCTCGTGGACGGGAGCCTCTTTGGTGGCGATGAAGCGCGTCCCCATGTTCATGCCCTCTGCGCCCAGCGCCAGTGCAGCCACCAGACTGCGGCCGTCAGCCATGCCGCCGGAGGCCACAAACGGAATCTTCAGTTCTTCAGCGGCACGGGGCAGCAGAATGAAATTGGGCACATCGTCTTCGCCGGGGTGACCGCCGCACTCGAAGCCATCGACACTCACCGCGTCGCAGCCAATCGCCTCGGCCTTGAGCGAGTGACGCACCGAGGTGCACTTGTGAATCACCTTGATGCCAGCAGCTTTCATCTGGTCCATATAGGCCTGCGGGTTGCGTCCGGCGGTTTCAACCGCCTTCACACCTCCCTCGATAATCGCCTGAATGTATTCGGGATAGGGCGGCGCAGAGAAGGTCGGCAAAAACGTGAGATTCACACCGAACGGCTTGTCGGTCATCTCGCGGCATTTGGCAATTTCCTTGGCCAGCAGCTCGGGCGTGCGCTGGGTCAGGCCGGTGATGATGCCCAAGCCACCCGCATTGGAGACCGCCGCAGCGAGTTCGGCAAAGCCCAC
>CANHUQ010000245.1 GCA_947463885.1 Burkholderiales bacterium
ACATCACCTTGCGCAGCCTGCGGACTGCAAGCGATGGTCGAGATGAACGCGAGCACCAGGAACTGCAGGCCGTGTCGATCGAGCTCGATTCGCTCGACGAGCTGAAAGCGGTCTACGAGCACGCGCTCAAGAACGGCGGACGCATCCGCCGCCCGATCGAGGCGCGTGCCTGGGGCGCATGGATCTTCACTCTGCGCGATCTGGACGGCAACATGCTGCTGTTGTCGGCGCCCATCGCCGCCGCGGGCCAATCCCTCTAGTATTACTTAGTAATACCGGAGCATTCATGCACATCACTTCAGTCACCAGCAAAGGACAGGTCACCATTCCGAAGGAACTCCGCCAACAGCTTGGCATACGACAGGGCAGCAGCATCGAATTTTCACTGGTCGGCGATCACGTCGAGATGCGAGTCCGCAGCTCGCCTGCGGACGAAGCCCGTAGCGGGTTTGGCATGCTCAAGAGTCGGCGGGCCTCGGTGCCAACAGATTTCGATCCCGCCACCTTGCGCCTAAGCCAAGCTCACCGGTAACCGGCTGAATCCGCGAAACCGCGCCCGTCGATCACGCACTGGATCGCCCGCCGGCTCGATGTGCGCAAAGCGCGCCAGCAAACTCGCCATGGCGATGCGCACTTCCATGCGCGCCACATTCATCCCGGCGCAGGCATGGTCGCCGTGCCCGAAGGCCAGCTGTCGATTGGGTTTGCGGCTCACATCGAAACGATCCGGGTCATCGAACTGCGCAGCATCGCGGTTAGCTGCTCCAATGCACAAGGTCATGTAGGTGCCTGCCGGCACCTGCCGCCCGCTGAATTCAGCCGCCTTGGTGAGCAGACGATTACCCAGTTGCACCGGGCTGTCGTAACGCAGCATCTCCTCCACCGCGGACCCGATCAGGGACGGATCCGCCCTCAGCCGCCGCTGTTCATCCGGGAAATGCATGAGCGCCTGGACACCGCTACCGATCACGTTGGTGGTGGTCTCATGGCCCGCATTGAGCAGGAAGATGCAGTTGTGCAGGAGCTCCTTTTCAGAGAGCCGCTCACCGTCGGCTTCGCCTTGAATCAGCCGCGTGAGGACGTCTTCGTTCGGGTCCAAAGGGTGCGCCCGGCGATCGGCCACCAGTTCCTTCAGGTAGGCGATGAAATCGCTGACCGCTCGGTTGCCGGCATCGATCACCGACGACGAGGGCGCAGGTTCAAGCGCCGAGAGGATCGCCAGGGACCAGCCCCGCAGCGGGTCACGGTCCCCGCGCGGGAACGCCAGCAAGTTGCCGATCACCTCGATTGGAATGGCCGCAGCAAAGGCTGTGATCAGATCAACAGTCTCGCCACCGTGCGCACGCTCGGCCATGGCATTGAGCAGGTCGTCGACGAGCTTTTGCACGCCCGGTTGCATGCGGGTGATCGCCCGCTGGTTCAGCGCACCGAGCATGAGTCTGCGCACCCGCGTGTGCGAGGGCGGATCGTTAAAGATCAGACTGCTGGTGTGGTGCTCATAGAGCGGCGAGTCGCCAAAGCGCGGAAAGAACTCGCGCTTCTTGTCCGAACTTGCAGTGGGCAACCGGTAGAGCGCCGCCACGTCGTCGTAACGCGTGAGCAGCACGCTGCCGTTGTCCAGCAGGCGTACCGGGTCGTGCGCCCGCAGCGCCGCATAGGTGGGGTACGGGTCGTCGTAGAACGACAGCGGCAATGCAGAGAGCTGAAAGCCGCGGGCCAAGTCTGCGTCATGCGAGGGTGTCATGACGCGATCCTAACGCAGGCTCGCTGAGCAAGGGCGCCCCTTTTCGGGCCTGCCTGACCTCGCATTGATACCGCGTGTACCGCGTGCGAGCACCGGCCCGCACGCTTTTCATGACACGCGAATCAGACGACGGACTGAGCCAGTTCGCCCTTGCGGTATTTCTCGACCATCACCGACAGCGGCGTGGGCGCAATGCGGCTGCCCTGCCCTGCGCACCCGAACTCGTTGTAGCGTTGCAGGCAAATAGCCTTAGCCGCTTCGCGTGCAGGCTTGAGATAGTCACGCGGATCGAACTTATCCGGGTACATCGCCATGAATTTGCGGATGGCCGCGGTCATGGCCAAGCGAATGTCAGTATCGATGTTGATCTTGCGCACGCCATACTTGATGGCCTCCTGAATCTCCTCGACCGGCACGCCATACGTTTCTTTCATGTCACCGCCGTACTGGCGAATGATGGCCAGCAGGTCCTGCGGCACAGACGACGAGCCGTGCATCACCAGGTGGGTATTGGGCAGGCGCGCATTGATTTCCTTGATGCGCGAAATCGCTAAAATATCGCCGGTCGGCTTGCGTGAAAACTTGTAGGCGCCATGGCTCGTGCCGATGGCAATCGCCAACGCATCCACTTGCGTGCGACGCACGAAATCAGCGGCTTGTTCAGGGTCGGTGAGCAACTGCTCGCGGGTCATGGTGGCATCGGTACCGTGACCGTCTTCCTTGTCGCCCTTCATGGTCTCGAGCGAGCCCAGGCAGCCCAGCTCGCCTTCCACGGTCACGCCCACGGCATGGGCCATATCGACCACCTTGCGGGTCACGTCGACGTTGTAGTCGTAGCTGGCAATGGTCTTGCCGTCTTCTTCCAGCGAGCCGTCCATCATCACCGAAGAAAAACCCAGGTCGATGGCACCCTTGCAAATGACGGGCGACTGGCCATGGTCCTGGTGCATGACCACCGGCACCTTGGGATACGACTCCACCGCAGCGGCAATCAAGTGGCGCAGGAAGTGCTCGCCTGCGTATTTCCGCGCACCGGCCGAGGCCTGCATGATCACTGGGGCATCCACCTCGGCAGCGGCCGACATAATCGCCTGCACCTGCTCGAGGTTGTTGACGTTGAAAGCGGGGATGCCATAGCCGCGTTCAGCGGCGTGATCGAGCAACTGGCGCATGGATACGAGGGGCATGGATCGGGCTCCTGATGGATGAGCGCCAAACCGAATGGCGCAAAAAGTTTAAGCAGAATGGATTGGGAGGGCATCGCGGCTGGACGCGCCGCACCTCCCGGCACCGAACCGATCGTTCAGCATCGACTCGGCTTCACAGACTGTGAATTATGCCCGCGCTGTTACGCGTCGGGCATGAGATCCGTCACAGCTGCACAAACCGTCTGGCTCTGACAGGCGCACCGCTTGTCCTCTGTCGCATCGACGCCGCCATTCAGGACTGTTCGCCGACCCGGATCATCTTCAGGGTGTTGGTGCCGCCCGATTTGCCGATCGGCGTACCAATGGTCATCAGGACCAGGTCGCCTTTCTGGACCACCCCCAGGTCGACGAGTTTTTGCTCGGCTTCCAGCAACAGGTTTTCACGGTCCGATGCTTTGAACGTCATGAGCACCGGGTGGACTTCACGGTACAGCGACATGCGCCGCCGCGTGCCTTCTTCGGGGGTGAGCGCATAAACGGGTACACCCGAGTCCAGGCGCGACATCCACAGGGCCGTGGACCCCGACTGGGTCAGGGCACAGATCGCCTTGACCTTCATGTGCGCGGCGGTAAAGAGCGCCGCCATCGCGATCGCCTGATCGATACGCCCAAAGGTGCGGTTCAGGAAGGCCTGGTCCAGCGAAAACGACCCCGAACGATCAGCCTCGTCGCACACACGGGCCATGGCTGCCACGGTTTCGACCGGATATTTGCCGGCTGCGGTCTCGGCCGAAAGCATGACTGCATCGGTGCCGTCGATCACGGCATTGGCCACATCCGAGACTTCCGCGCGCGTGGGCACGGGTGACTCGATCATCGACTCCATCATCTGCGTGGCGGTGATGGTGAGCTTGTTGAGCTCGCGCGCCATGCGAATCATGCGTTTTTGCAGCGCAGGCACCGCGGCATCACCCACTTCCACGGCCAGATCGCCGCGCGCCACCATGATGCCGTCCGAGGCCTTGAGGATTTCCTCCAAATTGCCGATCGCCTCATAGCGCTCGATCTTGGCGATCATCAGCGCCCGCCCGCCCGCAGCACGGGCCAGTTCGCGCGCCATGTACATGTCGGAGGCGTTTTTGGGGAACGACACCGCGATGAAGTCGGCCTCAAAGGCGACCGCGGTCTTCACGTCGTCCATGTCCTTGGCGGTAAGCGCCGGCGCGGACAGCCCGCCGCCTTGACGGTTGATGCCCTTGCGGTCGGACAGCACGCCGCCCACGGTGACCGTGCAATCGATGGTGCGGTCGGTGACGCGGTCGACCCGCATGGTCATGCGGCCGTCGTTGAGCAGGAGCGTGTCGCCGCCTTTGACGTCGTGCACCAGGGCTTTGTAGTCCAGGCCCACACGACGCTCGTCGCCCAGATCGCAGTCGATGTCGAAGGTGAAAGGGTCTCCTTCCACCAGGGAAATTTTGCCGCCTGCGAACTTGCCGATCCGGATCTTGGGGCCTTGCAGGTCGGCGAGCACGCCGATGTCTCGGCCCAAGCGAGTGGCCACCTCGCGCACCATGTTCACGACCTGCGTGTGGCCCTCTGCGGAGCCATGGGAAAAGTTGACCCGCACCACGTTGACCCCCGAGAGAATCATGCGTTCAAGCACGGCTGGGTCTGAGGACGCAGGACCCAGCGTGGCAACAATCTTGGTGGCGCGAGGAATGCTCATGGGGGCCTGTACAGGGGGCGTGAGGACACAACGAATCATTGTCCACCAATTCAGGCAGCTACCCCGGGATCCTCACGCCACCTGCGGATCATCACCCAAGCGACCCGCTGCGCGGACTTCTGCTCAAGAACCTAGCAATCCAATGTGCATCTCTCTGCGCGCGAACGCTGAGATGTGAAGCGTCACGTCTCCGGGAATGCAGAACGTCGGAGGGCAGATAGGACGCACTACGCGCACCTGGAACGCGGTTTAAACCCAGTTCATACGGAGCGCTCAGCCCGTCAGACCTCGGCGCCATCCATCAACAGCCGAACACAAGAACGAAACTGTTTCGCCAACTTATCGACACAGTACCGACCCTTTAGTCGAGCCTGTACTGTCACATTTTGATGTCGCTGTCCTGTCTAGAACGACACGTGTCGACTACTCTTAAGTCACAGCAGTTCACAAAACCTGGTTTTGTTTTATTTTTTCAATTAGCTAGCTCTTATCTGAAATTCACTGTTGCGTCTGCTTTGTTTCTTTTTTGCGACTTTTTGCGAGGTTTATCTGCTTTGAAGTCACTCTTTCGAAACAAGCCATTCTTCTATTCAAAGACACAACTATCAGCGATCGTACGACGAGCGGAGGCTAGGAAGTGACCGCCGGCAAGCGCTCGTTGTACCTAAATTAGCTCTGAACTCGACTCACCATCAAAGGGACCCTGACTCATGACGAAAAGCATTCCCGCCCTAAAGCTCTCCGCCTTGATACCCGCCATGCTCATGGTTGGAAGTGCGGCCGCGGTGACGGTCTCAATAGGCACCC
>CANHUQ010000246.1 GCA_947463885.1 Burkholderiales bacterium
TAGGTCTGAACGCCTTGCACACGCTCTCATTAGTTTCCACGTACGGTGCGCCGATTAGATCCAGGCAATAGGGCACGGCCGCAAAAATCCCGTGCACTGTCGACCGGCCCTCAGCGTCACGCAGCCCCTCTAGTGTTTCCTTGATTGACTTGGGCTGGCCAGGCAGATTGACGATCAGTGCCTGACCGCGAATGACCGCCACTTGCCTGGACAGGATCGCGGTGGGCACGAAGTTCAGGCTGATCTGGCGCATCTGCTCGCCAAAGCCAGGCATCTCCTTGTCGGCCACCGCCAGCGTCGCTTCGGGCGTGACATCGCGTTTGGCGGGCCCCGTGCCGCCGGTGGTCAGCACCAAGTGGCAGCCAGCCTGATCGACCAGCTCGATCAATGTGCGCTCAATGATCGGCTGTTCATCGGGGATGAGACGGGTCTCTGACACCCATTCAGATGCGAGCGCAGCGGTCAACCAGTCCTGAAGCGCTGGAATACCGGCGTCGGCATATACCCCTTTGGAAGCTCGGTCGGAAATGGAGACCAGGCCGATCTTGAGGACGGGGCCGGGTTCTGCTGCAAGGGAGGCTTCGGTCATTCAAGGTGTCCGGTATCAGTCTGCGGTGGGCGTGTCTCGGCCAGCAGGATGTTGCGAATCTCGCGGTACAGCTCGCGATAATGCCGACCACGCTGGGCGCGTGCATGTTCAGTACAGGCTGAGCGCAGCATGGGGTGCAAGCCGCGTGTGATGGCCTGCGGGTAGCGCTGCACAAATTCCGTGAGCCGGTCGGGGGTCGCAATCAGTGCATCACGCCAACTCTCTGCGGCATGCATGACCGCGGTTTCTGCGCGGTGACGGTCATCATCCACGTCCAGCTCGGCCCGAATGGCATCTGCATCTACCCGTCGCATGAGCTTGCCGATCAGCTGCATCTGGCGTCTGCGGCCTTCATGGGCTGTGATTTTTCGGCACAGCGCGATCGCGTCGAGCAACACCTCCGGCAGCCCCATGGGGCCCAGGCGCGACGCCGGCAGTTCCACCAGCCGCTCTCCCAGCTCCTGCAGCGCATGCATATCGCGCTTGCGTTGCGATTTGCTGGGGCCGAGATCGGCATCCTCGTCGGAATCGGGGCCGGCATCGGTTGGAGCGGGGCGTCGTGTCAAGGCAGACATCGGAGGTGGCTGTAATCGGGTTGCTATGATAGACCGCTCTACCCGGCGCATCCCCGCGCATCCCCGCTCAACCCCTTTACCTGCCCAAGAGACCGCCCACGATGTTCGATTACAGCCGCGCACGCTTTGAAGAGCTCGTTCAGTCGGTGCTTGATCGCGCCTCTGCACTTGGTGCCACGGCCGCAGCGGCGGATGTCTCGGAAAGCTCGGGCCTGTCGGTCAACGTGCGCAAGGGCAAGGTCGAAACCATCGAGCAGACCCGCGACAAGGGCCTGGGCGTGACGGTGTACATCGGTGCACGCAGAGGGCATGCCAGCACCAGCGACTTTGGTGACCATGCGATCAGCGAAACCGTGAAGGCGGCCTTTGAAATTGCGCGGTTCACTGGTGAGGACCCGATGGCGGGTTTGCCTGACCCGGACACCCTGGCGCGCAAGCCGCGTGACTTGAACCTCTTTCACCCCTGGACGATTGAAGCCGACGAGGCGATTGATATTGCTTGCCGGATGGAAGCGGCGGCCTTTGCAGTGAGTCCTGCCGTGGTGAATTCGGAAGGTGCCAGTGTGTCCGTGGGGCACGGGCATTTCCTGTCGGCCAACAGTCTGGGCTTCATGGGCGGCTTTCCCTACAGCCGTCATTCGATTGCGGTGGCGCCGATCGCACGCCGTGGCCGAGCCATGCAGCGCGATGATTGGTATTCGGCGTCGCGCTACCCGGACCGCCTGGCCGACCCCAAGGCGGTGGGGCGTTATGCAGCGCAGCGCGCCCTGTCGCGCCTGGGAGCGAAAAAGATTTCTTCCAGAAAAGTGCCGGTCCTGCTTGAGGCACCGCTTGCCTGTGGCTTGCTGGGCAGCTTCGTCGGGGCTGCCAGTGGCGGGGCGCTGTATCGAAAAGCCAGCTTTCTGGTCGATGCGCTGGGCACGCAGGTGTTTGCCAAAGACCTGACGATTGTTGAAGAGCCGCACCGCCCTGGCGAACTGGGGTCAACGCCCTTTGATGATGAGGGCGTGGCCACGCGGGCGCGCACGGTGGTGCAGGGCGGCACGCTCAAAGGCTGGTTTCTGTCGTCCTATTCAGCCCGCAAGCTCGGCATGCAGACCACGGGTAACGCGGGCGGTGCGCATGGTTTGCGGCTGACCAGTCGCCTGACTGATCCCTCGGATGATCTGAAGGCCATGCTGCGCAAGCTGGGGACGGGCCTGTTCGTGACCGAGTTGCTCGGGCACGGCGTGAACACCGTGACCGGCGACTATTCTCGAGGCGCCAGCGGGTACTGGGTCGAAGGTGGGCGGATTCGCTACCCGGTGGAAGAGATCACCATCGCCGGCAATCTGCGTGATATGTACGGCTCGATCGTGGCGGTGGGTGCAGATGAAGTGCAGCGCGGCAGTTATCGCACGGGGTCGGTGCTGCTGGAGCAGATGGCGATTGCGGGCTGAATGCTGCAGGCAGTGTGTGGTGCGCGACTCAGAGTGGAGCTGACCCCTCCATACGTCGCGCGTGTTGGTCAGCCTTGATCTTGCGTGCGCGAGCGCTCGGCAGGCGCCACATCGTCGGTGACGCCCAGATGTGCGAAGGTCTCTTGAGCTTCCGCGCTCAATTGAGCCAAGGCATGACGACGGCGGGCCAGGCGGTCGGCTTGGGCTTTCGAATTCACCTGCGCCTCCATCTGTGCAAGGCCTTCCTCAAGGCTTTGAATCAGTGCCTCGCGCGTAAACACGTCCAAATCGGGCGCCCGGCGCTCAAGCGCCGTCACCTGAACCAGGGCGCGCCTAGCGTGGTTGAGCAGTGTTTCATAGCGTTGCAGGTCGGACGCATGTGCTTTCATCGTCCAATGATTATCTGGAGCAGCGCCACACAGTGCGCGGTACTCCGTCACACGGCGGGTTCTGACCGATGAACAAGGCCTTTGTGAAGGAATCTGATGACGCAGACGACGACGAAGACCTGCAGGGCGCCGATGCGCCGGAATTGGGTGGCGCCGGTGCCCGAAACTACATCACGCCTCAGGGCCATGCTCGGCTGAAGACCGAGCTGCTGCATCTGCTGGATGTAGAGCGACCGGAGGTGGTGCGCATCGTGTCATGGGCGGCCTCCAACGGCGATCGGTCAGAAAATGGCGATTACCTGTATGGCAAGAAGCGCTTGCGTGAAATTGACCGACGCATCCGATTTCTGACCCGCAGGCTCGATCGCGCCGAGGTGGTCGACCCGCGTCAGCAGGCTGGCAACGACCAGATTTTTTTTGGTGCTACCGTCACGTACCTGCAGTCGGATGGTGTGGAGCGCACCGTGCGGATCGTGGGGATTGATGAAGTGGATCCGCTCAATGGCCAGATCAGCTGGATTTCGCCGGTGGCACGTGCGTTGATCAAGGCACGCGAGGGTGATTCAGTGTCGTTGCAGACCCCGGCGGGCAAACTGGAGCTGGAGATCCTGGCGGTGTCCTACAGTGGCTGATAGGCTGCGGTAGGGGCCAGGGGCCTATCGCCATCAGGCCGTGGGTGTGTGCTCGCCGTGCCGTGATGTCTGCATGTACCGGTCAAGCAATTCGAACTGAGCATTCCAGTTGTAGTGTTCGCAGACCAATACACGCGCAGCCAGCCCCATGCGTTGCGCACGCTCAGGCTCTTCGATGAGGGCAATGCAGCGCCTCACCCAGTCGTCTGCGCCTTCGGCCAATTCAAGATGCTCGCCCGGAACGCCAGCAATGCCTGTCATGGCTCCGGATGTGACGACAACGGGCAATTCCATGGCCATGGCTTCCAGCACCTTGTTCTGCACGCCTCGTGCCACTTGCAGCGGTGCAACGGCGACTTGCGCATGGGCCATGTAGGCGGCCGTGGAATCGACCGCTCCCGTCACCACCACGCCTGCAGTGCTTCCCAGCGCCTTGACCTCAGGCGTGGGTCGCGTGCCCACGATGTAAAACTGCGCATGAGGGATGTGTGCGCGGATGCCTGGCAGCACCGACTGCACAAACCATGTGACCGCCTGAACATTAGGCGGATAGTCCATGGCACCCGTAAAAACGAAGGTGGCGCCCTGGCCTGCAAAGGGTGCGGTGGGGTGCAGGCGTCGATCGAAGCGCTGTGAATCGACGCCATTGGGCAGCGTGACCACCCGGTCTGCATGACGGGTCAGTGCACTGCGCAACAGCGCCGCCTCTTCTTGAGAAATCAGGGCCACTGTATTGGCGCCGTCGGTCAGTCGCTGTTCTTCGCGTTGCACACGTCTGGCTTCAATCTGGAAGATCAGCCGCTTCAATCCCCGAGCCGATTGTGCGTAAGCCGCGAACTTCTCGGAGTCGACATCGCAAAAATGCAGGAATCTGAACGGCTCCTGACCGGACGGGCGGCGAAAATGATCGACGGCGTAGGTGGAGACATTGCTAGAAAATACAAAGAGCGCTTCGGGGTTTTCCTCACGGTCGATACGATCCAGCCACGCAGACAGGCCACGATCGCGAAAAAGCGCATAGGAAATTGGGTCGCCCGCTAACCATCTGGGGAAGGCTCGAAGGTAGGCCTGCGGCTTGCGCAAAGTGGCCACGTAAAGGCCGCTCACCATCTGTCTTAATGCATCGATATCTGCCGCATCGCCAGGCTGATCACTGAAAGTACCCAGAAAGACGCGGTAGCGCGTGGTCAGGTGGCGCAGGAAATTGAAGGCCGGAATGCGCTCGCCGGTCGTGGGCGGATACGGCAGGCGCTGGCACAGATAAACCAGCGCAGGCTTCTTAGGAGACGCGTCAGACATGTAGGGGGCGCTGGATACGACAGAGAGATCCGATGAAGGTGTGCGTGTTCAAAAGCGCGTGATCACAACCGCGTAATCCGCGTCACATCGGTCTGCCTGCGCATCTGCCTGAACACCTTGGCCAAGTGCTGCCGACCCTGCACCTGCAGCGTGAAACGCAAGATGGCGAACTGATCGGGTTCGTCTTCCATGGCCACCGAGACGATGTTGGCTTCGGATGCTGCAATTTCAGCCGCTACGCGGGCCAGCGCACCGGGCGCTTCGCGCACCTGCACTTCGACCACGGTGCGGAACTGACCGTGGATATCTTCGGCCCATTCGATGTCGATCCAGCGCTCGGCGTCGCGTTGGCGCTGGCGCTGGGCCGATTCGCATTCGGTGCGGTGCACGATCAGGCCATGGCCACCGCGCATATGGCCAATGACGTCATCGCCAGGCAGAGGCAAGCAGCA
>CANHUQ010000247.1 GCA_947463885.1 Burkholderiales bacterium
CTGCGGGCAATGCAGTACTTGCTCAGTACGAGCGCGGCAACCCCAGAATGTGTTCGGCCACGTAGGACAACACCATGTTGGTGGAAATAGGCGCAATCTGCATGAGCCGCGTCTCGCGCCATTTGCGCTCCACGTCATATTCCTTGGCATAACCAAAGCCGCCGTGCGCCTGCAGACAGGCTTCGGCTGCATGCCAGGCCGCTTCCGAGGCCAGCAGCTTGCCCATGTTGGCATCGTCACCGCAGGGCAGGCCTGCTGTGAACAGTGCTGCGGCACGGCTGATCATCAGCGCAGCCGCTTCGGTCTCGGCATAGGCGCGTGCAATCGGAAACTGGACGCCCTGATTCTGGCCGATCGCGCGGTTGAAGACGCGTCGGTCGTTGGCATAGTTCACCGCCGTGCGGGTAAACCAGCGGGCGTCGCCAATGGCCTCAGAGGCCACCAGGATGCGCTCGGCATTCATGCCATCAAGGATGTAGCGAAAGCCCTTGCCTTCCTCGCCAATCAGATTGGCGGCCGGCACCTTCATGCCGTCGAAGAACACCTCGGTGGCATGGTGATTGATCATCGCCTTCAGGGGCTTGATCTCCAGGCCGTGCCCAAGCGACTCGCGAATGTCCACCAGAAAGACCGACAGGCCCTCGGTTTTCTTTTTCACCTGATCAGCGGGCGTAGTGCGCGCCAGCAGCAGCATCAGATCGGAATGCAGGGCGCGTGACGTCCAGACCTTCTGGCCGTGCACCACGTAATGATCACCCTCGCGTACCGCGCGGGTCTTCAATTGCGTGGTGTCGGTGCCGGTGGTGGGTTCGGTCACACCGAAGGCCTGCAGGCGCAGTTCGCCCGAGGCGATCTTGGGCAGATAGCGTTCCTTCTGTTCGGTCGAACCATGACGCAGCAGCGTGCCCATGATGTACATCTGCGCATGACAGGGCCCAGCGTTGCAGCCCGAGGCATGGATTTCTTCGAGGATGGCTGCTGCTGCGGCCAAGGGCAGACCTGCGCCGCCATACGACTCGGGAATGAGCGCCCCCAGAAAACCGGCTTGCGTGACGGCTTGCACGAACTCGGTCGGGTAAGCCTCGCGCGCTTCCAGATCGCGCCAGTAGGCGCCGGGGTAATCAGCACAAATCCGTCGCACACTTTCGCGAATGTCGGGAAAGGACTCACCCAGGGTGATGCTGACGTCGCTCGGGCTAAGGCTGTGACCTCCTGGCGCATTCATGCAGCTACCTGCTCGCGGGTCGACACATAACCGGTTGGCAGCCCGGCGCGCGCCAGTGCGCCATGCATCTCGATGTCGGGTAGCGCTTCGCGTACCAGCGCACGCACCGCCAGCAGCTTTTCCAGATCAACCCCGGTGCGCAGCCCCATGGAATCGAGCATGAAGCACAGGTCATCCATCACGATATTGCCGGTGGCACCTGGCGCAAACGGGCAGCCCCCAATGCCCGCGAGCGAGGCATCGAAGTGGCGTACGCCCGCATCGAGCGCTGCGGCCACATTGGCCAGCCCGGTGCCGCGCGTGTCATGAAAATGCGCGCCCACCGGCAGGCTGCCGACTTCTGCCATCACGCGCTTGAAGACCGTGCGCACAAGCGTCGGGTCGGCATAGCCCACCGTGTCGGCCACCACGATTTCATTGGCGCCGGCTTCAGCCAGGGCGACTGCACAGCGCACCACGTCATCGACGCTGATGCGGCCCTCGTAGGAGCAGCCCAGTGCGGTCGACAGACCGCCGCAGATGATCGGACGACGCCCCTCGGGTTGCTCGCGAATACGTTCAACGATGCGCGAAAAATCGGCGATCGATTCCTCGCGTTCACGTCGCACATTTTTCAGGTTGTGCGTGCGGCTGACCGACATCACGAAATTGAGCTTGTGCACGCCCAGCTCCATGCCGCGCTCGGCACCGCGCAGATTGGGCACAAGCGCGGCCACCGTCAGGCCCGCTGTGCCCAGTGCCTGCACGGTCACAGCCTCGGCATCGGCAAACTGCGGAATCACGCGGGCCGGCACGTAGGAGGTCACTTCAATTTCGGGCATGCCAGCGGCCGCTTCGGCGCGAATCCATGCGAGCTTTTGCTCGGTCGGCATGAACGTGGAATGAATCTGAAGGCCATCGCGCAGACCCACCTCGCGCAGAAAGACGTCGCGCGCGGGGCGTACGGCACCCGGGTTGAGAGGGGCTGAAAGAGGGGTGTTCTGCATGATCGGTCGTCGTGGCGAAACGGTTAAAGGGGCGATGCAAAGATGCTGGCTCAGTCACTGAAACTGAGTGGCGAAAACTTAGTCGGGGAAAATCAGCGCCCTTTGAATTGGGCCTTGCGCTTTTCGTTGAAGGCTGCCACACCTTCAAGGCGATCTTCGGTGCCGATCAGGTGATTGTAGGCCTCGATTTCAAATCGGAATGCCGTGCGCAGTTCCATCTGCCCGCCGTAGCGCACTGATTTCTTGATCTGCCTGACCGACAGCGGGGCATTGCCCGCAATGGTGCGTGCGGTCTCCATGGCACGGCGCAGCACCTGAGCAGGCTCGCACAAGTCATTGACGATGCCCCACTCTAGCGCGCGCTCGGCACTCACGGGTTTGCCGGTCAACAGGATCTCCTTCGCGCGACGCTCGCCGATGGCGCGTGGCAGGTTCTGTGTGCCGCCTGCCCCCGGCATGATGCCCAGTGTCACTTCGGTGAGCGCAAAGCGTGCGGCGCTGCTGGCATACGCAAAATCGCACGACAGCATCATCTCGAATCCGCCGGCATACGCATGTCCGTTCACTGCAGCAATGACTGGCACCGGCAGGTCCACCAGTGTCCAGTACATGCGCTCAAACAGTTCATGTTGACGCGTCCACGCCTCGCGGGTCATGCCGTTGCGCTCTTTCAAATCACCGCCCGAGCAGAAGATGCGATCACCTGCACCGGTGAGTACCACGCATCGGGTGTCTTCCGCGTCCTCGGTCAGTCGGGTCCAGACGTCGTACAGGTCGTGGCCCATCTGCGTATTCAGCGCGTTGCCCACCTCGGGGCGGTTCAGCGTCACCTGCAGCACATGGGGCTCGACGGTCTCGGTGCGCAGGGTGGCGTAGCTCGGAAAAGGCATGGGATCAGGACTCCGGAGGATGAAGGATGGACGAGGTGTGTTCGCCCGCTTCGGGCGGTCGGGTGCGGGGTGTCGGGCGCACACCGTTCAGGCTCAGCGGCAGTCCCACGGCGCGCATGCCGCTGCCAGGCAAGGGTTGAACCAGTCCCATCGCCTCGGTCTGCGGATGTGCCAGCATCTGTGCGACTGACTGCACCGGTGCGCACGGAATGCCAGCCGATTCCAATTGTTCAATCCAGTGCGCGGTGGTCTCGCGCGCAATCAGCGCATCAAGCAGACCGTAGAGCACAACTTGATTGGCCACGCGATTCGGGTTGTCGACAAAGCGCGCGTCCTGGATCCACTCAGGGTGTCCCACTACCTGCGCCAGGCTGCGAAACAGTCCGTCGCTGCCGGCGGCAATCACCACCTCACCGTCGCGTGTCGCATAGGCCTTGTAAGGGGCAATGCCCGCAGCTCCCGAGCCCTCTTTGCCTGGTGACTGGCCGCTGGCCATGCACTGCGAAGCGAGGATGGTGAGCCAGGCGCTGGCTGTTTCGAAGAGCGACACATCCACCACGCCGCCCTGGCCGGTAGCTTGCCGCACACGCAATGCAGCCAGGGTGCCGATCACGGCCCACATGCCGGTGCCCATGTCGACAATGGACGGCCCCACGCGCACAGAAGGGCGGCCGGGCTCTCCCGTGGTGCTCATCACGCCGCCGAAGGCTTGCATCAGCGGGTCGTAGCCGGGTCGGTCCTTGAGCGGGCCTCGCTGACCGAAGGCGCCCACGTTGCAGTAAATCAGCGAGGGCTTCATGGCCAGCAGGCTGGCGGCGTCGAGCTTAAGCTCCTCGACCTGACCGGGACGCAGGTTCTGCACGACGATGTCGGCGCGCTCAAGGATCAAGGCGAGCAGCGCCTCGCGGTCTTGCGGCGCACGCAGATCGGCAATCACCGAGTGCTTGTTGCGGTTCAAGGCCTGGAAGGTGGCCGAGGCGCCCTCCCAGAAGGGCGGCCCCCATTTGCGTGCGTCATCGCCCCCGGGCTTTTCGACCTTGATGACCTGTGCGCCTAAGTCACCGAAGATCTGGCCAGCGAAGGGCGCCGCCACGCTGTGTCCCAACTCGACCACCACCAGGTCGGCGAACGGGCGCGATGCATCCATCATGAGTCTGCCGCCCGCGCCAGTGGCGTCAGTCGACCTTGATGTTGCCCTTGCGGATCACCTCTGAAAAGCGCCCCGAAATCATTCTTAGATAGCGATTGAAATCCTCGGATCGCCGGTAATCGACTTCGACGGAAATGCCGTTGAAGGCCTGTTTCAGTTCAGCCGACTGCATGGCCCGCTCCAGTTCCGTCGCGAGTTTGTCGACCACCGATCGCGGGGTGGCGGCGGGCGCCATCAGGCCTACCCAGGCGCCCAAGTCAAAGCCAGGGATGCCGGCGGCGCTGGCCAGCGGCGGAATGCCAGGGGTCACGCTGCTTCCTTTTTCCAGCGACACGCCATAGGCGCGCAGCTTGCCGCCTCGCACCAGAGGCATGGTCGACGCTGCGGTTTCGATGCAATACGCCACCTGGCCGCCAATCACATCGGTGAGCGCCGGCACAGAGCCTTTGTAGGGTACGTGCACGGCCTGCAGCCCTAAGGCGGCATTGAAGGATTCAGTGATCAGGTGCGCGGTGGCGCCGGTGCCCGAAGAGGCGAAGCTGTACTTGCCTGGATTGGCACGTACCAGTGCGACGAATTCGCGCGCATCTCGTGCCGGGAAGTCAGGTGCGGTCACCAGCAGATATGGCGACAGCCCGACCATGCCGATCGGCAGCAGGTCGCGTTCCGGGTCATAAGGTGTTTTGGTCAGCAGAGGCGAGATGCTGACCGGGCCGCTGGAGGCAGCCAGCAGCGTGTAGCCATCGGGCGCGGCCTTGGCCACCGCATCGGTGCCGATGGCTCCACCTGCGCCTGCGCGGTTGTCGATCACGATCGGCTGACCAATCGACTTTGACATTTCCTGAGCCAGTACTCGAGCAACTTGATCCGTGGCCTGACCCGGAGGCCAAGGCACCATCATGCGGATCGGGCGGGCCGGATAGGCTGTCTGCGCCTGTGCGGCCGGTGCGAGCAACCCCCACGCGCCCAGCGCGCCTGCAGCGGTCAGCATGGTGCGGCGGTTGTGTGCCTGCACCTCAGGCGCCGCACCAAGGTTCGAAGCCGGTTGGCGAGCGCGCTGCGTGTCATCTTTCATCTGAGTCTCCTCGCATACGAATGGA
>CANHUQ010000248.1 GCA_947463885.1 Burkholderiales bacterium
CCGACGATCCGAATGGATCTGAGTGAAACCGACACCGCCTATCAAATCAAGGCCGAGATTCCAGGCGTGCGCAAGGAAGACATCGATGTGCGCATTGAAGGCAATCAGGTCACCCTGAGTACCGAGGTCAAGAAAGACCGAGAGGAGAAGAAGAACGGTCGCGTGCTGCGCAGTGAACGCACGTACGGTTTCACCAGCCGAAGCTTCACGGTGTCATGCCCGATTGATGAAGCCAAGGCCGAGGCGCACTACGAGAACGGCATTCTCGATCTCACCTTGCCGAAAAAGAGTGGCAGCGCGGCCAAGCGGCTGTCCGTCCACTGAGCATCCACTGAGCATCCACTGAGGCTTTGCGTCGCTGAGGGCGGCGCATGCCGTGCTGTGATGGCGTATCGCGTTGAGGCCGACCCCGCGTTGACGGACCACCTCGACAGGCCTGATCCGCTTGGCCCGGGCACCTGTCCCCGCAGGTGCCTGGCGTCTTGGCTACACCGATCCATGGATGCGTCAACAATCGGGGCGCTGGCACACACCCTCATTGCGGGCGGACACACGTAGCATTGCTGCGAGAAAGCCGTACTCGCCCCAGGCCCGCACGCGGCGGACGCTCCTCGACAAAACCCCTTGTGTTGCGAGCCAGGGAACGCAAACCCTGGGGGTCAAGGATCTCCACTTCGCGGTTGTCCACGCTCAGATAGCCCCAGCCCGCCAGCTCGCCAAAAGAGCGGCTGACCGTTTCATGAGCCACGCCCAAATGGCTGGCAATATCGCGCCGACTCATGGGCAGGCGCAATCGGCGTGGGGATTGACCGGCAGCCTGCATGCGTGCCGAACGCTGCAACAGAAAGCGCGCCAGTCGCACCTCGGAAGCCACAGCCGCCATGACCTCTGCAATGCCAGCCGAATTGGCGAGTTGGGCACTTAACGTCGTTTGCAGCGCCCGATCCAGCGGCGCCACCCGCCTGCGCAAACTCTCAAGCTCCCGAACAGGCAACGC
The DNA here is from genome assembly GCA_947463885.1 of Burkholderiales bacterium. Lineage (GTDB taxonomy): Bacteria > Pseudomonadota > Gammaproteobacteria > Burkholderiales > Burkholderiaceae_E > UBA4615. The sequence continues at coordinate 998 of CANHUQ010000248.1, forward strand.
ATAAACGGTAGAATCTTCGAGTGCCAGGGCAGAGCTTGGATGTGTGCCACTGCATAGCGCATCGAATCCGATCACTTCCCCCTGACCCGCAAAGCCCAGCACCTGCTCGTAACCGTCGTCAGCCAGACGCAGGATCTTGAAGGTACCAATCCTGACCACATGCACCGACTCGGCACGCGTGCCTTCATGGAACAGCGCTGCGCCGGCCCGCACACGGCGGATCGGCACCAGACAAGCGTCGCACAGACGCCGGTCATCCGACTCGGCGCCCATCACATTGAGCAAATCGGACAGGCGCCCCTGGGTGGGAAGCGCGGCAACAAGGGGTTGAACAGTCTGTTCCATGGGCATCCTTCGACCTTCAGGCGCGTGCTGCGCGCAGTCCGCGCGCCACCGCGGCACGCACAGACAGGTTCGGCTGGATGGGCCTTGGCAACCATCGGCGTGAGCGGCATGAAGGCCTCAGACAACGCTGAGCCGTCCGTGACCATTGCGCTCACACAGACGTAGGAGCGGCGGCAGCAGCACCGAAGCAGCGCCACCTGCCACCGGATTCAGTCGGGTTCGATCTCGCAGCCCAGTCGGGCCAGCGTGGCATCGATCCAGGCAGTATCAACCTTACCCGCATGGATCGCAGCCACCATCTGCGCCTCAGCCTGCGACTTCGCAACCGTAGCGGCATGAAGCGCTTCAGCCTGAGCGAAGGGCACGCAGAGCACGCCGTCATCGTCACCCATGACAAGGTCACCGGGCTCGATCACCATCCCGTCAATCGCAATGGGTACATTGATTTCACCGGGGCCATCCTTGTAAGGGCCACGATGCGTCACGCCCGCCGCAAACACCGGAAAGTCGCCCTCGCGCAATGCGCGGGCATCACGGATGGCACCGTTGATCACGAAGCCACCGAGCTTGCGACTGATGGCTGTGGCGACCATCAACTCACCGATCAGAGCGTTGGTGAGATCGCCCCCTGCATCGACCACAATGACATCGCCTGGCGCAGCCAGATGCAGCGCCTTGTGCACCATGAGGTTGTCACCCGGTCGCGTGCGCACCGTCAGGGCCGGGCCGCTCATGGGTCGGCCGTTGTGCATGGGACGCAGGCGTGCGCCCCCCGCAAACAGACGGGACATGCAGTCGCTGACATTCGCCACCGGCAGACCAATGAACCGTGCGGCCAGTTCTGCCGGCACGGCACGTCGACGCTTGAGGATCTTGAGTCCGATCATGAACAGTCTCTGTGAATGGAATAGACGGGCTCAGCGCGCAGCGCAATCGCTGCAGGCCGGGTGCGAGCGCAAGCGCGGATAGACGCCCAGCGCGTTGGCTTCGAAAATGCGTTGCCGCGATTGCGGCGTGGCACTGGTAGAGGCCTCGATATAACGCCGGGTATCGTCAAAGGCATGCCCGGTTTGCGGGTCAACGCCCTGCACGGCGCCTACGGTCTCGGAGGCAAACAGGATGTTGGCATCGGGCACCACCTTGAGCAGCAAATCGATGCCAGGCTGGTGATAGACGCAGGTATCGAAATACACATTGCGCAGCACAGATTCTTCAAGCGGCGCGAGGCCCATATCCTGGGCAATACCCCGGTAGCGACCCCAGTGGTAGGGCACCGCTCCGCCACCATGAGGAATCACGAAACGCAGCGTCGGAAAGTCCTTGAAGAGATCCGAGGTCATGCACTGCACGAACGCAGCGGTATCCCCGTTCAGATAATGGGCCGCCACGGCCGGATTGAAGTGCGGATTGCACGAGCCGCTCACGTGGATCATGGCGGGGATATCCAGCTCGACCAGTTTTTCGTAGAGCGGATACCACCAGTCCCGATCCCAGAGCGGCGGATCGGTCCACCGCCCGCCAGTGGGGTCCGGATTCAGGTTCGCGGCCACGAAGCCACGCTCCACCACGCAACGCTGCAGCTCTTCAAACACCCGCTCGCGCGGCGGCACCCCAGCGGCCTGCGGCAGCTGACAGGCCGGCACGAACTGCTGCGGATAGAGCTGACAAGCGCGATACACCAGATCATTGGCGTAACGTGCCCAGACCACATTGCTCGCCTCGTCGCAGGTGTGATGGTCCATGCCGATGGCGCGCGGCGAAAAGATCGTGAGATCGACGCCGCGTTCGCGCATCTTGCGCAACTGATTCGGCTCGAGGCCGGCGCGGATTTCTTCATCGCTCACCGCAGGTGGCGCGTCGGGCAGCGCATGGCCAGTGCGCTCAAAATGCTCGACCTGCCGTTTGCGAAAATCCGCCACCTGCGGCGGGGTCGTGGTGAAGTGGCCGTGAACGTCGATGATCATGGTGTGAGCTTAGGTCTGATGTTGTCTGATGCATGCCTCAGCACGCGCCATGCGCCTGCCACGGGTCGTCACAGCGTCTCGCGTGTACCCAGGATGGCTGTCACCTGACTGGAGAGCACTCCGCCGTTGCCATGCGCCAGCGCGAGCTTCGCATTCGGCACCTGGCGGTCACCCGCGCTGGCACGCAACTGCTCGACCGCCTCGACCACGGTAAAGAGGCCATACATGCCCGGATGCACACAGGACAGCCCGCCGCCGTTCGTGTTGACCGGAAGAACCCCGCCGGGTGCCGTGCGCCCGCCTTCAACGAAGCGGCCGCCCTCCCCCTTAGGACAAAACCCGAGGTCCTCGAGGAACAGGATCGTGTTGATCGTGAAGGCGTCGTAGAGCTCAACGACGTCGATGTCCTTTGGACTGTAGCCTGCCTGTGCAAACGCACGCGGCCCGGACTGCGCCGCGGCGGTCACGGTGAGATCGGCCATGGCCGAGATGTTCATGTGCGAGGTGGCAGCGGCTGCGCCCAGCACATAAGCCGGCACCCGGGCGTGATCGGGGGCGCGGTCGGCTCGAGTCATGACAATGGCTGCTGCACCATCCGTGACCAGACAGCAATCACGCACACCCAGCGGATCACACACCCGACGTGCCTTGAGCACATCGTCGATCGTGAGGTCCTCGCGCATGAAGGCGTCGGGGTTACGCTGCGCCCAGCGCCGCGCCGAGACGGCCACTTCGGCGAGCTGCTCGGGCGTGGTGTCGAACTCATGCATGTGCCGCGAAGCGGCCAGCGCATACGCTGAAACCGGCATGATCGGGCGATACATGGCCTCGAAATAAGGCACCTTTTGCGAGCTGACCAACTTGCCTGCGCCGCTGCGCTGATTGCTGCCATAGGCAATGAGGGCCACTTCACATTGCCCGGTAGCCAGCGCATTGGCCGCCCAGAACAGATGCGTCAGAAACGCTGACCCACCCGTACGGTTGTTGTCGGTCACTTTCGGATGGATGCCCAGGTACTCCGAGAGCGACAGACCCGACAGAAAATCCTGGGGCAGACCCACGAAGAGGCCATCAACATCAGCGGGCGTGAGACCCGCCTGTGCGAGTGCCTTGACGCTGGCCTGTACCGCCAGATCGATGGAATCGAACCCGGGCGCTTCGCCCATGCCATAGGTGGCTGCACCCACGATTGCGGTCTGGCCGCGCGGAAAGCCGTCTTTCATGTTCATACCCTCCTTAGGCCACCGGATCGAAGACCACGATGAAACCGTCGCCCTCGGCCGCGATGCGCGCCTGCACTTTCATGCCGATGCGCACGGCATCCGGGGCGATGCTCTCCACGCGACTCATCATGCGCGGACCTTCCACTAAGTCGATGAGCGCCACGTTGTAGTGTTGCGCCGGATCGCGCTGGCGCACCACGCTGGTGGCATACACCGTGCCAAAACCGCTGGCGGGGACCCACTCCAGATCGGTGGCACCTGTTCGCGGCTCGGCCACACGGGGATAAAACACATGACGCCCGCTTGAGCGGCTGCGCTGGATCATGAAGCGCCCCTGGGCAAGAAAGGCGAGGTAATCCTGCTCGGGCTTGGGCGCGATGGACGGGGTATCGGGCATGGTGGAATTCGCTGAGTTGCAGACAAGGAGAAATGCGGGTCAGGTGGCGATGGCAGCGGCGCGCACTGCCAGTGACTCATGTGGGTTCAGCCAGGCAGCTCCAGAATGGCCTTGGCAAGAATATTGCGCTGGATCTCGTTGGAGCCGCCGTAAATGGTGGCTGGCCGCGAGAGAAAGTACTGACCTGCCACATGCACAGACGTGCCATCCGACAGGGGCACCACCTCATCCAGGGTGCCGGCTTCGGCCTGACATTCAAGCAGCATGTCGGTCACACGCTGCATGGTTTCGGTGACCCAAATTTTGAGAATGGACACTTCCGCGCCCAGTTCATCCCCACGACGCAGCACCTCGGCCATGCGCATGAACGCCGCCGACAGATCGTCCACCTC
>CANHUQ010000249.1 GCA_947463885.1 Burkholderiales bacterium
CGATGGCAACATTGGCTGCCTGGTCAACGGTGCGGGCCTGGCGATGGCCACCATGGATACCATCAAGCTGTTCGGCGGCGAGCCTGCGAACTTCCTTGATGTGGGCGGTGGCGCCACGGCCGAGAAGGTCACTGAAGCCTTCAAGATCATGCTGCGCAATCCGGAATTGAAAGCGATTCTGGTCAATATTTTCGGCGGCATCATGAAGTGCGACACCATCGCCGAAGGGGTGGTCACCGCCTCGCGTGCAGTGGGACTGAAGGTGCCACTGGTGGTGCGCATGAAGGGCACCAACGAGGACCTGGGCAAGAAGCTGCTTGCAGAGTCTGGCCTGCCGATCATTTCTGCCGACACCATGGCTCAGGCGGCTGAGAAAGTCGTCGCTGCGGCTTCGGCTGCGCGTTAATCCGAATCCGGAGCGAAACACCATGTCGATCCTGGTCAATCGTCACACCAAGGTCATTACCCAAGGCATCACCGGCAAGACCGGGCAGTTTCATACCCGCATGTGCCGCGAATATGCCAACGGCAAGGAGTGCTTCGTGGCTGGGGTCAACCCCAAGAAGGCCGGTGAAGACTTCGATGGCATTCCAATCTTTGCGTCAGTCAAGGACGCCAAGGCTCAGACAGGTGCGACCGCATCGGTGATTTACGTGCCGCCCGCTGGCGCGGCTGCGGCGATCTGGGAAGCAGTGGAGGCCGACCTGGATTTGGTGGTCTGCATCACCGAGGGTATACCGGTGCGGGACATGATTGAAGTGCGTGACCGCATGCGCAAGCAGAACCGGCGCGCCATCCTGCTCGGGCCCAACTGCCCGGGCGTGATCACGCCCGATGAGATCAAGATTGGCATCATGCCCGGCCATATCCACCGCAAAGGTCGTATCGGTGTGGTGTCGCGCTCGGGCACGCTCACCTATGAAGCGGTGGGCCAGTTGACCGAGCTGGGTCTTGGGCAGTCATCGGCGGTCGGCATTGGCGGCGATCCGGTCAATGGACTGAAGCACATCGATGTCATGCGCATGTTCAACGACGACCCGGAAACCGATGCTGTCGTCATGATCGGCGAGATTGGGGGTACCGATGAGGAAACCGCCGCTCTCTGGATCAAGGACAACATGAAAAAGCCTGTCGTCGGCTTCATTGCGGGCGTTACGGCGCCACCGGGCAAGCGCATGGGTCATGCCGGTGCCATCATTTCCGGCGGCAAGGGTACCGCTCAGGAAAAGCTCGAAGTCATGGCGGCTTGTGGCATCAAGGTCACCAAGAATCCTTCTGAAATGGGCGCGCTGCTCAAAGCAGCCATCTGATGATCCGGGGTGAGGGCACCTGACGCCCCCACCTAGCGCCCCACCTAGCGCCCCCCCACCTGGGCGCTCCACCAAAACCGTCGCCTGAGCCTGGCCTCGGCACAGAGCGTTTGGATATCGCACCGGATGCATTCCGGATCGCGTTGGCACCGAGCTCCCCGCTTCATCTGATCAGAAGAAGCACGAGAGGTACATCGGCTTGGTTCAGGCCGACCACAGGCTGACCACGGCTCATGGCGCTCATCAACGACGAGCGCGGCGCGCACCAGATGCGCACTCCATTCGAGCTCGGTATGCGCTCTCGAATCGAGTTCGGTACAAATTCGCCGTGATTTAGGCACAAATCTGAACCATTCCCTGTGGTGCAACACAGGCTTCCGACCCCCTGAACCGTCGGGCGGGTTAGGCAAGCCGTTCGCACAATGTGGCTCCAGAGCGGGCCGTAGCCGCCGATAGATTGCCGGTCATGGCGCAATTACTGACCGGAAAACGGACGCATTTCATACGATCGCCGATCGTGGCGTCAGTGCATGCGCCGACCCTTTTAGAGCTCGGGGTCTGTTCCGATCCCGGTCCGGCTCGCAGTTGCAATGAAGACCGTTGGCAGGCAGACCCGGCTCAGGGGCTCTTTATGCTGGCCGACGGCATGGGTGGCGCAGGCGCAGGCGAAGTCGCCAGCGAGACCGTGCTGTCGGGCTTCTCCGGTGATGTGCGCGCAGGCCTGGATGCAGGCATGACGCCGGCTGAATCGCTGGTCCGGGCTGGTGTGCAGGCGCATGCGCGGGTCCTCGCCGCAGCACGGGCGCAACCCGAGTGCCTGGGCATGGGGTCGACGCTTGTGGCCGCGATGCTGACTGAGCGGACCCTCACCGTCGCACATGTGGGCGACTCCCGGGCCTACGTGATGCGAGACGGCGTGCTGACGCGCCTCACCGAAGATCATTCCGTGATGCAGGAGCTTGTGCAAGCGGGCCGCATCAGCGCTGCTCGCGGGCGTCGCAACGTGTCGAAAGGCCCGCTGACCCGCGCTTTAGGCGTGACCGATCTCGCGCCCGTCGTGCAAGTCTGCGAAGCCGACTGGCAGTCCAATGATCTGCTGTTGTTGTGTACCGACGGGCTGAGCGATGCCCTTGATGGCGACGAGTTGGGCTGCGCGCTGGAGAGCCTGCTGAACGCTACACACCACGACCTGAATCTGACCGCTCAAGGTCTGGTGACGGCTGCCCTGTCGGCCGGATGCCGTGACAACGTCACGGTGTTGATCACGACAGCCTTGCACCCGGCGCGTTGACGCCGACAGCACTCTGCTATCCGACGGACCTTCATCATGCCAGCCAGCCAAACGACCGCCTGCCCGACCCTGGTGCTGAGTACAGGCGATACCGTGATTCGACGTATTGCGCTGGACCGGGCGTGCCTGCGTATCGGCCGGCGGGAAGACAACGACCTGATGCTCGATGATCTGACCGTCTCGGGCGAGCATGCGGTCCTGCACACGCGCGCAGGCATCGCGGTGATTTCTGATCTGGGGAGCCGCAACGGCACGTTGGTCAATGGCCTCGGCGTGACCCAACGGGTGCTCGCGGACGGTGACTGCATCCGTATCGGCATTTACGCGCTGCGCTATGTCACCGAGCGCATGGAGGCTTTGCCCTTCGAGTCACCGCTGGTCGCCCACTTCATGACACTGTCGGGGCCTCGCACGGGGGAGACCCTGGCCGTGGATCGAGCGCGGGTCAGTCTGCGCGCAGACGCCGGACAGATCGCGGTGGTTGCCGCGCGCCGCAACAGCCACTGGCTGACGCATCTGGACGGCACCGGGTGCCCGCTGATCAATGGCGAGCCGATCGGGCTGGCCACGCGTGAGCTTGATGACGCCGATTTCATTGAGGTCGGTGGCACGCTGTTCCAGTACTGCCTCGGCCTGCCGTCCTGAGCGACACCCGAAGCCGCCCATGTCATCACTCGACTGGATTCCGATGAAGGCACGCCGCCTGATGGCGGGTCTGGTCGTGACCGGCCTGGCGGTCGGTGCGGAAATGTCGAATGTTGGCTTGCCGCTGGACGATGCGCTGGATCGGATGCTGTACGACACGCGCCTGCGGATGCAGCCTGCCAAGCCGAACAATCGCGTCCTCATCGTCGATATTGATGAACGCAGTCTGGCCGAACAAGGTGCCTGGCCCTGGCCGCGTGAACGCATTGCGCGGCTCACCGACATCGTGGCGAATGAGGGTGGCGCTCGTGCGGTCGGGCTTGATCTGGTGTTTGCCGAGCCTCATCCACGGGAAGACGATCGTCTGATCCGCGTGCTGCAATCGGCGCCCGTGGCGATCGGCTATTACTTTTCGAGCGAGCTGGGTGCTGTCCCCATCGGCCAGTTGCCGCAGCCAGCGTTTTCCGCATCGGTGTTGCAAGATGCTGGCCAATTTGCCACCAGCTGGAACGGGTACGGCGCAAACACCGCCGCCATTGCGCGTGCGGCACGTGCGAGCGGCTTCTTCAATCCGGTCGTCGACCGCGACGGCGTGGTGCGCTCGTTGCCACTGTTGGCTCAGTATCGTGGTGAGCTCTACGAATCGCTTGCAGTCTCGGTGCTGAGGATGTCCTTCGGCAATCAACCCGTGACCTTGCATACCGACGGCGCACGCAACCAAAGCCTGGGATTCGGTATAGGGGGCCAGCAGGCCAAGGTGCCGATTTCAATTGGCACCACAGCTTTGGTGCCCTACCAGGGCAAAGGGGGTCCAGGGGAGTCGCGCTTTCGCTATGTCTCGGCGACCGATGTGCTGAAAGGGCGCGTCGAGCCGCGGCTTTTTCGCGAACGGGTCGTGCTGATTGGCACCACGGCGCCCGGTCTCGCAGAGCCGCGCATGACGCCCATGAGCGATAGGGTGCCCAGCCTCGAAATTCATGCGTCGCTGGTAGCGGGGGCGCTGGAAGGTTCCCTGCGCAGTGAGCCGTCCAACGCTTACGCTCTGGAGCTAGGCCTGATTGCCCTGGTAGGCGCCGGCGCCGCGGTGGCCATGGCCAGCGCCGGGGTGGGTGGGGTGATCGGCGTGACGGCATTGGGCGTCTCGATCCTGATCGCCTGGAATGCAGTGGCCTACACGCACTTCGGCTGGGTGTTGCCACTGGCGTGCGGATTGCTGACCCTTTTCGGTATTGCGCTGGTGAATCTGGTGGCGAGTTACCTGATCGAGGGCAGGGCACGGCGGGCCGTGATCGGTCTGTTCGGCCAGTACGTGGCCCCGCAATTGGTCGAACGTATCACCGACAATCCCCATAACTTTCCGCTGGACAGTCAGGACAAGGAACTCACCATTCTCTTTGCCGATATCCGCGGATTCACTCGGATGGCCGAGGGCATGGATCCGCAGCAATTGCGTGATTTCCTGAACCGCTTCCTGACGACCATGACCGAGGTGATCCATGCGCACGACGGTACTGTCGATAAGTACATCGGCGATGCCGTGATGGCGTTCTGGGGCGCGCCCATTGACGATCCGCATCATGCCGATCGCGCTGTGGCTGCGGCGATCGCGATGCAGGAGGCGGTCGCGCGACTGAGCGATGAATTCCGGTCGATTGGTCTGCCACCGATCACCGTGGGCATCGGCATCAACACCGGTGTGGTGCGCGTGGGAGACATGGGCTCACGACTGCGGCGCTCGTACACCGTCATCGGTGATGCGGTGAACCTCGCAGCGCGCCTGGAGGGACTGTCCAAACGCTATAGCGTACCGATCGTGATCGGTGATGCGACGCGCCTAGCGGTGCGCAGCATTGCCCTGCAATTCGTCGCGCGCACCGCGGTGGCGGGCCGCTCGGAGGACGTGGGTATCTGGACGCCGGTGGCCCTGGAGTCGCATGCCTATGCACACGGCCTGGATGCGGTCAGCGATGACACGCACGATGCGATGGTCCGAGGACAAAGCGCCGACCACGATGCGTCAGACATGGCCCCCG
>CANHUQ010000250.1 GCA_947463885.1 Burkholderiales bacterium
AATGTATGCGTAGCCTCGCTCTTTGAAGCCGGCATCACGGTCATTCCGCCCGATGGCGGGCCGTCTCACCTGGTGTCGATGCCCGATCTGTACACCACCAACATCTGCTTCGGCGGGCCCGATCTGAAGACCGCGTTCATCACGTTGTCGGTCAGTGGCAAGCTGGTGGCGATGGACTGGCCGCGGCCTGGCGTGCCTTTGCACGGGTTGAATCGCTGAGCGGCGACAGCGCTCAGCAAGGCTGCGACACGACGGCGCGAGGCCGCTACAACGCTACAACGCCCTACGACGCTCCCGTCAGCGGCTCGCACTGCAATGATCGGCGCGCCGCCTCCACAATGTCGCGTTCGCGCGTGTAGTCGGTCACCAGCACCCGCATCAGCAACAGGCCCTGCGTGGAGGGCGCTTGGACGGTCTGCGCTCCAGTCGGCTGAGCCGATGCGGGCTGAGATGGACTTGAGGATCGAGTCGGGTATGGGCTCGGCCCGTTCAGGACGATGTCCACCGGCAGACCGGCCGCCTGCCGATCATTGATCACGAAGAAGTTGTCGGAGTTGGCGGCATACAGCGCAATCGACCAGTAGTGCGGTGTCTTGGGATCCGCACGGATGCGCATCGGCTGCGTTGAGACATCAAAGGTGCATAGCGCGTAGAGCAGATCTGGGCTGGGCATGACCACGCGGCGTTGCAGATGGTCGGTCGGAGGCGGAAGCACTACACGATTGGACGCCTGGGGTGCGGGCGCTGCCGCCGACATGACGCGACCCATGATGAGGCGGGGCAAGGCCCAGAGCGCGGTCAGATGAACCGCCACGGCCACCGCGACCAAGGCCACGATGCGGGTGTACCAGGAGCGCGCACTTGCAGACATCAGCGGCAACCCTCCACGGCATGGATCGTGGGCGCCACCAGTGACGCCGGAGACTGCGCCACACCCGCCTGCGGGTTGTATAGGCGCAGCGTGAACATCAAGCCGCGATCACCTGGCGTATGCAACCACCCGCGTGCAGACGCGCCCGCAGTGTGGGCAGGTTGAGGATCGGGCGCACTGATCAGACGAAAGCGCCCCTGCTCATCCAGCACCGCCGTACTGCCATTGAGGCTGTACTGCCGGGCCTGCGCAGGAAACAGATGGAAATCCTCGGCATAGGCCGTGATGCTCCACCAGCGTGCGGGCGGCGGCACGCCTTCGATGCGGTAGGTGCAGCGCGATCGCAGCGGCTGACCTGCACTGTCGGTCTGCGCCACGTAGTACATGGTTTCACCACGAGACAGCGCCAGCAATCCGCCCAGTGCCACCCGGGCCCGGGTGTAGAGGTCGGCATGCGCACTGCCCGCCAGCGTGTTGATGCGCCAGGGCCCCACCGCCTCACCGAACCCCGCGCCACTGCGCAGCACGGCCCAGGCCGACCCAAGCCCCACGACCACGGCCAGCGCATACAAGCCAGCGAGGGCTGGCCAGCGCAGGCCTTGCCTTGGCGCGCGCTCAGGCACCGAAGAGCGCCGCCTCAAGACGCTGCGCATCCAGCACGCCCTGCCCGCGTGCGTCCTGCGGCAAGACCGCGGCGAGCAGGAGCAACTGCTCGAATTCGGGCGCGAAGGCATCGATGAGCTGCTGCGGATCGGGGCAAAACCCCGCGTCGGCGATCACCCCGAACTGCACGCCCCCGGCATACGAGAGGATCGATACGCCCAGGCCAACATCGCCTGACTGCGGAACCCAGAACATCATCCGCGACAAGGTTCGACCGGCCATCGACATCGGGGCGCCCGGGCCAGGCACGTTGGTCATGACCGCCGTGGTCTTGTTGGCCATGAACTGCAGGATCGGGTCCTGGACCGCCCGGGGAGCGTGTCCCACCGCAGCCAGCAAACCGTAGGTGATCAGCGCCTGATAGCCGCCCTTCAGCGCATCCATGCGCCGGCGGACCTCCTGCAAACGGGCCACCGGATTGACCATCCCCACCGGCAGCACCAGCGGCACCAGGCCGAACCGGTTGCCCAATTCCAGTCCCGCTGAGGCCGGGCGTAAATTGACTGGGACCATGGCACGGATCTGACAACCCTCGGTGTCCTCTCCCTGCGCGATCAGATAACGGCGCAGCGCACCGGCGACACAGGAGAGCAGCACATCGTTGACCGAAGCCTGCAGAGCGCGCCCCACCAACTTCACATCGTCCAGCGGCAGCGGCTCGTTCCAGGCGACCCGCTTGTGCGGACCCACCGTACCTTTGAGCCGCGTGAGCGTATCCGCGGGCATGAGGGCCAACTGCACCGCATCGGCCACCGCGCGCTGGCCCACCTGCGCATAGCCGCCCAGCCGATCAGGCCGGGTGGCGAGCTTCATCGACCCGGTGACGACCTGTCCCGCTGCACCGATCGCCTGCACGGCGCGCTCGGTCAGGGGTTGCAGCAGCATCTGCCACGGATTCGAAGACAGCGTGGTCTGGCCCAGTCCATCGGCCGTCGCATCCGCCGCGTCAGCATCGGCTGTAGGTCTGCGAAACATCGGTGGCCACAGCAGCCGGCTGGAGGGGCGGCGAGCGGCCTGCGCCGCGCGGCGGGTGGATGGTGTAGTTGATACACGAGGCGCGTCGTCGGTCAGGCTCAGGAGCACCCGAATCAGCGCAATCCCATCGGCGATGCAATGATGGATCCGTGCCACCAGTGCACTGGTGCCACGATAGCCTTCGACCACCTCGAATTGCCACAGCGGGCGCTGAGGATCGAGCGGCGTGACCGCACGTTGTGCCACCAGCGTCTGCAGCGCAGTGTCGTCGGCAGGTGGCGCAAGGCGGCTGTGCACCAGATGGGCATCCAGATCGAAGTGCGCATCGTCCACCCACCAGGCTGCCCCACTGGCGTCGGTCTGCACGCACTGGCGAAAACGAGGAAACGCCAGCAGTCGACTCGCCAGCAAGGCTTTGAGCTTGCGCCGGTCGACCGGGCGATCGAAGACCATAATCCCGACGATGACCATCAGGTTGCCGGGTCGGTCCATGCGCAACCAGGTGGTGTCGACGCTGGACATGCGCTCGCGGTGCGCCGCTTCAATGTTGGCCACAGCGTCTCCGTGTCTGGTGGTCATGCAAGAGGGCCTGCTGGGAACTGTGCGTGCGCATCGGCACGCCGCACTGACGAGGCTATGATAGCTGCCGTCTATCCCCTATAAGCAGGAGTCCAGGTCATGGCAGATTTGAAGCAGCAGTTCGAGCAGGCAGTGGCCGATTCAAAAACCCTGAGTGAGCGGCCTGATAACGCCACCTTGCTGCAGCTCTATGCGCTCTACAAGCAAGGCTCGGAAGGCGATGTGCAGGGCAAGCGGCCTGGCTTCACCGACATGATCGGGCGCGCCAAATGGGACGCCTGGAACGAGCTCAAGGGCACCGCGCAGCCAGAGGCCATGACTCGGTACATCGGGCTGATCGCCGATCTGAAGGACGCCTGAGGCGCGCAGTGCGGTCAAAACGCCCGGCTGAAAAGCGCAACCGAAAAGCTCAACCGAAATACTCATCGAAGTTGCGGTGAATCTGCTCTTCGATGCGGCCCTTGAAGGCTGACAGCAAGAAGCCGAGCTCAGCGGTCAATTCAATGTGCGACTTGCTGACGCTGAGTTCGCCGCTGACGCCCGTACGCTCGAAATACAGCGTGTTGCCGTCCCATTCGCAGCTCATGCCGAATTCGCGCTCCATTTCATCGGCCACTTTTTGAGCGGCCGCTTTGGCTTTCTTCAATCCCAGGGCGTGGTCGCGCTGCAGTTGGATGGTGGGCATGATGGAGGCGCGTAAGGGGTCAGGGTGACTCGGCCAGCGTTCGGAGTCAGCTGGCTGCCGGGCGACGGTCAGAGTTCAAGCAGGACGGTAGCGGTTCAGCCGCCGCAAAGGCAAGCAGGTTGCGTGCGGCCAGCATGGCCATGCCCAGACGCGATGAGCGCGTGGCACTGCCCAGATGCGGTGTGAGCACCACGTTGCGCTGGGCCAGCAACGCAGGATGGACCTGCGGTTCATTTTCGTAGACATCCAGGCCCGCCGCGGCGATGCGCCCTGCGTGCAGTGCCTGGGCAAGCGCCGCATCGTCGACGATGCCGCCGCGTGCGATGTTCACCAGTGTGGCGGTGGGCTTCATGCATGCCAGTTCGCGCGCGCCAATGAGGTGATGCGTGGCCGCCGAATAAGGCAGCACGAGCATCACATGGTCTGACTGCGCAAGCAACGCATCCAGTTCCACGCGCTCTGCGCCCAGTTCCGCTGCATTGGGAGCGGCTGAGCGGTTGCAATACAGCAATCGCATGGAAAAGCCCGCAGCACGGCGAGCGATCGCCGACCCGATGCGACCCATCCCCACAATCCCCAGCGTGGCCCCATGCACATCGGCACCCAGAAACTGGTCCCAGGCCCAGCGCCCCCACTGGCCCTCACGCAGCCAGCGTTCGGATTCGCTGATGCGCCGCGCCGTGGCCATGAGCAGCGCCCACGCCATGTCGGCCGTGGCCTCAGTGAGGACATCGGGGGTATTGGTGACCGCAATGCCCCGGGCCGAACAGGCCGCCAGGTCGATATGGTTGTAACCCACCGAGCCGGTCGCCACGATCTTCAGATGCGGCGCCGCCTGCAGCGCAGCTTCATCCACGCGGTCGGTGGCGACCACGACCAGTGCGTCACAGTTGGCAAGCCGGGCATGAAACTCAGCCGGCGACCACAGAGCATCGTCCGGGTTGGCCTGCACCTCATAGGCCTGCGACAGCGCGTGCATGACCTCCGGAAACACCTTGCGCGTGATCAGCAGACGCGGCTTCATCAGACGCCCTCCCCGACCAGAATGACGTGCACGCGATACGGACCGTGGGCCCCCAGGACGATGGTTTGCTCGATATCGCCCGTGCGTGAGGGCCCCGAGACCAAATTGGTGGCACGCGGCAGCTGCCCGCGCTCGTCGCGCGCCAGCGCAAACGCCTCTTCGTAGTGCGCCACCACACGTTCCGTGGGCACCACAGCGATATGTGTTTCGGGCAGCAGGTGCATCGAGGCCGGCGTATCGGGCCCCGAGAGCATCATCAGCGTGCCGGTCTCGGCGATCGCAACAAACGCGCCGCTGATACCCACCAGATCATCACCCTGCGGGCGTCGCGCCTGCACAGCGAGGCCGGCTGCAGCCCAATCGAGCCCTCCGAGCGTATTCCAGCAGACCGCCTCGCGCGCCAGACCCTGCGCCTGCAGATAGGCGGCGACGGCCAGCGGCACTTCGCTCATGCGGGCCACGCGTTG
>CANHUQ010000251.1 GCA_947463885.1 Burkholderiales bacterium
CCTCAATCGGGCAATGGCCGGCAACGTCGAAGACTGCCTGGACCTGGAAGCCACGCACCATGTGCACTGCGGCCAGACCGAAGACCATCGCGAAGCCACCAAGGCCTTTGTCGACAAGCGCGAGCCGGTCTTCAAAGGGCGCTGACTCGTCACCACCTCAGCACCTGACCGCCCCAGATCGCCCCAGATCGCCATCCTGAATCTGACTGACTTGCCCTGCACACACCGATCTACTCTCTGCATTGACAGGAACCCTCATGACCGCCAAGACGATTGATACCGGCACCAACGACCTGCTGGCCACGCTCGATGAGGGTGTGCTCACCCTGACCCTGAACCGTCCTGATGCGCGCAATGCGATGTCGGGCGACATGAACGCTGCGCTGCAGGCACAACTGGCCTGGGCCGAACTGGCCGCCGAGGTGAAGGTGATCGTGCTCACCGGCGCGGGCAAGGGGTTTTGTGCCGGGGGCGACGTCAAGGGCATGGCTGCGCGCGGCGATGGCACCGTGGGCAACAACACCATCGACGGCAAGATCCATCAGCAGCGCCTCAATCAGCGCGCCACCGCCGGCAAACTCTTTCGCATGCCTAAGCCCACCATTGCCGCGCTGCCGGGTGCTGCCGCCGGCGCAGGTTTTTCGTTGGCCCTGGCGTGCGATATGCGCGTAATGTCCAGCACCGCCATCATGACCACCGCTTTCGCGCGTGTGGGTTTTTCAGGCGATTACGGTGGCACCTACTTCCTCACCCAGTTGGTGGGATCAGCCAAGGCGCGCGAGCTGTATTTCCTGTCCGATCGGGTCAGTGCCGAAGAAGCGCTGCGCCTGGGGCTGGCCAACTGGGTGGTCGAACCCGATCAGCTGCAGGCCAAGGCCATGGAGATTGCCCGGCGCCTGGCCAACGGCCCGACAGTGGCTTATCGCTACATGAAGGAAAACCTGAATCGGGCAATGGCGGGCGAGGTGGAAGACTGCCTCGACCTGGAAGCCACGCACCATGTGCATTGCGGCCAGACCGAAGACCATCGCGAGGCCACCAAGGCCTTCGTCGACAAGCGCGAACCCGTCTTCAAGGGACGCTGAGATGCCCGCCGCCACCATGAACACCGTATTGGGCCCGATCAGCCCGGATCAGCTGGGCTTCACTCTCATGCACGAGCATGTGATGGTGGCGGCCAGCGGCCTGTATCAGGCCTATCCCGACCTGCTAGGCAAGGGCCCCGAGGCCAAGGGCATCGAGGCGCTGAAAAAAGCCAAGGCCGCTGGCATCGACACCATTGTCGATTGCACCACCTTCGATCTGGGGCGGCACGCGCCGCTGCTGGCGGCGGTTTCCAAAGGCTCCGGCGTCAACATTCTGAACGTCACAGGCTGGTGGCTGGATGTGCCGCGTTTCATGCATGGCGTGGGCCCCAACCAGATGGCGCGCGAATTTGTGCGTGATCTGACTGAAGGGTTTCGCGGTACCGACATCAAGGCGGCCTTCTTGAAGTGTGCGGCCGACATCGACGGCGTCACGCGCCCGCTGGAGGTGATGGCACGTGCCGTAGCGCGTGCACACCGCGAGACCGGCGTGCCCATCATGGCGCACTCGCATCCGGCCACGCAGCTGGCCCGTCGACAGATCGAGATTTTCAAGGAAGAGGGCGTTGATCTCACCCGCGTGAAGATCGATCACTGCAACGACACCACCGATACCGAGTACCTCAAGTGGATCCTCGACCAAGGCTGCTTCGTTGGGCTGGATCGCTACCCGGGGCGCATCACCAGCCCGGCCATGCGCACCCTGACTCTGAAGCGCCTGATCGATATGGGCTATGGCGATCGGCTGTGTCCCTCGCATGACTGCATTTGCGTGGCGATTCACAACGAGCGGCCCGATGGCACGATGCCCGATACGCATGCTTACTTTGATCACAACCCCGATCAGTATCTCTACATGCATCGCCATGTCATCCCGATGCTCAAGGAAATGGGCACCACTGATGCACAGATCCGCACGCTCTTCGTGGACAACGCGCGTCGCTTCATCTTCGGTGCCTGAGTGAAGGGCATTCGGGCGTTGACCGTTGACATGCCAGGGTATCCGGGCGGGCGACCATGAGGCCGGCTTTTGATGAAGCCCTGCGTGGGCGGCTCGAGCAGGGGCTGCGGCGCTTCGAACGCGAAGCGCCGCCCGTGCCGCAAGGCGCCGTACTCAAGCATGCTGCGGTGGCCATCACGGTCATCGAGGCCGATGACAACCAGGGTGCCGCCTTCGTACTCACCCGGCGTACATCCAAGCTGCGCAACCATGCCGGTCAGTGGGCGTTGCCTGGTGGCCGTCTGGACCCAGGCGAAACCGCGGTGCAGGCGGCGCTGCGCGAGCTGCATGAGGAGGTCGGCCTGCCTCTGGGCGAAGACGCAGTGCTCGGTCTGCTGGATGACTATGCAACCCGCTCGGGCTATCTGATCACGCCGGTCGTGGTGTGGGCCGGGCAGGGCGCGCAACTGGTGCCTAACCCTGACGAAGTGGCCCATGCCTACCGCATTGGCCTGGAACAGATCCTGACGCCTGATGCGGTGGATTTCATCGACATTCCTGAGAGCGATCGCCCGGTGGTCAGGGTGGCGATCAATGGGGATCGCATTCATGCGCCGACGGCCGCGGTGGTGTACCAATTCCGCGAACTGGCGGCTGGCCGCATGACCCGGGTGCATCACCTGGAGCAGCCGGTGTTTGCGTGGCGCTGAGGCCCTGCATCCGCAACCCCGGGCATCTGCCAAGCCTCGCAGCCCAAAGCCTTGCGCCCAAATGTTTTCTGAGCCTGTGATGAGCCCGCCATGAACACACCGACTCCTCCTCTCCCGCTTGCCGCGCTGAAGGTCATCGATTGCGCCAGTTACATTGCGGGGCCAGCAGCTGCCACCGTGCTGTCTGACTTCGGTGCCGAGGTCATCAAGGTCGAGCCGCCCGAGGGCGATCCTTACCGCACCCTGGTCCCGGGCGCGACCTATCCCTGGGACCTGGATGCCCGTAATAAACGCAGTCTGGCGCTCGACTTGAAGCAACCGCAGGGGATGGCCGTTCTGCATCGCTTGCTTGCTCAGGCCGATGTGTTCATCACCAATCTGCCTTTGCCCGCACGCAAGCGACTGGGCATCGATGACGCCACGCTGTGTCCGCTTTTTCCGCGCCTGATCTATGGGTCCATGACCGCCTACGGCGAGGTCGGTGATGAGGCGGAGAAGACTGGTTTCGATTCGACCGCCTATTGGGCGCGTTCTGCTCTGTCTGATCTGGTCAAGGCCGATCACACCGCTGAGCCCACGCGTTCCATCACCGGCATGGGGGATCACCCGAGTGCGATGTCGCTGTACGCGGCGATCATGACTGCGCTCTATCTGCGCGAGCGCACCGGGCAAGGCGGGGTGGTGCGGACCTCACTCATGGCCAATGGCATGTGGGCAAACAGCGCCTTTGCACAGGCACAGCTCAATGGCACGCCGCCTGCGCCCAGGGCCCCGCGCAGCGAGGCCCCTAACCCGATTGCCAACATCTATCGTTGCGCCGACGACCGCTGGCTGAATCTCACGATTTTGAATACGCGTCAGTTTCCCGCGCTGTGCGAGGCACTGGAGTTGCCGCCCGAGATCGCGCGCGATGAGCGCTTCGCCACGCCCGATGCACGGGCCCTGCATCATGCCGCGCTGATTGCGATCTTCGATGCGCGATTCGCCGCGCAGCCTTTGGCGTACTGGCGCGAGCGCCTGGATGCAGCCGGCATCACATTCAGTCTGATCGGCGCGCTGGCCGATATTCCAGGCGATGCGCAGATGCTCGCTACCGGCACGCTGCTGCCGTTTGCCGACGGCAATGGTCTGACGGTCAACAGCCCGTTTGAGCTGGTGAACCACCCCAAGAAGCCGCCTGCGCGCGCACCCGAGACCGTGGGCCGAGACTCGCGCGCCGTGCT
Organism: Burkholderiales bacterium; assembly: GCA_947463885.1. Taxonomy (GTDB): domain Bacteria; phylum Pseudomonadota; class Gammaproteobacteria; order Burkholderiales; family Burkholderiaceae_E; genus UBA4615. The sequence goes on from CANHUQ010000251.1 coordinate 3,959, forward strand.
GATCGAAGCCGGGTTCACCGCTGCGGAGGTCGACACCCTGTGCAGCGCGGGCACGGTTCGACAGGCTTGAGCGGGCAGGGGCCGATCGCCGATGCTGTCCACAAGGAGATGAGACATGAGCTTTGATACCACTCTGACGCTCAGCGGCCCGCTGCGCAGCCCCAGGCAGATGCTGGGTGATCAGCAATATGACGGCCATGCCTCGCTGCACGACGACGGCATGGCGCAGGGGCTGGGTTTCAAGGCGGCGCCCATCGAAGGGCCGACGCATTTCAGTCAGTTCGATCCGCTGCTCGAGCGCCTGTGGGGGCGTGCATGGTTTGAGCACGGCTGCATCTCGTCGCATTACCTGAATATGGTGGTCGAGGGCGAGCAGGTTCGCGCATTCGTGGACATGCCAGCACCCGGCGCCACGCGCGCCCGCATTCGTGCAGAGAAGGCCGATGGCACGCCGGTGCTCGAAGGCTCGGCCAGCATTGGTCCCGATCATGGTCAGACGCTGCTTGAAGAACGCATGGCCAAGCTGCGACCCACCGGCACGCTGGTGATTCTGCGCGACATTCGGGTCGGCATGAGGGGCGCCGAAGACGAGCCAGTGAGCATGGGGATGGATCAGCACATGGGCGATCTGTATCCCTTCACGCTGCGTCAGAAACTGGCCTGCATCACCGAAAACACGCCCTGGTATTCAGACGCCCAGGCCTCGCCCTGGGGCCGCGCGATCATTCCCTTCGAGATGGTGAGCGTGCTGGTCAACGCTTCGAGCCGCAAGGCGCGCTTCCCGGTGAAAGGGCCTGCGATCGGCCTGTTTGCCGACCTCCAGGTCAAGATGATCGACGGTCCGCTGTTCGTGGGTGAGTCTTATCTGGTGCGCCGTGAAATCGTGGCGGTGTCAGACAGCCGCCGCACCGAATCATTCTGGACGCTCAGTCGGATCTTCGATGCGAGCGGCACCCATCTGAAGGCCGAGATGCTGTTGAACAGCGCGACACTCAAAGACTCCTACAAGCCGTATGGCGAGGAACTGGCTGCGCTCACAAGCGCAGGTTAATCGCTCGGCGTCACGAACGCAGACATCCACGGAGCGCAGACATCCGACGCACATGTCGGTGGCGATGACTCGTCGCCACCGCCACCCTCACCATCTCCGAGGCAAGGCTCAGGCGTTGCCCAGCGCCTGCTTCAGATCGCTGCCCGGATCGGTCACCTGATCATCTGCCACATCGATCACGACCTTGTGCAGCGTGCCGGTGAAGGCAAACG
>CANHUQ010000252.1 GCA_947463885.1 Burkholderiales bacterium
ATGCACAGACGCGCGGCGTTTTCGAGGATGTCATCGCCGACCGCCACACTGCCCAGCCGCTCGCGTGCCCGCACGAGGTTGCGGCGAATCTTTTCATCGGCCTTGGCCCATTGCGCGACGAACGCCTGTGGATCGCGTTCGAACGCGTCCCGCCTGCGCACGACTTCGATGCGCGCCGGCAGTTCGCGCGGTGTGCTCACCTCGACTGACAGGCCGAAGCGATCGAGCAGTTGCGGGCGCAATTCACCTTCTTCCGGATTGCCGCTGCCCACCAGCACGAAGCGCGCCGGATGGCGCACGCTCAGACCTTCCCGTTCGACCAGGTTTTCGCCCGAGGCGGCCACGTCGATCAGCAGATCGACCAGGTGATCCTCCAGCAGATTGACCTCGTCCACATACAGGAAACCGCGGTGCGCACGCGCCAGCAGCCCTGGCTCAAAGGCCTTGACGCCTTGCGACAGGGCGCGCTCCAGGTCTAGCGCACCGACCACCCGGTCCTCGGTAGCGCCCAGCGGCAGATCGACCACCGGCACCGGCACCAGATGGGATTTGCGCGCCTTGTTGTGTGCGCAGACCGGGCAGGCGCTGGCCTGTGCTTGCGGATCGCAGTGATAGGGGCAACCGATCACGGCTTTCATGCGCGGCAGCAGGGCAGCCAGCGCCCTCACGGCCGTGGACTTGCCCGTTCCCCGATCCCCCAGCACCAGCACGCCCCCGACCGACGGGTCGACCGCCGCAATCAGGATCGCGAGTTTCATCTCGTCCTGAGCCACGATCGCAGAGAACGGAAAGGCGAGGGGGGGTGCCGGGATTGCCGCCCGGGCTGCGGGGTCCGTCGCCGCCATGTCCTATTTTCCTGACAAGTTAAAGTGTCCAGCCCGATTCTAGTCTGCGGTCGCCCTTCAGTCGCTCTTCGTGTGACCGCAGCCGTCCGACCCACATCGTTTCTGGAGCGCATCGTGTCCACATCCGTTCCCCAGCCCCTTCCATTTAGCCTGCACGTCCCCGATGCCGAGTGGGCCGATCTGCGTGACCGGCTGGCGCGTACCCGCCTGCCCGATCAGCCGCCGGGCGAACCCTGGGCCACGGGCACCGATGTCGGTTTCATGCGCAATGCGCTGGCGCATTGGCGCGATCGTTTCGACTGGCGCGCCCAGGAGGCGCGCCTGAATGCCTGGCCACAGTTCACGGTCGAGTTGTCCGGCATCCGGGTGCACTACCTGCATGTGCGTGGCCGCGGGGTGCCGGGCGGTCCGCCCTGTACGCCGCTGCTGCTGTCACATGGATGGCCAGGCTCGGTCTTCGAGTTTCTGGACCTGATCCCGCGGCTGACCGATCCGGGCGCCTTTGGCGGTGACCCGGCCGATGCCTTCGACGTGGTTGCCCCCTCACTGCCAGGCTACGGCCTGTCCTTCACACCAGGGCAGAAGCGCTTTGCCCTGGACGACATTGCGCGCACCTTTCATGCGCTCATGACCGAGGTGCTGGGCTATCGCCGCTTCGGCGCTCAGGGCGGCGACTGGGGCAGCTTCGTCACTTCCTGCCTGGGTGCCGAGTATCCGCAGTCGACCCTGGGCATTCATCTGAACCTGATGCCGCTACGCCGTGACGTGAAGGCCGGCCCCGATCTGCCCGAGGCCGAGGCGCGCTACCTGCGGGAGCTGGATCACTTTCTGAAGGAAGAAACCGGGTACCAGTGGATCCAGGGGACGCGCCCGCAAACGCTGGCCTACGGCCTGAGCGATTCTCCGGCCGGGTTGGCCGCTTGGATCTTCGAAAAGTTCCGCGCCTGGACCGACTGCGATGGCGACCCCACCCGATCGATCCCGTTGGACACCATGCTGGCCAACATCAGCCTTTATTGGTTCACCGGCGCCATCGGCTCATCGTTCTGGCCATATTACGCGCGCATGCACGCCCCCTGGCCGATCCGCGAGGGCAGCATCAGTGTGCCCACCGGCTACTGCGAGTTCCCCAAGGAAATCTTGCGCCCACCGCGCTCCATGGCGCAGCGGGTCTACACCAATATCCAGCGCTGGAGTGTGATGCCGCGCGGGGGACACTTCGCAGCGCTCGAACATCCTGATGTGCTGGCGCAGGAAATCACCGCTTTTTTCAGACCACTACGGACAACGTAAGGGTTCGCAAGGGTCGTGCGACCAATGCCCTTCGTCTTGACAGGATTCAAACGCTTGTATTAAATCCGACGACCGTTCTAATTAAAACGCGCGTTTGACATCCTCGTCCCTTCCCTCGACGCCCCATCAGCCGGTCCGTAGCGATGGCATCGATGCCCGCCAGCGGCTGCTGGCTGCCGGGCTCAAGCTGTTTGCCGAACAGGGTTTCGAGAAAACCTCGGTGCGTGCACTGGCGCGCGAGGCCGGCGTGAACCTGGCCGCCGTCAGCTACTACTTCGGCGACAAGACCGGTCTGTACAAAGCCCTGTTCACCGAGGCTTGCCCAAACCCACAGGATCCGACGGCCTTTGCGCACGCCCACACCTCTTCAGGGCTGAGCGATGCTTTGCATCATTTCTATGCCGACTTTCTAGAGCCGCTCAAGCGGGGCGACGAGATTCGTTTGGTGATGAAGCTGCATTTTCGCGAGATGGCCGAACCCACGGGTGCCTGGGCCCAGGTGCTCGAGACCGACATCCAGCCCCAGCATCAGGCGATTGTGCGTGTGCTGACCCGCGCGCTCGATCTGCGTCGCCCCGACCTCGATGTGCATCGGTTGGCCATCGCCATTGCTGGGCTGGCCGTCCACATCTTCGTTTTTCATGAGGGCGTCAAGACCCTGAGCCCATCCTTGCTCGCCACACCGCGAGCCATCGACACCATGGTCGATCGGCTGGCCGGCTATGCGATCTCCATGGTAGAGGGCGAGCGTCAGCGTCGCGCCGGAGCACTTACTGCATGAACCCTTTGCATCACCTTCGCGTCGTGCCGCGCACCCTGACGATGGCCGCAGGGCTCGCCTGGCTGGCGGGCTGCGGTGTGCTGCCGCGCGTGGGCCCCGACTATGTCGGGCCGCCCCAGACCCGTTCACACGCCATGGCCCAGGCCGCGGCCACCGGCGCGTCGGCACAGTCCGAGGCCTTTCAAACCTGGCAAGCGCCCTTGCCTCATGGCGGCGTGCCCGCCCAATTGACCGACTGGTGGCGTCAGTTCGACGACCCGGCGCTGCTGGTGTTGCAGGAGGCGGCCCAGCGCGAGAACGCCGGCATTGCCCAAGCTGCCGCGCGCATCGAGCAGGCACGCGTAGGCACGGTAGCGGCCAATGCGGCTGGCTTGCCGAGCGTCGATGCAGGTCTGTCGGCCAGCCGGGGAACACTGAACATCGGCACCGACATTTTCCTGGTGAACCAGGCGCGCGCCTCGCTGCAGGCCGGTTGGGAGATCGACCTCTTCGGTCGCATCCGTCGCGAACAGGAGGCGGCTGGCGCCCGACTCGACGCGCGCACCGATGATTGGCACGACGCCCGCGTATCGGTCGCCGCCGAGGTCGCCGCGCAATACCTGCAGTATCGGTACTGCGAAGCGCTGGTGGCCATCTCGCAGGCCGATGCCGAGTCTCGCGCTGGCACCGCCACCGTGACTGAACGCGCAGCGCAGGCCGGTTTTCAGGCGCCTGCTGCTGCCGCGCTGGCGCGAGCCAGTGCCGCTGAGTCTGCGTCGCGGGTCACCGCGCAACGGGCCGACTGTGAGTTGAGCGTCAAGGCCCTGGTGGCGCTCACCGGATTGTCCGAACCGACCGTGCGGCAACAGCTGGCCCAATCGGCTTCCCGCATGCCCGAGCCGCGTGCCTTCGATGTCACCGCAGTGCCCGCCTCGCTGCTGGCGCAGCGCCCTGATCTGGCTGCCGCCGAGCGCGCGGTGGCTGCGGCCAGCGCCGATATCGGCGTGGCCGAAGGCGACCGTTATCCCAGGTTGTCGTTGCTGGGGTCAGTCGCACCCCTGGGCCTGAAGACCAGTAGTTTTTCCGGGAGCCTGTTCACCTGGTCGATCGGGCCTTCGGTCTCGCTTCCGGTGTTCGACGGCGGGCGGCGTGCCGCCAACGTGCAGGCTGCCAAGGCTGCATACGTGGCGGCCGAAGCCGACTATCGGGCGCGTGCCCGCCAGGCGGTGCGCGAAGTCGAAGAGGCACTGGTGCGCCTGAACAGTGCCGCCCTGCGCGAGCAGGACGCCCTCACCGCATCGCAGGGCTATCGTCGTGCGGCCGATGCCGCCGACGTGCGCTGGAAAAATGGCCTGGGCTCGCTGCTCGAGCTGGAAGAGGCGCGTCGCTATGCACTGGCGGCGGATTCAACACTGGCCACCGTGCGTCGTGACCGTGTGGCCGCCTGGGTTGCTCTGTATCGGGCGCTGGGTGGCGGCTGGTCTGCATGAAGACCGTTTTTCGTTTGATTGTCTCCTGTTGAGTTCCTCCCATTGAGTCCTCTGTCTGCCCGCCTGCGGGCCCATCCCTTCATGACGCGTGCGCACATGTCTGATCGCCCGAACTTCCTGCACAGCCGTTTGCATCGTCAAGCCGTTTCGCTGAGTCTGATGGCGGCCTGCCTGATGGCGGCAGGTGGCCCGACCCGGGCCCAAGACGCTCAGTCGTCGACGAAGGCTGCCGCCGTCTCGGGCCCGCGTCCGGCGCTGGTGGTCAACACGGTCAAGCCGATGCGCGCGGAGTTTGCCGACACGCTGTCAGCCAATGGCAGCATCGCCGCCTGGCAGGAAGCGATCGTAGGCGCCGAGATCAGTGGCCTGCGCATCGCTGAAGTCCGCGCCGATGTGGGCGATGCCGTGCGCAAAGGCCAGGTGCTGGTGGTCTTCAATCCCGACACGGTACGGGCCGATGTAGCGCAGGCGCAGGCTGAACTCGCCAATGCTCAGGCTGCGCTGGCTGAAGCGCGCGCCGGATTGGGCGAGACCCAGGCGGGTGCCGCCGAGGCGCAAGCCAACGCCGATCGCGCGCGGGCGGTCGAGTCCAGCGGCGCTCTGAGCGCGCAGCAGATCAATCAGTACCTCACCGCCGCACAGACCGCGCAGGCCCGGCTGCAGTCTTCCCAGGCGCGTGTGCAGTCGGCCCAGGCGCGTGTGCAGTCTTCCCAGGCGCAGGTGCAGTCGCAGCAGTTGCGACTGAAGATGACCCAGGTGCTTGCACCCGATGAGGGTGTGATCGCTGCGCGTAGCGCCACCGTCGGCGCTGTGGTGCCAGCGGGCCAGGA
>CANHUQ010000253.1 GCA_947463885.1 Burkholderiales bacterium
GCGTGATGTATCGGAACTGATCGTGATGGAGTGCCGATCCTGGGGGGACTCTTGGGGGGCGTTGATGTTCGTAGGGGGGGAGTTCGTCGTTTGGATACCGGGTGGCCTGTGCCTCACCGGCATCCCGCTCCGCGGGCTTGCCCGTGTGACTCAGGCCCGCTTCGGGTGGCGATGGTTTCGGGTGCCGTTGATGTTCGGCGGCGGGGTGGCCTGTGCCCCACCGGCATCCCGCTCCGCGGACTTGCCCGTGTGACTCAGGCCCGCTCCGGGTGGGGCTCGCTTCGGGCGGGGCTCGCTTCGGGTCGTAATGAGGCTTGGTTGATGCAGTACCCTGCAGCCTGCCGTCAACCCTACGCACACTGCACCCATAGGACAGCCCATGAGCACGACCGAACCGATTCAGTTGGGGGGCGCACCAGGCTCGCCCTACACCCGCAAGATGCTGGCCGTGCTGCGCTATCGGCATCTCCCGTATCGGTTCATGATCCTGAATCGGTACGCCACGCAGATGCCCATGCCGAAGGTGTCGCTGCTGCCCACCTTCTGGTTCCCGGATGCACAAGGCGCGCTGCAACCCGTGACCGATTCCACACCCATCATTCGACGGCTGGAGCGCGAGCATGCCGGGCGCAGCGTGCTGCCACCCGATCCCGTGCTGGCGCTGCTCGATGAACTCCTCGAGGACTATGGCGACGAGTGGCTCACCAAAGCCATGTTCCACTACCGCTGGCATTACGCCGATGACATCGAGCGCGCTGGCGAGGTGCTGCCCCGATGGCGCGCCATCACGGCCACGGAAGAAACCATCGCCCAGATGAAGCAGCAATTCTCGGAGCGGCAGATTTCGCGCTTGCGCTATGTAGGCTCAAGCCCCGAGACTGCACCGGTCATCGAAGACAGTTATCGCCGCTTTATCGATCTGTTCGATGCCCACCTGCGTCACCATCCCTTCCTGATGGGTGCACGTCCTGGCGCCAGCGACTTCGGGATCTTCGGCCAGCTCACGCAGCTCACCCATTTCGACCCCACACCCATGGCGCTCACCCTGAAACGCTCGCCGCGGGTCTTTGCCTGGGTCGATCTGGTCGAGGATCTTTCCGGGCTCACGGTGACAGATGACGGCTGGCTGACCCGCAACGCGGCCATCGAGCGCTTGCGCGATCTGCTCGCTGAGGTCGGTCGTACCTATGTGCCAGTCATGCTTGCCAACGAGGCCGCCCTCGCGCAGGGCGCCGAGCAGGTTGAAACCGTGGTGGAAGGCCTGCGCTGGGTGCAGCAGCCCTTCGCGTATCAAGGCAAGTGCGTGCGCTGGCTGCGCGAGTCGTGGCAGCGGCTAAGCCCAACCGATCAGGGCGCGTTGCGCGATCTGCTGGCCGATACTGGTTGCCTGAGGCTGTTCGAGGGCTGAGCGGCCTCACCCTTCGCGTAAGCGTTCCTCGCCCCGCACCAGTCGCCGCGCGATCTCCTCATAGAAGCGCGCGTTGCGCACATTCGCCTCGCCGTTGTCACGGGTGCCGATCAGTTTGGCCGGCACCCCGCCAATGATCGAATTCTCGGGAAAGACCTGGTTTTGCATCACGATCGCGTGGCCGGCCACGATTGAATTGGCGCCGATCTTTGCACCATCCATGATCGTGGCGTTGATACCGATCAGGCATCGGTCACCGATCTCGCAGCCATGCAGTGTCACGTGATGCGTGATCGAACAGTCCTCACCGACAATGGTCGGCGTGTCGTTGCCCACATGCACCATCACGAAATCCTGAAGGTTGGTGCGCGCCCCAATGCGAATGTGATGCAGCTCGCTACGCATGACCACATAGGGCCACACTGAAGCACCTGGCCCAATCCAGACCTTGCCATGCAACTGCGCGGTCGGATGCAACAGGGCGAGGCTATCAAGTTCAACCTGCGGACCCACATGCGGCAAGCGCAGTACCGGCTGTGCACGCACCCGCTCCCACTGCCTGCGCACCTGCCCCAGCATGGCCTCGCGCGTGCCGTTGTTGTCAATGACCACATCAGCGAGCGCCATGCGCTCTGCGTTTGATCGCTGCGCATCGAGGCGCCCCTGCACCGCCACACGGGTTGCCCCGTCGCGGGCCATGGCACGCTCGATCGCCACCTCGCGATCGACGAGATTGACCCAGACTTCGTTGCCCAGATCCTGCCAGCCAGCTTCAAACAGAACCGCCGCCTCAAGCACGATCACCTGAGCCGTGTTTGACGCCCGGATCTGTGCAATTTCCTGCGCAGCCAGACGACGAATGGCCGGCCACACAATGTCCGTGAGTTTTCTGAGCTCAGTCGGCTGACCAAAGACCTTGCCGCCTAGCGCCTTGCGGTCGATGCGCCCGTCGGCAGCCACCACATCGGCTCCGAAGACCTCGGCGATACGAGCATGGGCAGATGACCCAGGCTCGTACACGCGATGGCCCAAAAGGTCAGCGTCGATCACATGGGCGCCGAGTTCACGGAGATGGGCAGCAGCGGTGGATTTTCCACTGGCAAGGCCTCCTGTAAGGCAAATGACGGATGGCATGACAAGCCTGCAATGAGTTGAAGGGGTGGGGGTCGAACAGTCGAAGTGCACCACATCTTGCTGAATCAGTCAGCAGGCAACGCCATTCGGGCATGTGCCCTTGCCATCTCGCATCGCAACACAACGCGCGGCACAGGACGGCCTTCTCAAGCATCCACTTGATTGCACACACTCAATCGCAAACCCGCGCTGACGCGGACAATCATTCGACCAGACCACAAAGAAACCACAAAGAAACTTGACTCACCCGTGCAAAGGTCTGGAACGGGGCAGGTGATGCTCTCACGCGATATCAGGCAGGGCTGCTACAGGGCCCGCAACAAGGAGTGAATGCAATGAGTCTCGGAACCATCCTGCTGATCGTTCTGGTATTACTGCTACTCGGAATCATTCCAACGTGGCCGCATAGTCAGGGATGGGGCTACGCCCCAAGCGGTATTGTTGGCGTCATCGTTGTGGTGCTGGTCATCCTGCTGTTGACAGGCAGGCTCTAACGGTACGCAGTAGGGGCACGCAGTCCGCCGCCCAGCGTCCCAAGTCTGACGGTTGTACGTCGCACACGTCGGGGCAGGCGTCTGTGTCCGGTGTCATACGTTATCGCGCCACTTCCGGGAAAATCATGATAGACAGCGTCTTGCTCACAGACGTTCGCGAGAGACAGCTTTGCCGGAAGATTTGTTCGAAGCGGTTCGAACCCTACGCTCAACCCATTGCGAGGCGCTAGCCGGCAGGGCTGCACGCCACGCCAGGCCATTCGACACCCCGCTGAAGTGCGGTGGCGCTTGAATGAAGCGCTCCCTCACCGAGCATCGCGGCAATAAAGCCTCCCTGCCCAGCAAACCCTGTGCGGCCTGCGGCTTGCCCATGACCTGGCGCAAGCGCTGGGCCAAGAACTGGGATGACGTGAAGTACTGCTCCGACGCCTGCCGGCGCAACAAGGCTGCGCGTGGCTGAACTACGAGCGCTCGTCATCGTGCTGGGCGATCAACTCGACCTGCATGCCTCGGCCTTCGACGACTTCGATGCGAGCCGGGACAAGGTCTGGATGGCCGAGGTCGCGCATGAGTCCACGCACGTTTGGTCTAGCAAGCCGCGCACCGCCCTGTTCCTGTCAGCGATGCGCCACTTCGCACACACCCTGCGTGAAGCCGGCCGTCCGCTGCACTACTGCCGCCTGGATGACGCTCATACGCGCACCAGTCTGGCCGAGCAGCTGCAGGCCGACATCGCACAACTGCGCCCCTCACGACTAGTCATGACGGCACCAGGCGACTGGCGGGTGCTTCAAACACTCAAGGACGTGGCAAAGACCTGCGATCTGCCGCTGGATATTCGCGAAGATCGCCACTTCTACTGCACCGTGCGCGAGTTCGCCGCGCACGCAAAGGGGCGCAAGTCCCTGCGCATGGAGTATTTCTATCGCGAGCAACGCAAGCGTCACGACGTGCTCATGGAGGGCGATGCACCTGTAGGCGGGCAATGGAACTTCGATGCGGACAATCGCGAATCCTTTGGCGCCAAAGGGCCCGGGACGCTGCCCGAGCGATCGGTGTTCCCGCCAGATGCGATCACGCGCGACGTGATCGCGCTGGTACAGGCGCGCTTTGCACAGCATCCGGGGCAATTGGACAGCTTCGCGTGGCCCGTCACGCGAGCGCAGGCACTTGAGGCCTTGCAGCGTTTCATCAGCGAGCGCCTGCCCCTGTTTGGCCGCTTTCAGGATGCGCTCTGGCCAGACAACCCCTGGCTGTATCACGCGCACCTGTCAGCAGCGCTTAACCTGAAGTTGCTCAATCCGCGCGAAGTCGTGTCCGCTGCGGTGGCGGCCTACGAGGCAGGTGCGGCCCCGCTGGCCAGCGTGGAGGGCTTTGTGCGACAGATCCTGGGCTGGCGCGAATATGTGCGCGGCATCTATTGGACCCAGATGCCTGGCTACGCCACACTCAACGCGCTGCAAGCCAACGCAGACCTGCCCGCCTGGTATTGGACGGGCGACACCGACATGGCCTGTCTGCGTGATGCGCTGACGCAAACGCTCACGCACGGCTACGCCAACCATATCCAGCGGCTGATGGTCACTGGCCTGTATGCGCTGATGCTAGGCGTGGCGCCGCAGCAAGTGCATGCCTGGTACCTGGCGATGTATGTGGATGCAGTCGAATGGGTGGAGCTGCCCAACACTCTGGGCATGAGCCAGTTTGCTGACGGCGGCCTCATGGCCAGCAAACCTTATGTGGCCACTGGCAAGTACATTCAGCGGATGAGCCCGCACTGCACTGGCTGTCGGTATGACCCGGCCAAACGCACAGGCGACACAGCCTGTCCGTTCACCACCTTGTACTGGGACTTCCTGATCCGGCACGACACCGTGCTTGCCGCCAACCCGCGCATGGCGCTGCAGGTGAAGAACGTGACACGCATGACTGACCTTGAGAAACAGGCGGTCCAACGGCAGGCTGCGAGCGTTCGACATGGTCAGCTCACCGCTTCGATCAAGGTAGCTCCTGATAAACACAGCATCTGACGGGCCTGCGCATGGCTGAATTTTTCGAGCCCACTCTCTCAGCGGCCCAGGCGCGCATAGCCGCCCTGCGCCCCGCCGACTATGCACGTACCCGCAATGCACTGGAGGGTGCCGTCAGTGGGCTGTCGCCTTACATCAC
>CANHUQ010000254.1 GCA_947463885.1 Burkholderiales bacterium
GCCATTGGCGGGGCGAATGGGGATCAGGTTGTGCAGGCCGCCCTCGCGCGCATTCCGATCGGACGCGTGCTCGATCCTTCGGAAATTGCAGCTCTGGCGATCTATCTCGGCTCAAAGGAATCAGCCGGCATGACCGGTCAATCCATTCTGGTCGATGGGGGCATGCTCATGTGCTGACCCACGGACACCTAACCACCTAGTTCCGCCGTATCCAAACCGACTTTCTATTCCTCGCCACTTTCTGACCCGACCCTGCGCGGGCCTGCCATGCACCTTCTTTCGAACCGGACGTCCTCAGCACACTGCGCACGCGCGCTTTTCGCCTTGATTCTGGTCTGCCTGCTGACCACCGCGCCCGGCATTTCCCAGGCGGCGCGCCCCATGATTACCGACGACGCCCGCATCGTCGACCCGAAAAGCTGCCAGGTCGAATCCTGGGTCCAGTCCTATCGCGGGCATCGGACCGACCTCTGGGCCCTGCCCGGCTGCAATCCGTTCGGTTGGTTCGAGCTGACGCTGGGTGGCGCCTATGAGTGGGGCCCCGGTAACGAGAACGAAAAGCGCTTGCTCGCGCAATTCAAGACCTTGTTTCGCAGCCTCGATGAGCCGGGCGGATGGGGCTGGGGCATGTCGATCGGCACGCTCGACACCTGGTACTCCCCCAAACGCGCGAGTCTGTTCGAACCGTACGTGAATATCCCGGTGTCGGTGTCGCTGGCCAACGACCGTGTCGTCATGCATCTGAACGTTGGCGCGGTGCACACGCGCGGCGCAAGTGGTGCCTGGGATGCCACCTGGGGGATCGGCACCGAGGTTTACCTGAACGAGCGCATGTTTCTGATCGCGGAAACCTTTGGTCGTCAGGGCGAAGGCAGCTCAGGTCAGTTCGGGATCCGCTACTGGGTCATACCTGACCGTGTGCAGATTGACACCACGCTGGGCTCGCGCTTTGAGTCCCCGGTATCCGCTTACCGCTGGATCTCTGTCGGGCTGCGCTTACTGTCCCCACCCTTTCTGCCGTGAATCACATCTGCGGCGTCGGGGTTCACGATTCGGTGGCATTCAAGCTGGCTGCACGCCACATCACGCGGCGCGCTGGTACCAGTCCACGCCCTGCGCATCGGGCGTGCAGGTAATTTCACCACGGGCAAGCAGGTAGTTCAGGTGCGCCAGCGCCTCGCCGGTGGCCAGACTCAGCAGTTGATGTCCGTTGATCGGTCGGGCAAACAAGGCACCGAATACATCGATGACACGGCGAGGCTCGGACAGCCGCTCACGCAGCCGTTCCAGTCCACGCTGATGCCCGGCCGCCAGTCGCGACAGGCGCGCATGCAGCCCGCGAAACGGCTCATTGTGGGCAGGCAGCACCAGCACATCGTCAGGCACCTGAGCCCGAATCTTTTCAATCGAAGACAACCAGTCGCCCAAGGGATCGGCATCTGGCTCGGTGGGATGCACCGAAACATTCGAAGAAATTTTCGGCAGCACCTGGTCGCCGGAGATGAGCACCGACAGCGCAGGGCAATAGAGACAGGCGTGCTCAGGCGAGTGTCCTGTACCCACGATCACCTGCCAATCATGCTCGCCGATTCGCAGGATTTCACCGTCGCGCAGGCGCCGGTAGTCGTCGGGCAGCGCATGCACGGCCTTGCCGAACCCTCCAAAGCGGGTGCGGTACTGTTCGATCGATTCATCACCCCAGCCGGTTCTGCGATAAAAGCGTTCACCGGTAATGGGTGCCGGGCGTCCGGTATCCGCCACCAGGACCCGACAGGTCAGGTACTCAAGCCGCGTCATCCAGAGCATGACCCCGTAGCGACGCGCCAGCCAACCGGCCATGCCGACATGGTCCGGATGCATATGGGTCGCAATGATCCTTCTGGGAGCGCCCGGCTTGAGATCTTCTGACAACAGCCGCTGCCAGGCGGCCGTGGTGTCCGGGTTCTGCAGACCGGTGTCGACCAAAGACCAACCGTCGCCATCACGCAGCGCCCAGAGGTTGATGTGCTTCAAAGACCCGGGCATGGGCATGCGAATCCAGAGCACACCCGGCGCCACTTCCATTGAGCGACCGTCGCCCGGCGACTCAAACGGATAAACCAATCCGCGGGACACGGAAGCAGGCGGTTGCGGCAGGGCTGATGTATCACTCATCTCGCCAGCTTACCGCGGATGTCGTGCGACCGCTTTGTGTCGCTCATGTGCCGATGCTGTGCCACGCGTGTCTCAAGCTCACCGATGAGCCTAATCAGCCACCTGGGCAGGGCTTGGCCTGGAAAGGCTTGGGGTAGGATGCGCGCGATTCGCTCGAAAATTCAATTTTTCGCTTCGCGCGAACGAGCAATCCAGTCACTCATTCACAAGCACTGCCCAAACAGGAGAATTTTCAATGGCTACCAAAACCGATTTCACTTCCGCCCAGTGGGACGCCCTGCGCAATGCACCTCACATTGCCGCTCTGGCTGTTGCAGCTGCAGGTGCCAGCGGTCTGGGAACGTTCAAGGAGTCGTTTGCAGCAATGGAAGGCGTGATGGGCGCCCAGAAATCCGACAACGCCTTGTTGCGTGAGCTCTCCACCCGCGAAGAGGCTGTCGCCGGTCAGCAATTTCTGCGCAGCCAGGTGAGTCTGGGCATGAACCCCCAGGGTCTGATCGACAAGCTTCAGGGCCTGGCCACAGAGCAGCTCGGGCTGGCCATGAGTGCATTGCAGGCCAAGTCGCCCGCCGATGCGCAGGCCTACGCTGAATGGGTGGCAGGCGTTGCGAAGAAGGTCTCTGAGGCTGCGACTGAAGGTGGATTCCTCGGCTTTGGCGGCGAGCGGGTCAGTGCGGCTGAAACTGCGATGATCGACAAGCTCACCGCAGCCATGAAAACGGCCTGAGCCAGCACACCACGCACATTGCGGTATCGCTCTGCGCCCCAGCGGCTGCGCCGCATGGGGCTGCAGGGTGCACAATGTCGGTCTTTGGCGTCCTGCCGATCGCACCCCAAACCCCGATGATCCGCCCGTCCAACTCGCAACGACCCGTCATTTTGCAACGTTTCTCCAACTGGATTCTGAGCACCGGAGTGATCGCCGCACTCCTGGGCGCACCCAGTGCCCCGCAGGCGTCAGAGACCGTCAACGCCGCACTACCAGTGCAACTGGCGCAGGCGATCCAGAGTCCGGCGGTCTCCACACCGACCACGAGCACAGCACCGGCCTCGGTCTCGGGCGCAGCACCGTTGGCGCAGGCCGCTACCTCGGGTCCGATCTCGCCCAACACGATCGCCCAGGTGCTGGCAGGCGTCACGCCACCTGCAGGTCACCCGGTGGTCGACCGGCTGGTGGCCACGCCGGAATGGAAGGAGCACCGTGAGTGGGCCCAATCACGCTGGCTTGAAGTGAACCGGCGACTGGACGCCATGCGCACTTGGCGCGATGCGGAATTGCGCATTCCAGATGCGGCACAACGCACCTTGCTGTATCCGTTCTCGGGGCCGGATTTCCTGAACGCCGACGCACTCTTTCCAACCCATCCCAAGCTCGTTTTCTTCAGCCTCGAGCGCGCCGGGACGCTGCCGGACATTGCCAAGCTCGATAACGCCCAGTTCGCACGCATGCTGGGCGATGTGCGCCATGCCTTGTCGGATATTTTCGAGCGCAACTACTTCATCACGTCGTACATGACGACCCAGCTCACCAAGCCCCAGCTCCGGGGCACGGTGCCGGTCATCGCACTGATGATGGCCCTCACAGGTCAGCGCATCCTGTCCATCGAGCCGATCGACCCCTTTCCTGCCCTCACGGCGCAATACAATGCGCCTCCCGCGCCGCGCCCCGACCCCAAAGCGCGTGAAGCCTCCTCCGCTGCGGGCGATGCACCCGGCGCCACCGATGCGCCCTCGGGAGCCAACACTGTTAAGGCGGAAGCCCCTGCCAGGGCGGTCGGACGTCCGCGCGTGCCGCTCAGCGCTGCACGAATCGTCTTTGCCAAGCCGGGCGGCCCCAACCGCACCCTCGACTACTACGGGCTCGATGCCACCGACAAGGAGCTGCGCTGGTATCCGCAATTCCTCGAGATGGCTCTGGGTGGAGGCCAGCCTTCCACAGCGCTGATCAAATCGGCCTCGTACCTGCTGCATGACCAGCAGTTCGCCGGCACGCGCTCGGCGATCATGAAGGCGGCCGACATCATCGTGCAGGACGACACGGGCGTTCCGCTGCGATTTTTGAAGTCAGCGGGCTATACGGTTGATCTCTACGGCATGTACATGATCCCGATCAAGCCCATGACCTATGCCACCCAGCCTGACCTCGAGGTGGCGTATCGCGAGGCCGGCAGCAAGGTCAAACCCATCGATTTTCCGTTCGGTTATCACGGCAAGAGCGGCAAGTCAGGCTTGATCCTGGCACGACGCAAACCCTGAGCCCGCGTGCGGCGACCACCCTCACCGATTTCGGATGCATGGTTCGCCCGGTGACGCGGGAGGATGTCCGTCCGACTGAATCGATCAGGCCCGCCCGACGGGCCCTGCTCCTGGGGACGGCGAGCGCATGCACCCTCATGTCTGCGCCCGCCTGGAGCCGCCCGCCCTCCGCTTCTGGTGATGCGAAGACACCCGGCAGGAAGACGGTGAAAGCACCGGCAACCCTGACCCGACGCAGCTTTCGGACCTCCGATGGCGTGAGGCTCTCCTGGTTAGCAGGCGGTACCGCCTCCAAGCTCGACCCACTGTTGTTTCTGCCTGGCTGGTGCATGCCGGCGGACATCTTTAGGCCGCATCTCAAGGCCTTCGCCCCCAGTCGCTCGGTCTGGGCGCTCGATCCGCGCGGGCATGGCGAGTCCGAGATCCCGGAGCGGGGCTATGACGCCGATCGCCGCGCCCGCGATGTCTTCGAATTCCTGGCTCAGATGCGCCGGGCACCGATCGTGGTGGCCTGGTCTTTGGCAGGCATCGAGATGCTCCATGGCTTGCGACGCTTTGGCGACGCGCGGCTCAAGGCGCTGGTGCTGGTTGATAGCTCATTGGGCGAGGGCCCGGCGGGCAACGGCGAAGGGGTTGCAGCGTTTCGTGCTGCACTGAGCAACGATCGCACTGCAACGCTTGAAGGCTTTGCGCAGGCGATTTTTCGCTCCCCGCAGCCTCCTGAGCAGATCGCGCATCTGGTGGAGGCGATGTCGCGCGTGCCGCTTGAGGCCAGCCA
>CANHUQ010000255.1 GCA_947463885.1 Burkholderiales bacterium
CAGCAACTGACGTCTGGGCTCATCGCGGGGCACGATCGCATAACGGATATTGGGCCGATCAAAGCTGGAGACGAACTCACGCGCATCCTGCAGGGCCAGACGCTCACGAATCTCGGTGCGGGTGAGTGCATCGGCCGTGGCGGTGAGCGCCACGCGCGGCACCTCGGGAAAGCGCTCGTGGAGCACCGACAATCCCAGGTACTCAGGTCGAAAGTCATGGCCCCACTGCGAGACGCAATGCGCTTCATCAATGGCAAAGAGCGCGATACGCATCGAGGCAAGCAGGGCCAGGCAGCGATCGGTGAGCAATCGCTCGGGCGCCACATACAGCAGGTCGATGTCGCCTGCACTCAGCGCCTGCTCGATACGGCGAGACTCGGCCAGTGAGAGCGTCGAGTTGAGGAACTCCGCGCGCACGCCGCTCTCACGCAGCGCCGCAACCTGATCCTGCATGAGCGCAATCAGCGGCGACACCACCACGCCGGTGCCGGCGCGCACCAGCGATGGGATCTGATAGCACAAGGACTTGCCCGCACCCGTGGGCATGAGCACCAGTGCATCATGGCCGCCAGCCACATGTTCGACGACCGCCTGCTGCTGGCCCCTGAAAGCGTCATAGCCAAAGACACGGCGCAGCACCTCGCGAGCTGCCTGCGCCCCTCCGGCCCGCGCTGCCTCAGCCACAGACGGGCTCAATCCGACCAGCGGATGACACCCGTCCAGGCGGTGAGCAACAGCAGCACACCGAAGCCAATCCGATACCACGCGAACGGGACGAAGTCGTGACGTGACACATAGCGAATCAGCCAGTGCACGCAGGCCAGGGCGCTGAGAAACGCCGTGACCAGGCCGACTGCAAAGAGCGGCAGATCGGAAACACCCAGCAGCGCACGGTATTTCCAGGTGTCGTAGATCCCCGCCCCCACCAGGGTGGGAATGGCCAGAAAAAAGGAAAACTCCGTGGCGGCCGCGCGAGACAAGCCAAAAAGCATGCCGCCAATAATGGTGGCGCCCGAGCGACTCGTGCCGGGAATCAGTGCGAAGGCCTGAGCCAGGCCGAGCTTGAGTGCATCCAGAGGCGTGAGGTCATCGACCTGCGCAATGCGCGGAGGCGCGTTGGCGCGACGCTGCCGAGCCTCGACCCACAGAATGATGAAGCCGCCCACTACGAAGGCCACGGCGACCGGAACCGGTTTGAACAGGACCGACTTGATCGAATTGGCAAACAGCACACCGAGCACGGCAGCGGGCAGAAAGCCGATGACGACATTCAGTGCAAAGCGGCGGGCGCGGGCGTCAGAAGTCAGTCCGGTGAGCACAGCCGCGATCCGACGGCGGTAATACCAGACGACCGCGGCCATGGCGCCGGTCTGGATGGCGATCTGAAACACTTTGGCCTTCTCATCATGCCAGCCCAGCAGGCTGCCGGCGAGGATCAGATGCCCGGTGCTGGAGATCGGGAGAAATTCGGTCAGACCTTCAACAATGCCAAGAATGGCGGCCTTAACCAGCAGCGGCAATGCAGTGAGGGCGTCCATCCGGTTCAGCGACTCCAGAGTTGATGAAAGGCATGGACCGGCCCATGGCCCTGCCCAACAGACAGCTCACCGCTGCGGCGGATCGCCTCGGTGAGCCAGCGCTTGCACGCGCCGACTGCTCGCTCGACATCGTCGTCATGCGCCAGGCGTGCAGCAAGGGCTGCCGACAGCGTGCAGCCGGTGCCGTGAGTATTGCGGGTCTCGATGCGAGGCGCTGCGAATTCCAGCATGCGATCGCCGTCGTGCAGCACATCGATGGCATCGCCTTGCAGATGGCCGCCCTTGAGCAGCACCCAACGGCGGCCGCTGTGGCTCATGCGTTCGCGCAGCTTCTCGGCGGCACGCCGCATCTCGGCGATGGTCTCTGGCGCCCGCTGGCCCAACAGCACGCCCGCCTCGGGCAGATTGGGGGTGATGACCGTGGCCAAAGGCAGGACAGCCTCCAGCAGCATGGCGGTGGCATCGCGCTCGAGCAGCGCATCGCCACTCTTGGCCACCATCACGGTATCGAGCACCAGGTGCGCAGGTTGGCCAGCCTTCAGTGGCGCATCCAGTCCCTCGGCCACTGCACGGATAATCGGCGCCGTACCCAGCATGCCGATCTTGGCCGAGCGGATGCGCACATCCGCAAACAGCGTGTCGAGTTGCTGGCGCACGAAGGCCGGGTCGACCGGCGAGATACCAGTGACCGCCTGCGAATTTTGTGCGGTGAGCGCGGTGACTACGCCGCAGCCATGCACACCGTGGGCTGCGAACGCGCGCAGGTCGGTGAAGAGTCCCGCGCCACCGGACGGATCGATGCCGGCAATGGACAGGACGTTGGGAATGGCTCTTGTGGACATGGAAGGCTCGGGCGAGTTCATTCGTAGCGCAGCGCATCGATCGGCTCCAGGCGCGATGCTTTGCGCGCCGGGTAATACCCGAAGAAGATGCCGATGAGCGCAGCAAAACCGAAGGCAAGCGCCACCGCCGTGGGTTCGATCTGCACCTGCCAACCCGCGGAGGAGCCGACGAGTCGCGCGGCCACGACACCAAGCGCCACACCGATGACGCCACCGATGCACGACAGCGTGACCGCCTCGACCAGAAACTGCGACAGGATGTCGCCGCCCCGTGCACCCACTGCCATGCGCAGCCCAATTTCCCGCGTGCGTTCAGTCACCGAGACCAGCATGATGTTCATGATGCCGATCCCGCCCACCAGCAGACTCACGGATGCAATGGCGGCCAGCAGCGCGGTCATGGCTTTGCTCGCGGCTTCTTGTGCCTGCATGATTTCGGTCAGGTTGCGCAGCGTGAAGTCGTCCTCCTGACCGGCAGACAGCTTGTGGCGCTGGCGCAGCAGCGTGCGAATGCCATCTTCAGCACTCTTCATGTCCTGGCCGGGCTGCACCTTCACCCAGATCGAATTGATCCGACGCAATTTGCCCTGCACGATGCCAAAGAGCCGGGTGCGCGCCGTGGATAGCGGCACGAACACTGCATCGTCCTGGTCCTGGCCCACCGCACTCTGACCCTTGCGCTCAGCAATGCCGATGACGGTGAGCGGGACTTTTCTGAGGCGCACGGTGCGATCGATCATGTCCTCGAAGGGCGTGTCCTCGCCAAAGAGCTGGCGGGCCACGGTCTGTCCCAGGATGATCACTTTGCCGGAGCTGGCGATCTCACCCGGCTCGAAGGTGCGACCGGCCGCCAGCGGCCATTCACGCACTTCGAAGAAGTCGTTGTTGATGCCGAACACCGCGGCGAACCAGTTCTGCCCGGCATACACCACCTGGCCCGAGGCCCGATGCGTGGGTGCAGCGAACAGCACTTCCGGCACTTCCAGGGCAATGGCCTTGGCGTCGTCTTCGGTCAGCGTTTGCACGCCGCCCGTGCCGCTCCTCACGCCACCGGTGTTGGTGGACGAAGGCCACAGCACCATGACATTGGCGCCCAGGCTGCGCACCTGCTCTTCCACGCGGGTCTGTGCGCCCTTGCCCACGCCGATCATGGCGATGACCGCAGCCACACCGATGATGATCCCCAGCATGGTGAGGGCCGAGCGCAAGGTATTGGTGCGCAGCGAGCGCAGCGCAATCCGAAGGGTGGAGAGAAGGTCCATGCGGCGCGCCCTGTTGGTCAGCCCTGCTCGGGCTCTAACGCAGCCAATTGCGCAGCGGCGTCGTGGGGGACATTGGCGGCATCGCGCACCACCCGGCCGTCGCGAAACCCGATGATGCGCGAGGCAAACGCGGCAACATCCGCCTCGTGCGTCACCAGCACAATGGTGATGCCTTCGCGGTTGAGCGCCTGCATGAGCGCCATCACTTCAATGCTGGTGCGCGAATCCAGCGCGCCCGTTGGCTCGTCAGCCAAAATGAGTTGCGGGTCGTTGACCAAGGCCCGGGCAATCGCCACGCGCTGCTGCTGACCGCCCGAGAGTTGCGACGGATGATGGTCCAGGCGCTCGCCCAATCCCACCTGCTGCAGACGCCTGAGCGCGCGGGCCTGACGCTCGACACGCGGCACGCCGGCATACAGCAGCGGCAGCTCAACGTTGTCCTGGGCACTGGTGCGCGGCAGCAGATTGAACTGCTGAAAGACGAAGCCGATGAGCCGGTTGCGAATGGCCGCGAGCTGGTCCCGGTTCATGGAGTCGACCGGCTCGCCGGCCAGCCAGTAGCGCCCAGTGCTGGGCTGATCGAGGCAGCCCACCAGATTCATGAACGTCGACTTGCCCGATCCGCTGGGGCCCATGACGGCGACGAACTCGCCGGCATTGACCGACAAGGTGAGCTCACGCAGCGCATGGACCGTGCCACCGCCCACCTCATAGCGCTTGGCCAACGCCTCGCAGCGGATCAGCGGCTGCGCGGCATCGGGTGCGCGCGCATCCATGGCAGGCGCATCAGCGGCGTGGGGATCGCCTGCGGGGAGATCGGCTGAGCGGATTTCGGCGTTCATGAAGCCAGTGCCTCGATCGTTGGTCCGCGCGACTCAGAGTCGCGGCCCCGCCGGGCGCATCGGCGGCGTGGCAGGACCAGGTTTGCTGGCAGCCCCCACGACGCCCACGTAGACCAGATCGCCTTCGGCCAGCTTGCGCTCGCCGATGGTGCCGATGAGTTCGGTGGCCACGCCGTCGGACAGGCCCAGACGCACATCGACTGGCATGGGTTTACCGTCAGGCCCTGCGATGAACACCCGGCCGCGCGAGACATTGCGTCCAGCCAGTTCGACCAGGATTTCGGCGTATTTCTTCTTCTGGGTGTCGTCCAGGATGTCGTTGATACGCGCACGCAGCTCGGCGCGATAGGTTTCCATCAGCTTGGGGCGATCAGCCTCGGGCGCTTCGCGAACCGTGGCAAAGCGCTCACGCATGGCGGAAAAAATGCCGTCGAGCTGACCGCGCTGCGATTCAGTAAAGGCCAGGTCTCGCTCCAGGCGGTCTCTGAACGCGCGCAGCGGACCACCGCCGCCCGTTGCGCCACCCGCTGAACCTGCGCTGCCGGTGCCCGAGGCTGCGGGCGTAGACGGCTTGGCGTCGGACTTGGGGGCTGCTGCCGAAGGCAATGCCGATGCAGCACCGGCCACCGCGCTGCCGGCCGAAGCGGCAGCTCCTGCGGTGGCGGCAGCAGAAG
>CANHUQ010000256.1 GCA_947463885.1 Burkholderiales bacterium
ATCACCGCTGGTGGCACACCGCGCACACGCACAGTCCACGTTCCCTTCCAAACCCATCCGTATCATCGTGCCGTTCAACGCTGGCAGCGGCTCGGACAGTGCCTCGCGTGCCTATGGCGAAGTCATGAGCCGGGTATTGGGTCAGCCGGTGATCATCGAAAACCGTCCGGGTGGCAGCGGATTGCTGGCCATCCAGCTGGTGAAGCAGGCACCGGCCGACGGACACACGCTACTGCTGGGCAGCACCTCGCCGATGTGTGTGATGCCTGTCATCACGAAAGGCCTCCCCTACGATGCCTTCAAGGACTTCCGGCCGGTGCATGGCCTGTCCTACGGCGGCGCCACCATCATCGCCAAGGGCGATACACCCTACAAGACGCTGCCCGACCTCATGGCTGCGGCACGGCGCGAGAAAAAGACGCTGAACGTTGGCAACTATTCCGACGGCTACATGCTGGTGGCCACCTGGATGGGTGCAGTCAGCGGCGTGCCCATCAATCATGTGCCCTACAAGGGCGGTGTGCAGATGCAGACCGATGTGGCAGCCGGCCAGCTGGATCTGGGCATGAATGATTCGAGCGGGATTGCCGCGCTGGCCAAGGACGGTCGGATTCGGCCCATGGCCATTACCAGCGACAAGCGTGACCCGAAGTACCCCGATCTGCCCACCATGAAAGAGCTGGGTTACGCCGACTTCGAAACCTATGTGTTCGCCTCGCTCTTCGCGCGTGCTGAAACGCCCGATGACGTCACGAACAAACTGGCCGATGCCGTGCGCGCCGCTCTGCTTTCTCCCGAGGGCAAGGTGTACCAGAACGCTAACGCGGGGGCGCCCATGATGCTGCACACGAAGGAGCTCGGCGATTTCCAACGCAAGGAGTTCGAGCGCTTCAAAAAAGTGGCCGAAGCCGCCGGCATTCAGCCTAAGTGACCTGCCCTTTTCTTGCTTTTCATTCGCCACGACCAACAACGCTTGCATTGGTCCAACGAGCACCCACTCACTGTTTAATCCATCGACTGAGAGACGCCACGTGAGACGACGACTCCTGAGCTTGACCGCCGCAGCCCTGGCGGCCCCGTTCATTCTGCCCATGGCCGCGCGACATGCCCGGGCGCAGTCGGCTGCATTTCCTTCGCGCCCCTTGCGCATCATCGTGCCGTTCCTTGCGGGCAGCGGCTCAGACAGTGGCGCACGCGCCTATGCAGAGGGCATCGGTCGGCACCTCGGTCAACCGGTCGTAGTCGACAACCGCCCTGGCGCCAGCGGCGCTGTGGCTGCTCTGGCCGTCAAGGCAGCACCGGCCGACGGACATACGCTCTTCATCGGCAGCAATTCGCCGATGGCCGTGAACTTCGTCTTGTCCAAGAGCCTGCCCTACGACCCGCTCAAAGACTTTCGGGCTGTACACGGCATGCTCGCAGGCCCGGCCGCCATTCTGGTGAGACCTGACTCACCGATCCGCTCGGTGGCCGATCTGGTCGCAGCCGCCCGCCGCGAGAAACGACCTGTGAATATCGGCAATTACTCTGAAGGCTACATGCTGATTGCCACATGGCTGGGGCTGGTCGGTGGCTTTGAGGTCAATCACGTGACCTACAAGGGCGGTGCACAGATGCAAACCGACCTGATCGGTGGGCAGCTCGAAGTCGGCACCAATGATTTGAGCGGCGTGGCACCACTCATGCGTGAAGGTAGGCTGCGCGCGATTGCCATCACGGCAGAAAAACGCGACCCCAAGTTTCCCGACGTTCCGACCGTCAAGGAATCAGGATTTCCTGAGTTCGAAACCTACACCTGGGCGGGCTTTTTCGTGCGCTCCGAAACGCCCGATGACATCACGGCCAAGCTCGCCGAAGCGGTTCGCGTGGCCATGAATTCGCCCGAAGGAAAAGCCTATCAGGCGGCCAACACCACCACGCCGCTCATGCTTGGCCCGAAGGAATTCGGCGACTACCAGCGTCGTGAGATCGATCGATTCCGCAAGGTCGCAGACCAGGCGGGCCTGCAGCCCAAGTAATCACGCGATCCCTTTTCATCCGACCACTTCATTCGACCACATCAAGCACCGAGATGTTCCAACCCGACCTTCTCGCAGGCAAGCGCATCCTCATCACCGGCGGCGGCACTGGACTGGGCGCATCCATGGCCCGCCGATTTGCCGAGTTGGGCGCATCGCTCGTATTGAGCGGACGCCGGGCTGAGGTGCTGACCGGGACCGCGCAAACCATCCGTGAGGCATGCGGCGCCACGGTTCAGACCCTGGCCTGCGACATCCGTCAGGCGGATGCAGTCGAACAGATGATCGAAACGGCCTGGCAGGAAGGCCCGATTGATGTGCTGGTGAACAACGCTGCGGCGACATTCATTGCACAGACCGAACATCTGTCAGCACGCGCTGCCGACGCCATTCTGGCCCCTACCCTGCACGGTGCGATGTACTGCACGCTGGCGTGTGGCCGCAGATGGATCACGCAGCAGCGCCCGGGCGTGGCCTTGGGCATCCTGTCGACGTCAACCATCACGGGACGCGCCTTCACGGTGCCCTCTGCCATGGCGAAATCGGCGCACCTGGCCATGATTCGCAGTCTGGCGGTCGAGTGGGGCCCCAAAGGGATTCGACTGGTTGGGATTGCACCGGGGCCTTTTCCGACCCCAGGCGCCTGGGGTCAGTTGCGCCCGGGTGGCCGTGATGCCGAAGGATTGCGCAATCCGGCGGGCCGGGTCGGCGAACACCTTGAACTGGCCAATCTGGCGAGCTTTCTGGTGTCCGATCATGCGAGCTACATCAATGGAGAGATGGTCACCATCGATGGCGGCAGCCACCTGCGCACCTCCGGTGCCGAGGATCTGTTGGGCTGGAATGATGAACAGTGGGCTCAGCTGCGCGCCAAGCGATGACGGCTCATCCACCTCGCTCAAGTTTCAGGCCTAGAGTGCACGCACGAAGTTCGAACCAAAGTTCATGACGTCAAACGCGTGCAGGCCAAACTCCTCGGCCAGATCGGTGCATACCTTAATGCCGCGCACGCTATTTCCGCGCTCGTCGATGCGGGGTGAGTACACCGCAACGCCCAACTGCCGGTTGATGACTGCGAGCACTCCGCCCGACACCCCACTCTTGGCGGGTACGCCCACCCGATAGGGCCACTCGCCTGCAAAGTCATACATGCCGCACGCAAACATGACGGCGAGCGTGTGCCGAATATGATTGAAACCGAACACCTCCTGGCCGGTGGTGGGGTGTTCACCGGTATTGGCCAGGGTGGCGCCAATGGTGGCCAGATCACGCGTGTTCAGCAGAACTGAGCACTGCGCAAAGTACTGATGCAAGGTGTGTTCGATCCGATCGTCGATCACATCGAAGTTGTGCAACAAATGCGCAATCGCCCTGTTGCGGTGCCCGGTTTGCGCCTCAGAGGCCAAAACAGCCTGATCCAGTTGCAGCGTGCGCCCTGCCGCACGGCTGAGCGTCTCGACAAAGCGCGCGACGCCCGCTTCAGGCGAGTCCTCCTTGATCAATGATGCGACCGCAATCGCCCCGGCGTTGATCATCGGATTGAAGGGGCGGCGGTTGCGCGGATTCAGTTCCACGGAATTGAATGCATCTCCGCTAGGTTCGACCCCTACATGGGAGAGCACTTCATCATGTCCCAGCGAATCAAGCGCCATAAGAAAGGCGAGCGGCTTGCAGATCGACTGGATGGTGAACGGCGCATCGACGTCACCCACTGACACTTCCTGGCCATCAGTCGACACCACGCAGATTCCGAATCGATTCGGGTCGGCCTTGCCAAGCTCAGGAATGTAGGTGGCCACGGCCCCCGAGTCGTCGTCGCGATACTTCGCATAAAGGTGATCAATGAAGCGCTTCAACTCGGTCAGGTCGGTCATGGAATGGCCTTGAGTTCATGCTGCAATCGGCTCAGCTACGGGTCGCAGGCCGCACCAGTTCGGGGCTCTGCGACGCTGCATGTCTTACTGTGTGCGGGGCGCGCTGCACCGCGACGAGGCCATTTCGCCTCGAATCTGCTCAAGTTGAGCGCGTTGCATCCCTAAGCAATTGGCAGGCCAGAGCACGCTGGAGCGCTGCGGCGATCGAGTTTCGGCAACCCGGCATCGGCGGTATAGTCATCCCAACAAGGGGAGACTGCCATGTCCTATGCCAGCGGCCGGATGATTCATGACGCCGACAGCCATCTGATGGAACTTGATGACTGCCTGGAACCGTACTTTGACCCACGCCTGTTGACGCGCTTCAAGCGCTCCGAGGCCTTTGCCAAGCGGGTGCAGATTCGCAACCGCCCCGGCCGTTCACGCGAGGCCCACGCAGAGCCGTCATTTCGCGCGGGGGTCGACGCCAACATCCTGCTGCGCAAAAACTACGAGGCGCACGGATCGTTCATTCGCGAAGATCGCCCCCATGCGATGGACCTGCTGGGCTTTGCCAGTCAGCTCGTGTTCACGACATTCTGCCTGGGCAATTTCGGCCTGGACCAGAGTGACGACTTGGAGATGTGCTACGCAGCGGCCGATGCTCACAATCGCATGATGACCGACTTCTGCAGCGTCGATCGCCGGTTGCTGGCCACAGCCTATATCCCGCTGGAGGATTTCGAGCGTGCGCAGGCCTGCGCGCGTGAGGCGATCCGCCTAGGCGCCAAGGCGCTCATGGTGCCCTCCATGCGGCCACGCAAGCATTCACCCAGCCACATCGGGCTGCATGCGGTCTGGGCCATGGCGCAGGAAGCTGGCATTCCGATCCTCTTTCACGTGGGCGGCGAAGAAAAACTGGACCCGGTCTACAAGCTCAACGGTCTGCCCCCTGTACCCGACTTTCACGGTGGCGACGACAATTTCACCTCCGTCAGTTACATGCCGATTCCCACGTCGGCCATGCAAACGATTGCCACGCTGATCTTCGATGGCGTCTTCGATCAATTCCCGAACCTGAAGTGGGGTGCCATCGAATTGGGCGCCGCCTGGGTACCGGGTTGGATGCGCTCCATGGACTCTGCTGCACATGCCTTCATGCGCAATGAAGAGCGGCTGAAGAAGCTCTCTGCCAAACCCTCAGAGATCGTGCAGCGCCAGTTGCGCGTCACGCCTTATCCGCATGAAGATGTGGG
>CANHUQ010000257.1 GCA_947463885.1 Burkholderiales bacterium
ATCGAACACGGGTCGATTGAAGTGCGTAAACGTGCCCAAGTCGAAGATACTCGATGGCGAAGGCGGAACAGACACGCTGGCAGTGCCCACCGTCTGAAAGTCGTAACCACTGTTTGCGCTACCTGAGTTGCCCCAGCGCACGCTCGCGAGTGCCCCCGTCCCGGAATTGGAATCGATGTTGGCCGCCGGATTGGCGTTGCTCCATGTGCCTTTGAGATCAGTAAACGAAATCACCGCCGCATGCGCGGTCGAGGTCAACAGGCAGGCCACAGCGATCGCAGCGTTGAGGGTTGATGCGGGAAATTTCATGAAGCGCTCCTGACATGAAAGGGCTGGTTCAAGAGAGACCCGATCCTGGTCAATGGATCGTGGGAATGTATCGGCGCAGGGGCACACCCCGTTCGACTCGGATTGCGACTAAGCCCGATGCACTCAGTCTGCTGAGGGATCGTCAGCTGCGCAGTGACTGTTCCTGCTGCGCTTGAGTCAGAGGACACCCCGTATCGGTAGAGCGAGCGCTGCCTTGACCGCATGCCGCAACAGACGGCACCATCGCGCCCACCTGACTTCCCATGAAAGAAGCGCCGTGCTGCCTCTCACCGGTTACGCCGAACGTTTATCCGTCCGCCCGGGACAGACACTGCGTTTTCACGTGGCGAATGCGACCGATGCTTCGGTTTGCGCGCACGTCGTCCGGGTTCGCAGTGCCGATCCAAATCCAGAGATTGGCGGAGTCACGAGTGAGCCTGTCGCGCTCACTGTGAACACACTTGCCGAGCCTACTGCGCAGATCGTCCCGATCGGCTCGTATGGCGTTGTAGGCGCACCGGGCATGTTGGAGCAGGCGACTGAATGCACCTTGTCGGTTTCCATCTATCCGACGCTCAAGCTGCCTCGTCGCCAGGCGATTCTGTCTTGCCTCGATGCCATGGGATTGGGCATTGCTTTGGAACTCACTCCGGAGCTGATCGTGCGCGGTACGGTCGGCACCACTGGTGGCAACGTCACCATCGATAGCCCGTCACCGGTACGTTTGAATACGTGGACGAGTGTCACGGTGATCGTTGACTCGACCAGCGCAAGATTGAAGCTCTCAATGGCGCCATCCGCCGCAAGCGAAAGCGCAGACGAGGTGGCGATTGGGCTTTCGTCCGCTCCCGCTCTTCAAGCACCGTCGCGCCGTATGAGTATCGCGAGCGCAAGCGATCTGGCGCCGTTGGATACTTTGAATGGCCGCATAGAGCGGCCTCTGCTGTTTTCACGTGTACTGTCGGACGAGGACATTGCCCGCGTGCGTGCAGGTGAAATGGTCGACGGATGCATAGGAGCCTGGGACTTCTCTCAAGAGATGCATACCCAGCGCATCGTCGATATCGGACCCCATCAGCATCACGGCCTGCTGATCAACACGCCCACCCGCGCGGTGTGCGGCGCGCTCTGGACAGGCAAGGAACATTGCTTCCGACATGCGCCCCAACAGTACGGCGCGATTCATTTTCATGACGATGATCTGGATGATTGCAAGTGGCCGGCCACCCATGCGGTCACTATTCCTGACGACTTCAAATCGGACGCGTATGCGCTGGTGCTGAAAGCCGGAGAGATCGAAGAGAACATCCCGTTCTTCGTGGTCCCGAAACAGGGCACGTCACACGCCAGGATTGCCGTGCTGGTTTCAACCTACACCTATACGGTGTACGGCAACCATGCGCGGCCCGAGTGGATGAATGACCCCGCATGGCGCAAGGCGTACATCGACCAGGCAAAAGCCTGGGGGGCTTACCCGTACAACCCAGGCGAACACCGGGACTTCGGTCTATCCACCTACAACTATCACACCGATGGCTCGGGCATTGCTCTGGTGACCTGGCGCCGGCCGATGCTGAACGTGCGCATGGGCTACTTCACCTACCCGTATCCGGAGATACGCGGATCGGGGCTGCGTCATTACCCTGCCGACAGCCATCTGCTGATGTGGCTCGCGCACAAGGGTTATGAGGTCGACCTGATCACCGACGCTGAATTGGATCAGGAAGGCTTGGCGTTGCTCAAGCCCTACCGTGCCATCGTGACGGGCTCGCATCCGGAGTACCACACACCGCGCATGCTTGATGCATTGCAGTCCTATCGCGATTCGGGCGGCAGACTGGTGTATCTCGGAGGGAACGGCTTTTATTGGAAGATCGCACTCGACCCGTCACGCGAAGGCATCATTGAGATTCGACGAGGCGAAGGCGGTATTCGCGCCTGGGCCGCCGAGCCAGGCGAGTACTACAACCAGTTTGATGGGCAGTACGGGGGACTGTGGCGTCGCAATGCCCGGCCGCCGCAAAAGCTGGTGGGCGTGGGCTTCACGGCTCAGGGCAATTTCGTGGGGTCGTACTACCGGGTGGATCCGCAGGCACGCACCAACCCCAAGGTCAGTTGGATTTTGGAAGGGGTGAACGCCGATACGGTCGGTGGCGAGGGCTTTTCCGGTCATGGGGCGGCCGGGTTTGAACTCGACCGGGTCGACAAGCGTTTGGGCTCACCGGACAACGCGATCGTGATTGCTGCCTCGGAAAATCATCCGCCTGAAGCGCCCTGGACGCTTGTCCCGGAGGAGCAGCTGACTCACATCACCACCATCCCGGGGCAGACCCACAAAGAACTGATTCGCGCGGACATGACGTGGTTTGAGTGCCCGGGCGGTGGGGAGGTGTTTTCCGTGGGTTCCATCACCTTTTGCGGAAGCCTGCCCGTGAATGGCTTTAACAACGACATCTCCCGCATCCTGGATAACGTGCTCAGGCGGTTTGAGCGCTGAGCACGCATGCACTCAGCTTGGCGCCCCCGGCTGCCTGAGCGGATGCGAATCGGCAAAGGCCGGCAATGCCATCAGGCGCTCATGAATCGCGACGGCGGTCGGAAAGGCCGCGTCGTCGATCTTGAAGAACATCATCGCCAACAGATGAGACGACAGGCAGATGTCGGCCAGCGTCACCTGGTCTGCGTGGCAGTAGGTGCCGGTCTGGGGTGAAGTCACCAGGTTCGTTTCGATGGCCTGCAGCCCGGTGGTCAAGGCACGCGCGATCCAGCGCTGCAGACCGGCGTCGTCCATGCCAGCCTCTTTTTGCAGAAACTGACGCACACGCGGCACCAACAGCGGATGCGAATCCGCCGCATGGATCTGAGCTAATCCGCGGACACGCGCACGACCTGCGGCGTCAGCCGGCAGCAAGGGCGGCTGCGGAGCGATTTCATCGAGATACTCAAGAATGGCCATCGATTGGAACAACACCTGGCCATCGTCCAGCACCAGCGCTGGCAGTACGGCCTGAGGGTTAACCGCGCGAAATGCCGGCAGCAGATGCTCGCCGCCCAGCATATCGATCGGCGTCACCGTGTGCGCAATGCCTTTCAGTGCGAAGGCAACCCTGACGCGATAGGCCGCCAGCGATCGCCAGTTGGAGTAGAAAATCATCGGTTTGCAGTCCTGTTCAAGGAGGGGTCTGTTCAAGGAGAAGGGGCGCAGGCATCGCCCAGAGGCAAGACACGCCCTGCGTGAGCGGGGCGCGTGATGGAGCGTGTGATGAGGTCCTGACTGTTCAACCGAATGCCCGTCAGTCCAGTTGCAGATTCAGCCCCGTTGCAACGCCCGACCAGAGCCGGTCCTGCTCCTGCATAAAGCGGGCGAACTGCGCGGGTGTGCCCGGATCAGCCTGAATGCCGAGTTTTTCAAAGCGGTCTTTGAGCGCAGGATCCCGCAGCATGGCAGTGGCAATGTCGTTGAGCCGCTGGGTGATCTGCGGAGGCAGCCCGGCAGGACCGAAAAAGCCAAACCATCCCTGCGCGCTGAAACCGGGATACCCCGACTCTGCCACCGTGGGCACCTGTGGCAAGGCACTGACCCGCTGCGGCCCGGTGATGGCCAACACCTTGACCTTGCCCGCCGCACTTTGGGTCACCACGTTGGTGAGCGCCGTTTCAAAAGAAAGGTCCACTACACCCGCAAGCACATCCTGCATGGCCGGCGCGGCGCCTTTGTATGGCACGTGGTTCATGCGGATACCGACATCGCGCGAGAGCATCTCGGCGGTGAGGTGCGGAATGGAGCCCATCCCGACGCTTGCATAGCTGATTTTGCCTGGATTGGCCTGCGCCGCTTTGACCAATTCCTGGAAAGTGTTGAACGGAACCTTGTTGCCGGCAATGATGGCGCCAGGCGTATTCACGACATTAGTGATCGGGGTGAAGTCCTTCGCGGGTAAAAACCCGAGCGACTTGTGAACATACGGTGCAATGGACATGGCACTCACCGTGAGCACCCCAAGCGTGTAGCCATCGGGCTGCGCACGGGCCAGAGCCTGCGTTCCAATGTTGCCGCCAGCCCCTGCTCGATTTTCAACCACAACCGATTGATTGAGCGACTCAGACAGCCGCTTGGCGAGCTCGCGTGCCACGAGGTCCGTCACGCCGCCCGGCGGAAAGGGCACGATCATCGTGATCGGTCGGGATGGCCAGGCAGGCGCCTGCGCAGACACCAGGCCTGGCAACATGCCCACCGCCAGCCCAGCTTTGAGCAGTTGACGACGGGGGTGCCGGCGCTTGCCGGACGCAACGCGATATTCGGTAGGGGGCATGACCTGTTCGACCATTAAGAATCAACCATAAAAAGCATTCTTTGCGATGCGCTCAAGGACCACACGCGCTCTGGCGCGCCATGGCCTTGGACAGTTCCTCAGGGCAGCAGCGCTTCGCCCTCAATTTCAACCTTGGCCGCCGGATCAATCAGCGCACTCACCTGCACCAGGGTCATGGCCGGGAAGTGTTTGCCCAAGGTCTGCGCCCAGGCCTTGCCCACGGCAGCACCTGCTCGATTGAACTCGCCGATGTCGGTGACATAGGCGCGCAGCATGATCAGATGCTCGGGTCTGCCGCCCGCAGCGTTCAGTACGGTCACAAGGTTGGCCAGCGCCTGAGCCCACTGCATGCCCATGTCAGCATCCGCTGCCACCCCGGGCTCACCACGTACCACGCCGATTTGCCCGGCAATGCGTACTTGCGTGGCGCCGCGTGCAACCACCGCGTGTGAAAACCCGCGGGGG
>CANHUQ010000258.1 GCA_947463885.1 Burkholderiales bacterium
AGGTCAATCTGGTCTCCCAGAAGATGGGGATTCACGAGTGGAGCTACGATAACTCTGTTAGCAATGATCTGCGCCACAAAGTGCCCTGGGAAAAAGCCGAGAAGGCGCTGGCCAGCATCAAGGTCGAAGTTGAACTGGGCTTCGATTTGAAGACCGCTTACCAGGAAGCCGAGCGCTGTCTCAATTGCGATGTCCAGACCGTCTTCAACGACAAGCTGTGCATTGAATGCGACGCCTGCGTCGACATTTGCCCGATGGACAGCATCACGTTCACTGAAAACGGTGACGAGGCAGAACTGCGTACGCGCCTGAAGGCGCCTGCCACCAACACCGAGCAGGACCTTTACGTGAGCCAGTTGCTCAAGACGAATCGGGTCATGGTCAAGGACGAGGATGTCTGCCTGCATTGCGGACTGTGTGCAGAGCGCTGCCCGACCGGTGCGTGGGATATGCAGAAGTTCCTGTTCAACACCACTAAGGCGGGCTCGGCCTGCCGGGATGGCGCGGCCACGGCGCGCACGGAGGCCACGGCATGAAGCGGATCGAGGCAGTCAACGACTTCGTCATCAAGTTCGCCAACGTCAATGGCTCGGGCTCGGCTTCAGCCAATGAGCTGTTCGCCAAATCGATTCTGCGCATGGGTGTGCCGGTCAGCCCGCGCAACATCTTTCCGTCCAACATCCAGGGCCTGCCCACCTGGTACGAGGTGCGAGTGACCGAGCGCGGTTGGCTGGGTCGCCGCGGTGGCATCGACATGATGGTTGCGATGAATCCGCAGACCTGGGCGCAGGACCTGGCCGAGATCGAGCCGGGTGGTTACCTGTTCTACGACAGCACACGGCCACTGCCGCCGAGCGCGTTTCGCGAGGACATCCATGTCATCGGCATGCCGGTCACGGCGATTTGCAACGCAGCCTATGAAGACCCGCGTCAGCGCACGCTCTTCAAGAACATCATGGTGCTGGGTGCGTTGTCGGTGTTGATGGAAGTCGATGCCGAGGTCATCGAGAAACTGTTCTCCGAGCAATACAAGGGCAAAGAGCGGCTGCTTGAGTCCAATGTGCGTGCGCTGCATTCGGGGCGCTCGTTTGCCAAGGAGCATCTGGCTGCACCGATCGGACTGCGCGTGCGGCGCGCCGATGCGGTGGGCGACCGGATTTTCATGGAGGGCAATGCCGCAGCAGCACTGGGCGCGGTGTATGGCGGTGCCACCGTGTGTGCCTGGTACCCGATCACGCCTTCGTCGTCGGTGGCTGAGGCCTTCCAGTCCTACTGCAAAAAATTCCGCCACGACCCCAAGACGGGTGAGGCCAACTACGCGATCGTGCAGGCAGAAGACGAGATTGCATCGGTGGGCATCATCACCGGCGCAGGCTGGAATGGCTCGCGCGCCTTCACCGCCACGTCGGGGCCCGGCGTATCGCTCATGACCGAGTTCATCGGTCTGGCCTACTTTGCAGAGATTCCCTTCGTCATCGTTGACGTGCAGCGCGGCGGTCCCTCCACTGGGATGCCCACGCGCACCCAGCAGGCCGACCTGGTGTCCAGTGCCTATGCCTCGCATGGCGACACCAAGCATGTGATGTTGTTGCCTCAGGACCCGGCCGAGTGCTTCGAGCACACGGCCACTGCGCTGGATCTCGCTGAGCGTTTGCAAACGCCGGTCTTTGTCATGACCGATCTGGACATCGGCATGAACCAGCGACTGTGCGAGCCGCTGCAGTGGGACGATGGCCGTCGTTACGATCGCGGCAAGGTCCTGACGGCTGAGCAGCTGGACGCAGGCTTTGATTTCGGCCGCTACAAGGATGTGGACGGCGATGGTATTCCGTGGCGTACGCTGCCTGGCACGCACCCGAGCAAGGGCAGCTATTTCACGCGGGGCACCACGCGCGATGCCTACGCCCGCTATTCCGAGACCGGCGCCGACTACACCTACAACGTGCAGCGTCTGCTCAAGAAGTTCGAGACAGCCGCCAATCTGGTGCCGTCTCCGATCGTGAGGGCGGCCGCCCAGCGCACACGACTGGGCGTGCTCTATTTCGGTTCAACGGCACCTGCCATGGACGAGGCCCTTGAAGCCTTGGCAGCCGAAGGCGTGCATGTGGACGCCATGCGCTTGCGGGCGTTTCCCTTTCCCCGCAGTGTTGCCGAGTTCATCAACGCGCATGACCAGGTCTTCGTGGTCGAACAGAACCGTGATGCGCAGATGCGCACGCTGCTCATCAACGAACTCGACGCTGATCCGGCCAAGCTGGTCCGTGTGCTGCACTACGACGGCACGCCCATCACGGCACGTTTCATCACCCAGGCCATTCGCGAGCACGCGCAGCGTCATGCTGCCCAGCAAGTGCGCAGCGTTGCTCAGGAGTCTGTCAAATGACCTACATCGCCAAACCCCGACTGCATCACCCCACCCTCGAAAAGAACACGGTCGGGTATACCCGGCGCGACTACGAAGGAAAAATCTCCACGCTCTGCGCGGGTTGCGGGCATGACTCCATTTCCGCTGCCATCATTCAGGCGGTTTGGGAGCTCGATGTGCAGCCCCATCGCGTGGCCAAGCTCTCGGGTATCGGTTGCTCCAGCAAGACCCCCGACTACTTTTTGGGCGCGAGTCACGGCTTCAACACGGTTCACGGTCGTATGCCGAGCGTGCTGACAGGCGCTAACCTTGCCAACCGTGATCTGCTCTACCTGGGTATCTCGGGCGACGGTGACTCTGCCTCGATCGGTCTGGGGCAGTTTGCGCACGCGATGCGTCGCGGCGTGCGCATGGTCTATATCGTCGAAAACAATGGCGTGTATGGTCTGACCAAGGGTCAGTTCTCGGCCACCGCAGACCGCGGCAGCAAGAGCAAGAAGGGCATGGTCAACAACGATGCGCCGGTCGATCTGGTGGGGATCGCCATGCAGTTGGGTGCCACTTACATCGGGCGCAGTTTCTCAGGCGACAAGGCGCAGCTTGTGCCGCTGATTAAGGGCGCAATCAATCATGGCGGGGCAGCCTTCATCGACGTGATCAGCCCCTGCGTGGCCTTCAATAATCACGAAGGCAGTACCCGCAGCTACGATCATGTGCGCGCTCACAACGAAGCCGTCAGCCGGATTGATTTCATCGACCTGGCCAAGGAAGTGGTCGCCGAGCCGAGCCCAGGCGAAGTGCTCGAATTGCCGCAGGCCGACGGCACGATCATGAGGCTGCGTAAGCTGCATGCGGAATACGACCCGACCGATCGCCGTGGCGCCATGAACCACATGAATGAAATGGCCGAGGCAGGTGAAATTGCCACCGGATTGCTCTATGTGGATCCGCGTGCAACCGACCTGCATGCAGCGCTCGAGACCGTGCCCACGCCGCTCAATCGGCTCGATGAATCGGCCTTGTGCCCCGGTGCGTCGGCGCTGGACAAGATCAACGCTAGCTTGCGCTGAGTCTCCAACAAACCAGCCCGCCTGCCTGATGTTCAGGTGGCGGGCTGCAACCAGCCGCGCATCTCGCGTTTCAGTAGCTTGCCATTGGCATTGCGCGGCAGGGGCTCGGGTCGAACGGTGATCGTCTCGGGCACCTTGTAGTCGGCAAGGCGCTCGGTGCACCAGGCGAGCAGGGCCGCCGGATCAGGTGACGGTACCGTGGCATGCACGAAGGCATGCACGCGTTCTCCAAGCACCGGGCAGGGCACACCGACCGCAGCAGCCTCGATCACGCCGGGAAAGCCCACCAGCGTGTTTTCGACCTCCACCGACCAGATCTTGTATCCGCCGCGGTTGATCATGTCCTTCTTGCGATCAAAGATCTTCACGTAACCCTGCGCATCGACCGCGCCCAGATCTCCCGATCGCCAGTAGCCGCCCACGAATTCCTGTGCGCTTGCCTGGGGGTTGTCCCAGTAACCGCGCACGGTCATCGGCCCGCCAATGAGCAGCTCGCCGGTTTGCCCCGGCGCAACTTCAATACCGTCGTCATCCACCACCACGATGTCCACGCAGGGCAGGGCTTTGCCGACACTGTCCAGATGTGCGGCCTGATCGCCGATGGGCATGGCGGTGGCAGGTGAGGTCACTTCAGTGGAGCCGTAGGCGTTCATGAGGGTCAGGCCAGGCACCGTGCGGGCAAGCGTTTCAATCGTGGCCTCTGGCATGGGCGCACCGCCATAGGCGCCGATCCGCCAGGCCGACAGATCAGCTTGACCGAATTCAGGTTGCAGCAGGCATAGCGCATACATGGCTGGCACGAGCATGGCGTAGGTGACTCGTTCGCGTGCCGCGACTGCAATGAACTCTGACGCCTTGAACTGCGGCAGGATCACCAGCGCGCCGCCCACCTGCCACATGGCGGTGATCAGGGCGACCAAGCCGGTGACATGGCTGGCCGGCACGGCCAGTGCTGCGCGCTCATCCGGGCCAAAGCGCATGATCTGCTCATAGTGGATCGACGAGTGCACGATCCCCAGATGGCTGAGCATGGCGCCCTTGGGGCGGCCGGTGGTGCCGGAGGTGTACAGGATGGCTGCCGTGTCTTCTTCTGACACGGAAGGCACGGTATCAAGCTGCGGTCCAGCGTGCTCGCAGATCTGGCGGGCTGCATCGGCCCCCAGGCGCAGCGTAAGGTCCGGGGCGTCGTTGACGCTGGGCAACCGGTCTGCCAGCGCATCGTCATACACCACCGCGCGCGCAGCGCACTGAGCCAGGATGAATGCCAGCCCCGGACCCTGTTCCCGCACGCTCACGGGTACGGCAATGGCGCCACATTGCAGGCAGGCCAGCAGTGAGAGGATGAACTCGGGTCGGTTCGACACCCACAGCACCACCCGATCGCCCTGCGCCACGCCTTGCACAGACATGTGGTGCGCCAGGCGGGCTGCTTGCTCATGGAGGGCCTGCCAGCTCCAGCGTTGACCTTCAAAGATGAGTGCGTCACGCAGCGGACCGCGTGCGCGCGAACGCTCGAACATTTCGAGCACGCTGTGTGCGCGTTGTGTGTAACAGCGGACCACTCGCGCATCGAAGTGGGTTTCCCGTCGCAATGCAAAACGATCAGGGGTCAACGTCGGGGCCGAGGAAG
>CANHUQ010000259.1 GCA_947463885.1 Burkholderiales bacterium
ACGCAGACCGCGACGACGCGGGCCACGTATACACCCCCGGTCATCTCGCGTTCAAAGAGAGCTTCCAGGGCAGCCAGCCGCGTTTGCTGGCGCAACTTGAATGCCATGCCGATGCACGAGCCACCCCGATCGAGACCCAGCACCACGCCTGGCGCTTCGGGCGTGCCGCGGTATCGGGTCGAACTGATGCAAAACGAGCGGTGATAGCCGTGGACTCGGGCGAGGTTAGCCTCGGCAAAGTCAAAGCCGGGGTTCCAGATCAGCGAGCCGTAGGCAAAGACCCAGTCCGTCTCGACTGTCCCAGGGGCCGTGCAGATCCGAGGCGTGCAGCCTGACGGGGCATTGGGCGATGAAAAACAGGCATCCATCCTGGGCTTAACGGCGCCGGCGTTGTCCCGGTGGACGGGGATCGATACAGGACTGTGGATTTGAGATGCAAGGCGATGGACGGCCGGTATGCACGGACGGCAGACCGGGCGCCTGAGCCGGCTGAACCGGCTCGATCGAGCAGTCCACGGAAGCGAACAGGGGCCAGGCGGTGCGCGGCGCGGTATGCAGGCGGGGCAGGGCGGCATACCGGGCCCGCCGGGGCCCCGCCGGTGTCTCCGTGGCGGTATACAGCACGAGCGGCCAGTCGCCTCCCAGAACCCGGCCGTGCTACCGTGACCGTCCCGCGCCGTGATTCGGCTCGCGTCTGACCCAGTCGTGCACCATGACCACCCCATTCACTGACTTCGCGTCGCCGGCGCCACGCGTTTTGACCATCGGCGCACTTGAAGCCGCTATCAATCGCGCTCGCGCGGCCCAGCCTGCGACGGGGGCCGAGGCGGTCCTGTCGCGGGAAGTCTCGGTGCTGGCCAAGTTGTATGGGCGGATGATCTGGGACCGCGAGGCAGAGCGCCCCTGGGAGACGCTCACCGACACCGAGCGGGTGGCGCTCCAGTTGTGGGCGGCCCCGGTGGGTCGTCAGGCCTGACCGGATCCTTTGGCGCTGCGCACGGCAGCTGATTTGGTCGCTGGCTTGGCCGGTTTGGCGGCAGTCCGGCTGGCGGTGCCGGCACCGCCAGCAGGCTTCTTGGCGGTGGTTCGGGTGGCTGGCTTTGCGACCGTCTTGGTACCAGTGCCCGTGCCCGCGACGCTGCGGGTGGCAGCCATGGCTGCGCTGCCCCGTGTGCCTCGGCTCGCCTTGCCGGCGCTCGGGGCCGTTGTGCCGGACTGCGGCGTATCACTTGAGGCTGCGGCCTGCGCATCAGCCCCGGACGCCCCCGCATCTGACGGCGCCTCGGTGCCAGCACGCACGCCCTTGCCCGCTCGTGCCCCTGCCCGCGGACCGGCCGCTTGAAACTCAAAGCCCACCTTGCCATCGGGCTGGCGCACCAGGAACGCCTTGAATCGACGCCGCGTGCGCGACGAGACAAAGCCGTCGAGCAGGTCGGTCTTCCCCTCGGTGAGGAGCTTGGTCATTTGTGCCGGTTCGATCGGCTGCTGCAGAATCACCTTGCCTGAGCGGAACTCACAGGTGCGCTCAGGCCCGACCGATTTTTCGCAGACATAGCTCATACCGTGCTCGAAGACGCGGGCGGCGCAGCGAGGGCAGGCACCCAGGGCAGTCTGCCCCGAAAAATCGACCGGCTCTTCGTTCTCCTGAGCGTCGCTCTGGCCGAAATCAAACTCGAGTTTCCAGTCGGGTTCGACCAGCTTGAGCATGGACGAGAAGGGCCGACCCATCTTGCTGCGGAACCCATGCAGCGGTCCGATGACCTTGTTGTGCATCAGCTCTTCGGCCTCGGCCGGCTCGAGCAGCCGCGATGAGGGCGACTTGGTGATTGACCAGTCGCAGGCGCTGCACGCAAAGCGCCGGTAATTCTCGCGCACGACCTGCCCGCATCGGGGGCACGCCTGGGTAAGCGTGGCGTAATCGCCGGGCACATCGGTGGTGCCATAGCCTTTCGCGCGCTCGACGATATGCCGCGTCATTTCGGCGATTTCGCCCATGAAGGCGTCCCGGTCAAGGTGACCGCGCTCCATTTGCGACAGCTTGTATTCCCATTCACCGGTGAGCTCCGGCATGGTGAGCTCCGCCACCCCCAGGCCGCGCAGCAGGGTCAGCAGCTGAAAGGCCTTGGCCGTGGGGATGAGGTCGCGACCTTCACGAATGAGGTA
Source organism: Burkholderiales bacterium (assembly GCA_947463885.1). Classification (GTDB taxonomy): domain Bacteria; phylum Pseudomonadota; class Gammaproteobacteria; order Burkholderiales; family Burkholderiaceae_E; genus UBA4615. The sequence goes on from CANHUQ010000259.1 coordinate 2,164, forward strand.
GTTCTCGTTGATCAGCCCTTCGATCACCTGGGCACGCGTGGCCGGCGTGCCCAGCCCCTTGGCCGCCATGGCCTCGCGCAGCTCTTCATCATCGACCAGCTTGCCCGCGCCCTCCATGGCCGACAGCAGGGTGCCTTCGTTGAAGCGTGCGGGCGGTCGGGTGGCGAGCGACAACGCCTCGATCGCCGTGGTGGCCACCCGCTCGCCGGGATCGACTGCCACCAAGTTGCCCGCGGTGGCTTCTTCGCCTTCTTTGGCCGCCCGTGCCTCGACGGCTTCGCGTCCGTAGATGGCCATCCAGCCGGGGTTCACCAGCACGCGCCCTTCGGTCTTGAAGGCGTGTGATTCGACTGTGGTGATCCGGGTGGTGACCCTGAATTCGGCCGGCGGAAAAAACACCGCCAGGAAGCGCTTGACCACGAGGTCGTAGACCTTCTGCTCGGCTTCCGACAGCGCCTTGGGCGCTTGCAGCGTCGGGATGATGGCGAAGTGATCCGACACCTTCGCGTTGTCGAAGATGCGCTTGTTGGCCGGCTTGACCCAGTCGTTCTTCAGGACTTGCGCAGAGAACTGGCCGTAGGGCGGCACGTCGTTGAGCATGTCAAGCGTCTGCTTCACCGTACCAACATAGTCCTCAGGCAGCGCTTTGGAGTCTGTCCGCGGGTAAGTGAGCACCTTGTGGCGTTCATACAGCGCCTGGGCCAGTGCGAGCGTCGTCTTGGCCGAAAAGCCGAATCGGCCATTCGCCTCACGTTGCAGACTGGTGAGATCGAAGAGCGCAGGGGACGCCTGACTGGAGGGCTTGGATTCTTCCTCGACTAGGCCGGTCTTGCCTCGGCAGGCGTCGACAATGCTGCGCGCCTTGGCTTCGTCCCAGATGCGCTCGGCACGGGCATCGGCATCGGCACTTTTCTGAAAGGCCGGATCGAACCAGCGCCCTTCATAGGTGCCGGCCTTGGCTTGGAAACTGGCTTTGACTTCGAAGTAGGCGCGCGGCTTGAACTTGCGGATGCGCTCTTCACGCTCGACCACGATCGCCAGCGTGGGCGTTTGCACACGACCCACGGTGGTGAGGAAAAACCCGCCGTCGCGTGAATTGAACGCGGTCATGGCGCGCGTGCCATTGATGCCGACCAGCCAGTCGGCTTCGGAGCGGCAGCGCGCGGCGTCGGCCAGCGGCATCATCTGCTGGTCATCGCGCAGTTTGGCAAAGCCTTCGCGGATCGCGCTGGGCGTCATTGACTGCAGCCACAGCCTGCGTACGGGCTGTTTCGCTTTGGCATGCTGGGCAATCAGCCGAAAGATCAGTTCGCCTTCGCGGCCTGCGTCGCAGGCATTGATCAGGCCGTCAATGTCTTTGCGCTTGATCAGGCGGGTGAGCAGCTTCAGGCGATCAGCGCTGCGGTCGATGGGGCGCAGGTCGAAGTGCGGGGGGATGACCGGAAGGTGGGCGAATGACCACTTGCCGCGTTTGACTTCGAATTGCTCGGGTGCGGCGATTTCGACCAGGTGACCGACCGCCGACGACAGGACGTATTCGTCACTTTCGAAGAAGTCGCCCTCTTTGGTGAAGCCCCCGAGTGAGCGCGCGATGTCTGCGGCAACCGAGGGCTTTTCAGCGATGATGAGCGATTTTCCCATGGTTTTGGCGGCTTCTTGAAGTGCATTGCAGCGGATCTGGCCGCTCCAGCAGCGGTCGGCCGATCCGCGGGGGGCCAATCATAAGAGCGTGATTGTCAGACTGGCAAGTCAGCCTGACGGTCCTTGGCGCACGACACGCCCGTCCGGACAGCGTACGACATGTCCGTCGATCTCCAGCAGTACCAGTTGTGCGCCCAGCGTGCTTGAGGGCATACCGAGGTGCTGGGCCAGGGTGTCGGGCAGCACCGGCTCATGCCCGATGGCCGCCAGCAGGCGTCCACAGGCCGGGTCGCAGAGTGCCCGTTCCTGGCCAGCGGGTGCGGGTGATGCCGAGGTGCGGGCAGAGATGGGGTCCGAGGCCTGTGCCGCTGTATGGGCCGCGCCGTGGGCCGCGGCAGGCGGGTGCGTGCGCGGCCGACCGCCCGGCCATTCGGAGAGCAGGTCTTCGACCGACTCGACCAGGCGTGCGCCTTCCTTGATGAGCGCATGGCAGCCCCTGGCCAGCGGCGAGTGAATTGACCCCGGGAGCGCAAAAACCTCTCGCCCGTAATCGGCGGCCAGCCGCGCGGTGATGAGCGAGCCGCTGCGCAGGGCCGCTTCAATGACGAGCACGCCTCGGGCCATGGCGGCAATCAGGCGATTGCGCCGCGGAAACAACCCCGGCAGCGGCGCGGTCCCCAGCGGCAGTTCCGAGACCAGCGCCCCGTTCAGGGCGATGCGTTCGGACAGTGCCAGATGACGGCGCGGGTAAATGACGTCGACACCGGTCCCCAAGACCGCAACCGTGCCGGACCCGCCTGCGAGCGCGCCGTCGTGGGCGGCTGCATCGATGCCCAGCGCCATCCCGCTGACGACGGTCAGACCTGCACCTGAAAGTTCTGCACTGAACGCCCGTGCATGCGCGACCCCGCCGGCCGTGGCGTTGCGAGATCCGACCACCGCGACCATCGGACGATTCAGTGACTCGCGCTGACCGACCACATGCAAGAGCGCAGGCGGATCAGCCAGCTGCAGCAGCCCGCTGGGATAGTCGGGGTCGTCCAGGGTAACCAGATGATGGTGTGCGCTCGTACGCGACCAGGTCAGGGCATGAGCGACCTTGGACTCAAGGGCGGCATCCTGGCCCGCCAGCGCGCGTGCGCGCGGTTCGCCTAGTACCTGTACGAGATCGTGCGCAGACGCTTGAACGACGCCGGTCGGAGTGCCGAACTGCGCCAGGAGGCGACGCGCGCCCTG
>CANHUQ010000260.1 GCA_947463885.1 Burkholderiales bacterium
CGCACTGATGGTGGGCGTTGTCGCCGCGCAGGTTGTCCACGTGCAGGGTGAGCTGCGCATGATTGACGAACCCCTGGAAAAACTCATGGGCCAGGTCGACATCGAAGCCACCGATCATGGCCCGAGTGAAGGTCACGTTCCAGACCAGCCCGGGGCGCCCGGAAAAATCGACCACCACCCGCGACAGCGCTTCATCCAGCGGCACGTAAGCGTGCCCATACCGGCGAATACCGGACTTGTCGCCGATCGCCTGGGCCACGGCCTGACCCAGCGTGATGCCGATGTCCTCAACCGTGTGGTGCCCGTCGATATGCAGGTCACCGTCGGCGTGGATGTCGAGGTCGACCAGGCCATGGCGCGCGATCTGGTCGAGCATGTGATCCAGGAAGGGCAATCCGGTGGCCAGCGACTGACGTCCGGTGCCATCGAGGTTGATACGCACACGGATGCGGGTTTCGGCGGTATTGCGGCTGACTTCGGCGGTACGCATGGCGGCAGTGATGGCGGAATCGCTCATGTTAACGGCTTCCTTGGGACGTGCCGGGCGCGTGCGGGTCTGGCTGTGTGCGCATTTCGGCGCTGCGAGCATGCGCCTGCAAGCCTTCACCATGCGCCAGCACCGAGGCGATGGCGCCCAGCGTGCGTGCGCCTTGCGCTGAGACTTCGATGATGCTCGAGCGCTTCTGGAAATCGTAGACGCCCAGGGGCGACGAAAACCGCGCCGTGCGCATGGTCGGCAACACATGGTTGGGACCGGCGCAGTAGTCGCCCAGCGACTCCGAGGTGTACGGGCCCAGGAACATGGCGCCGGCATGGCGGATGCGATCGGCCCATTGCTGCGGATCGCGCGTGGAAATTTCCAGATGCTCGGGCGCGATGCGATCGGTGATGGCGCAGGCTTCTTCGAGGCTGCGCACCTTGACCAGCACCCCACGGCCCGCAAGCGAGGCGGCAATCACATCGCGCCGCGGCATGGCCGGCAACAACCGGTCGATGGAGGCCTGCACCGCATCGATGAAGGCGGCGTCGGGGCACAGCAGGATCGACTGAGCGAGTTCGTCGTGCTCGGCCTGCGAGAAGAGGTCCATGGCGATCCAGTCGGGGTCGGTATGGCCGTCGCAGATCACCAGAATTTCAGAGGGGCCCGCGATCATGTCGATGCCCACCGTGCCGAATACCCGCCGCTTGGCCTCGGCCACATAGGCATTGCCCGGACCGACGATCTTGTCGACCGCAGGCACCGTCGCCGTGCCATACGCCAGGGCCGCGACCGCCTGCGCACCGCCGATGGTGAACACCCGATCGACGCCAGCAATGGCTGCTGCGGCCAGCACCATGGGATTGCGCACGCCATCGGGCGTGGGGCAGACCATGATCAGTTGCGGCACACCCGCCACCTTGGCGGGGAGCGCGTTCATCAGCACCGAGGAGGGATAGGCCGCTTTACCGCCCGGCACATACAGGCCCACCCGTTCGATCGGGCCGACCTTTTGCCCCAGACGGGTGCCGTCGGCCTCGACATAGGACCAGGACTGCGCACGCTGATGGGTGTGGTACGTGCGCACACGCTCGGCCGCGGCCTCGAGGGCCTGGCGTTGTGCAGCAGGCAAGCCGTCCAGCGCGGCCTGCAGGGCAGCCTGAGGCAATTCGAGTGCGGTGGGATCGCTGACCTGCACGCGATCGAAGCGGCGCGTGTACTCAAGGACGGCCGCATCGCCCCGGGCACGCACATCGGCGACGATATCGGCCACGGCGCGCTCGATCGCGGCGTCTTGCGAGGCCTCCCAGGCGAGCACAGCCGACAGCTTCGCGTCGAAGCCCGGCTCGGAAGAATCAAGCCGGCGCACAGCCGGCATGAACGCGGACTGAGCCCCCGCCGCCTCTGCAGATGATTTCGACATGGCCGAAGACAGTCCGGCGGACGCGCCTGCTGCAGGGCTCACGATGCAGCTCCAACCATCGACGCCGACTGCACGGCCCGCTGCAGACTGGCGAGCAGTGGCGCGAGTTGGGCATGACGCGTCTTGAGCGAGGCCTGGTTCACCACCAGGCGCGCGGAGATCGGCATGATCTCTTCGACCTCGATCAGATCGTTGGCCTTCAGGGTGCTGCCCGTGGACACGATGTCGACGATGGCATCGGCCAGTCCGACCAGCGGTGCCAGTTCCATCGAGCCATAGAGCTTGATGAGATCGACGTGCACGCCTTTGGCCGCGAAGTGATCGCGGGCCACCGTGACGTACTTGGTGGCCACGCGCAACCGGGCGCCGCGTCGCACCGAGCGCGCGTAATCGAAGCTGCGGGCGGTGGCCACGCACATGCGGCACTGGGCGATGCCCAGGTCGATCGGCTGATACAGGCCCTCGCCGCCATGCTCGATCAGCACATCCTTGCCTGCCACGCCGAGGTCGGCTGCGCCGTATTGCACGTAGGTGGGCACGTCGCTTGCGCGCACAATGATCAGCCGCAGATCGGGCGAGCCGGTCGGCAGGATCAGCTTGCGCGAACGCAGCACAGCCGGATCGACGTCAATGCCCGACGCGGCCAGCAGGGGCAGGGTCTCATCAAGAATGCGCCCCTTGGAGAGCGCAAGCGTGATCATGATTCAACCACCGTGCGCACCCGCTCGATGCTGGCCCCCACGCTGGCGAGCTTGCGCTCCATGCGCTCGTAGCCGCGGTCCAGGTGATAGATGCGATCGACCAGTGTGTCGCCCTGCGCGACCAAACCGGCAATCACCAGCCCCGCCGAAGCACGCAGATCGGTCGCCATGACGATCGCCCCGGACAGGCCCGGCACGCCACGCACCACTGCGGTGTTGCCCTGTGCATCGATGTCCGCACCCAGGCGGCTCAGTTCCTGCACATGCATGAAGCGGTTTTCAAAGATGGTTTCAGTGATGACGCTGGTGCCCTCGGCCACACAATTGACCGCCATCAGTTGCGCCTGCATGTCGGTGGCCAGCCCCGGGTACGGTGCCGTGCGCAAGTTGAACGCCCGCGGACGCCCGGTCATGGATGCGCTCACCCAGTCGGAGCCGGTTTCGATGCGCAGACCCGCTTCACGCAGCTTGTCGAGCGTGGCGTCCAGCGTGTCGGGCTGGCAGCCGGTCAGGCGCAGCGCGCCGCCCGCCGCCGCCACCGCGCACAGGAAGGTGCCGGCCTCGATGCGGTCGGACATGACCCGATGCGAGCCGCCATGCAGTGCGTTGACGCCCTCGATGACGATGCGATCGGTGCCGGCGCCGCGAATACGCGCGCCCAGCGCATTGAGCGCCAATGCCAGATCGACCACCTCGGGCTCGCGGGCCGCGTTCTCGATGACGGTCTCGCCTTCGGCCAGCACCGCAGCCATCATGAGGTTTTCGGTGCCGGTGACCGTCACCATGTCGGTCACGATGCGGGCACCGCGCAGCCGCTTGGCCCGGGCCACCACATAACCGTGCTCGATCTCGATCTCGGCGCCCAAGAGCTGCAGGCCCTTGATGTGCTGATCCACCGGGCGCTGCCCAATGGCGCACCCGCCTGGCAGCGACACGCGGGCCTCGCCGAATCGGGCCACCAGCGGCCCCAGCACCAGGATGGAGGCGCGCATGGTCTTGACCAGATCGTAGGCGGCTTCCAGGTGCGTGACCGATGAAGCATCGAGCGTGACGCCGCCAGCCTCGCGCACCGAGCGCACACCCATGCGCTCGAGCAGCTTGAGCGTGGTGTCCACGTCCTGCAGCGCAGGCACGTTGTCGATGCGAAACGTGCCCGGCACGAGCAGGCTTGCGCACAGAATCGGCAGCGCCGCGTTCTTGGCACCTGAAATGCGGACTTCGCCGTTGAGTCGGCGCCCGCCATGAATCAGCAGCTTGTCCATGGATGCTGGCTCAGCGCGCGCCGCGCGCCGCCCACTCCTCGGGGGTGAGCGTGCTCATGGACAGCGCGTGGATTTCTTCGCGCATGCGGTCGCCCAGGACGGCGTAGACCATCTGGTGGCGCTGAATGGGGCGCTTGCCCGCGAACTGCGCGCTGACGATCACAGCCTCGAAATGCTGGCCGTCGCCACTCACGGCAAGGTGTTCACAGGGCAAGCCTGCAGCGATATACCGCTGGATGTTTTCCGGGGTGGTCATGGATGCAGAGGGTGAAGAGGGGTGCAGAGAGGGGGGCCGAGAGGGTCAGTGACGGATACGCCAGCCGGTGTGCAGCATGCGCAAGGCAATCGCTCCCACCAGAATCAGCGTGGCCGACACAATCGCCAGGCTCAGGGCGGGCGCGACGTCCGATTGCCCGAAGAACCCGTAGCGAAACCCGTCGACCATGTAGAAGAAGGGATTGAAATGCGAAACCGCCTGCCAGAACGGCGGCAGCGAATGCACGGAGTAGAAGACCCCGGCCAGAAAGGTGGCCGGCATGATGAGGAAGTTCTGGAACATGGCGACCTGATCGAACTTTTCCGACCAGATGCCTGCAATCAGACCCATTGTACCGAGAATGGCACTGCCCAGGACGGCAAACACCAGGATCCAGCCCGGTGCGGCCAACTGCGGCGGCGACAACCAGGCGGTCACCGCGAACACCCCCGTGCCCACCATCAGCCCGCGCACCACGGCCGCCAGCACGTAGGCGCCGAAGATCTCCAGCGTAGACAAGGGAGGCAGCAGCACGAAGACCAGGTTGCCCGTGACCTTGGATTGCACCAGCGATGACGAGGCGTTGGCAAAGGCGTTTTGCAGGACCGACATCATCACCAGACCCGGGATCAGGAATGCCACATACGGCACCCCGGGGAAGACCTGAACATGCGAGGCTAAGGCCTGCGAGAACACCAGCAGATACAGCATCGTGGTCAGGACCGGCGCGGCGACGGTCTGCACGGCCACCTTCCAGAAACGCAGGATTTCCTTGCGCAGCAGCGTCAGAAAGCCGGTCATGAGGCTGACGCGCCGGGCGCGCTGGGGGTGTTCATGATCTTCACGAACACGTCTTCCAGATCGGTGTGGGCCAGGTCCATTTCCTCGATGCGACAGCCG
>CANHUQ010000261.1 GCA_947463885.1 Burkholderiales bacterium
GAGATAATCCCACGAGTACTCACGCGTGTTTTCGGTCAGACGAGACGGGTCGAGCGGAAGCAACTGTTCGATGACAGGCTCTTGCTTCATTGTGTTGATGAAGCGGTTGTAAGCGAGATACACCGCGTCGATTTCACCGGCCGCATAAGCGTCGAGCTGAATTTTGACCGGGCCGATCAGTTTGTCCATGTGAGGGGTGTCGCCCATCTGCACCAGTTGCGAGACGACTTTCGCATTGATGCGCTGCATGAAGCCCAGGCCTTTGTTGCCGATGGCGGTCACCTGAAGTTTGGTGCCCTGGGTGTCCATTTCGCGCATGCGCATGGTGACCATCCGCAGCACGTTGGTGTTCAGGCCGCCGCACAGACCCTTGTCGGTGGTGACCAGGATCAGGCCTGCTGCCTTGATGCTGTCGCGCTTGACCAGGAAGGGATGACGATATTCCGGGTTGGCATTGGCAAGATGGGCGGCAATGTTGCGCAGCTTGTCGCCGAAGGGGCGGGCATGCCGCATCCGGTCTTGCGCTTTGCGCATTTTGGACGCGGCGACCATTTCCATCGCCTTGGTGATCTTGCGCGTGTTTTGCACGCTCTTGATCTTGTTGCGGATCTCTCTGGAGCCAGCCATGGCAGCCTATGTCCTTGGGGAGGTCGGTCGCGGCGGGGCGATCAGAATGCGCCGGTCTTTTTGAACGATTCGATCACGCCGATCAGCGCTTTCTCATCGTCTGCGGACATGTCCTTGGTCGACTCGATACGATCGACCCACGCCGCATGTTGGTTTTTCATGTGATCGTGAAGGGCGCTCTCGAAGGACAGCGCTTTCTCAACCGGCAGATCGTCCATGTAGCCGCGGGTGACTGCAAAGAGCGACACCGCCAGCTGCCAGACCTGCAGGGGCTGGTACTGCGCCTGCTTGAGCACTTCGACTGTGCGACGGCCACGCTCGAGCTGACGACGGGTGGAGTCGTCGAGGTCAGAGGCGAACTGCGCGAAGGCGGCGAGCTCACGATACTGGGCGAGGTCGGTCCGGATACCGCCGGAGAGCTTCTTGATGACCTTGGTCTGGGCCGCACCACCGACTCGCGACACCGAGATACCCGCGTTGATGGCGGGACGGATACCGGAGTTGAAGAGGTCGGTTTCCAGGAAGATCTGGCCGTCGGTAATGGAAATGACGTTGGTCGGCACGAAGGCGGACACGTCACCAGCTTGGGTCTCGATGATCGGCAGCGCGGTGAGCGAGCCGGTCTTGCCCTTGACGGCACCGTTGGTGAACTTCTCGACGTATTCCTCGTTCACGCGGGCAGCGCGCTCGAGCAGACGCGAGTGGAGATAGAACACGTCGCCGGGGTAGGCTTCGCGACCCGGCGGGCGGCGCAGCAGCAGCGACACCTGACGGTAGGCGACGGCCTGCTTGGAGAGGTCGTCATAAATGATCAGTGCGTCTTCGCCGCGATCGCGGAAGTACTCACCCATGGTGCAGCCCGAATAGGCGGCGATGTACTGCATCGCGGCGGACTCGGAGGCGGTGGAGGCCACCACGATCGTGTAGGCCAGTGCGCCGGTTTCTTCGAGCTTGCGCACGACGTTGGCGACGGTGGAGGCTTTTTGGCCGATGGCCACATACACGCAGAAGACGCCCTTGCCCTTCTGGTTGATGATGGTGTCGACCGCTACCGCAGTCTTGCCGGTCTGGCGGTCGCCAATGATCAGTTCGCGCTGACCGCGACCGATCGGGACCATGGAGTCGATCGCCTTCAGGCCGGTCTGGACTGGCTGCGATACCGACTTCCGGGCGATGACGCCGGGCGCAACTTTCTCGATGATGTCGCTCAGCTTGGCGTTGATCGGGCCTTTGCCGTCGATCGGTTCGCCCAGCGAATTGACCACGCGCCCGAGCAACTCGGGGCCCACGGGCACGGACAGAATCTTGCCGGTGGCCTTGACGGTCTGGCCTTCGGAGATGTGCTCGTATTCACCCAGGACCACGGCGCCGACCGAGTCGCGCTCGAGATTCAGTGCCAGGCCGAAGGTGTTGCCGGGGAATTCGATCATCTCGCCCTGCATCACGTCCGACAGGCCGTGAATGCGGCAGATGCCGTCGGTCACCGACACCACCGTGCCCTGGTTGCGGGCGTCTGCGCCCACGTTCAGGTTCTGGATCTTAGATTTCAGCAGTTCGCTGATTTCTGCCGGATTGAGTTGCATGTGTAGCGCTCCTAAGTCTTCAGCGACACTTATTTCATCAGTGCGTCGGCAAGTTGCGCGAGCTTGCCGCGCACCGAGGTGTCATGCACCTCGTCACCGATGCGAATGGAGATCCCGCCGATCAGTTCCGGGTCTACGTGGACGTCGGCTTTGACCTTGCGGCCGTACTTGGCCTGGAGGGTGGCGATCACGTCGGCAACCTGCTGTTCGGACAGCGGGTAGGCAGAATCGATGTGCGCATCGATCACGCCTTCCGAGCCGTTCTTGAGCGACTCGAAGTGTCCGACGATTTCGGGGAGCACGGTGAGGCGTTCGTTTTCGGCCAGCAGTTGCACAAAGTTGCGCTGCTCGGGCGACAGGCTGCCAGCGACGTCGGCGACCAGCGCGGCCAGCTGATCGTCGGTGACGCGCGGGTTGCCGATCAGGTCGTGTGCGGCGCTGTTGCCGGCCACGGCAGCCAGACGCGACAGGGCGTCGGACCACTGCGGCAAGCTGTTGGCGTCGCGGGCCAGCTTGAAGGCCGCCTCGGCATAAGGCCGGGCAATGGTGAGCGATTCGGCCATGGCGTGTCAGGTCCTAGCGCAGCTCGGCTTTCAGGCCGGTGAGCAGCTCGGCATGGCGGTTCGCGTCGATCTCGCGACGCAAAATCCGCTCGGCCCCTGCCACAGCCAGCGTGGCCACCTGCTCGCGCAGCTGGTCTTTGGCGCGCTGGGCAGCCAGGGCCGCTTCGGACTCGGCAGCCTTGCGTGCATCAGACACGATGCGAGCTGCTTCAGCACGGGCCTCTTCGACCAGCTGAGCTGCCTGCTTCTCGCCCGAGGCGCGAACTTCGGCTGCGCTGGCGCGTGCCTGCTTGATCTCGGCCGCCACGCGTTGCTCCGCAGCGGCCAAGTCGGACTTCGCCTTGTCGGCGGCGGCCAGGCCGTCGGCGATGCGCTTGCTGCGCTCATCCAGCGCCTTGACGATAGGCGGCCAGACGAACTTGGCGGTGAACCACCAGAGCGCTACAAAGACAGCGATCTGGACGAAAAGCGTCGCGTTGATGTTCACGACCGATTACCTCCGAAGTGGACCGGGAACTGCGCCCCGGGACAGGACGATGCGTGCCAGAGCGTCCCGGATCACTTGAAGGGGTTGGCGAAGGCGAACATCATGGCGATACCGACACCGATCAGGAAGGCGGCGTCGATCAGGCCAGCCAGCAGGAACATCTTGGTCTGCAGCTTGTCCATCAGCTCGGGCTGACGTGCGCTGGCTTCAAGATATTTGCCGCCCATCATGGCAATACCGATACACGCACCGAGGGCTCCGAGGCCAATGATGAGGCCGGCGGCGATCGCGACTAATGCTGCGTTGGTCATGACGACTCCTTGAGGTTGGACCGTTGGTCAGTTGGAAAGTGAATGTAGGAAGGAAAACGGGTCAGTGATGTTCGTGAGCCTGACCGATATACACCAGGGTCAGCATCATGAAGATGAAGGCCTGCAGCGCCACGATCAGGATATGGAAGATGGCCCATCCCAGGCCGGCGACGAAGTGCATGCCGAAGCCCCACCAGGTGGCGGTCGCCCCAAGCAAAGCGATCAGCATGAAGACCAGTTCGCCGGCGAACATGTTGCCGAACAGTCGCATGCCCAGCGATACCGTCTTGGCTGCGTACTCGATCATCTGCAGCAGGAAGTTGAACGGTGCGAGGAACCATTTGCTGCCGAACGGGGCTGCGAAGAGCTCGTGCGTGAAGCCGCCTGCGCCCTTGATCTTGATGCCGTAATAGATCGACGCGAACAGCACGACGATGGACATCGCCAGCGTGGCGTTCAGGTCGGCGGTGGGGACCACACGCATGTAAGCATGATGCGGATCGCGACCGGTGGCACTGAAGAAGGATTCCCACAACTTGGGGATGAGATCGAGCGGCAGGAAGTCCATGGCGTTCATGAAGAAGATCCACACGAACGAGGTGAGCGCGAGGGGAGCGATGTAAGTGAGGTCGCCCTTGACAATGGAGCGTGCCTGCTCGTGCACGAATTCAACTACCGATTCAATGGCGCCCACGAAGCGCCCGGGCACGCCTGTGCTGACCGCGCGCGCGGCCTTGTACATCAGGAAGGCCGCCAACAGCGCCATGGCGATCGACCAGAACACGGTGTCGAGATTGATGATGGAGAAGTCGACGACTTTCTCCTGGGGATGACCCGAGGAGTTGAAGTGCGTCAGGTGATGCACGATGTACTCGGATGCGGTCGGTGCGTGCGCGGCGTCGGCCATGTGTCGTGCTCGGTAGCGTTCTCTGAATGTTCGGGTGGGGCGCGGATTGTTTCTGCTTGAAGCGAATCAACAACTGCTCATACAACAACGGTCCGGTACGGCTGACGATCAGGACGAACTGCGGTGCCCAACTGCCAGCGCGAACAGCGGTGCCTGCAGTGCGGCGATCAGCCCGATCAGCAAGGCCAGCCAGTTGGTTGCCGGGAACGACCGGGCGATCAGCGCAATGAGCGCGATCGTCAGGCCGATCTTGGCGAATTCCCCAAGGAAAAACACCACCGGGTAGGACTCGGCAGGCTTTCCGCGTTGAATCGCCAGACGCAGTGCGAACAGGCTGTTCGGGATGATTGCCGCCGCGCCACCTAGCACCAGAAACCCGGCGCTTGACCAGTCAAAACCGATGCCGGCAGCGAGTGCCAACACCGCGACCGCGGCGACTTGCAGACCGACTGCGATGAACATACGAAAACGTGCAGGCGGTTGCGCGACAAGCAAAACGACAAGTATACGGAGGGGTGAGCGTGCGGTCAAAAC
>CANHUQ010000262.1 GCA_947463885.1 Burkholderiales bacterium
ATGAGCACCTCGCGCGGGCCAGGCTTTTCGATCTGGACGTCCTCAATGGTGAGGGGTTGGTTTGCGCCGTGATAAACAGCTGCTTTCATCTGACAGTCCTAAGTTCTGAAAACGGTTCAAAAGAAAAGGGGTAACCATGTAGGTCGCACACAGACACTGCGCACGCGTCAGGGTCAGCCTGGTATGCGCACCGGCAAGTGCGTGAATCCGTGCACGAAGTTTGAGAACGTGCGCACCGGTTCACCGGCCAGCTCAATCACCGGGAAACGCGGCAGCATCTCTTCCCAGAGAATCTTGAGCTGCAGCTCCGCCAGACGGTTGCCCACGCAACGATGGATGCCGAAGCCGAATGAAATGTGCTGACGCGGCCGAGCGCGGTCGATGATGAAGCGATCCGCCTGTTCGATCGCTGCTTCGTCGCGGTTGCCCGACAGGTACCACATCACCACCTTGTCGCCCTTGCGGATCGCCTTGCCACCCAGCGTGTAATCCGACACCGCGGTACGGCGCATGTGGGCAAGCGGCGTGGTCCAGCGGATGATCTCGGGCACCATGTTCGGAATGAGGCCCGGATTGGCGCGCAGCTTGGCAAACTCCGCCGGGTTGGCGAGCAGCCCATGCAGTCCGCCGGACATCGAATTGCGCGTGGTGTCATTGCCACCGATGATCAGCAGCATGGTGTTGCCAAGAAACTCCACCGGGCTCATGTTGCGCGTGGCGGGCGAGTGGGCCAGCATCGACACCAGATCGTTGCGCGGTGGCACATTCACCCGCTCATTCCAGAGGCGCGTGAAGTACTCCAGGCACTTGGCCAGTTCGGCGCTGCGTTTTTCTTCCGTGTCGATCGGCCCGCCCGACTTCAGGTCCACGGTGGCCACGTCCGACCAATAGGTCAGCAGTCGGCGATCTTCAAACGGAAAATCGAAGAGCGTGGCCAGCATCCGGGTCGTGAGCTCGATCGAGACTTTCTCTACCCAGTTGAAGGTTTCGTTGCGCGGCAGGCTGTCAAGCACGCTGCAGGTGCGCTCGCGAATGACCGCTTCCATATCGGCCAGATTGCCCGGCGCCACGATGGGGCTGACGGTCTTGCGCTGATCGTCATGCAAGGGCGGATCCATGGAGATGAACGATGGTCGCCGATGTTCCTTAGGGGTATCGCGGATCGTGATGCCACCCGACCAGATATCCGAGGAAAACACCCCGTGGTTGACCTCCACTTCCATGATGTCCTTGTAGCGGGTCACCGACCAGTACGGGCCGTACTCGCTGTCGGCGCAGTAGTGCACCGGGTCTTCACGGCGCAGACGCGCGAATAGCGCCCCGACCGTGTCATCGCGAAAGAGCGCGGGCTGGCTGACGTCAATGCCATTCAGCGGCAAAGCCTGAGCGCCAACTTGAGGTGCACGATCCTGGGTCAGGGTCGACATAAGACAGTCTCCTTGGATGAGCGCCCGGCTGCATGCAGACCGAATCGCCTGTGTGGGCCCTGTCGGACACGGGGTCGAAAGGGATCTGGCGATCGTAGTGACCGGGCGCCCTGTTGGTCAAGCCAGAGGATCAAGTCAATGGGTCAAGCCAAGGCGCCATTTCAAGGACCTGCGCACAGGGGTGATCGACCCTTTGTGTACCCGGTAGGCCCCACCCCTGCGTGCTAGCATGGTTCACGCTTGATAGCCCTTGTTCCATGCACCGGAACACACAGGAGACACTCGTGGCCTTCGAAACCGATTCGCTGGGATTTTCCCCGGACTGGGATGTGCCGGTTCGCTACATCGACCGTACCCATGCCTGGTACGACGCCCTCGGCACGAACAATCACTACCGCTATGCATCCTTTCAGGATGTGCCGTTCACGGGGCTGCGCAAACCGCTGTCCCAATGTCGGGTGGCACTGCTCACCACCGCAGCTCCGTTCGATCCCAGCAAAGGGCAACAGGATTGCAAGGCGCCGTACAACGCCGCAGCCAAATTCTACAAAGCCTATTCGGGCGACACCACGGTGGACCACGATCTGCGCGTCTCGCACGTGGGCATCGACCGCCGGCAACTCACGGATGATGCCAACTGCTGGTTCCCGCTGCCGGCACTGCGGCGCGCCGCAGCCGCAGGCCTGATTGGATCGGTGGCGCCACGCTTTCACGGCGTCCCCACCAATCGCAGCCAGCGACATACGCTTGAAATCGATTGCCCGGACATCCTGGCGCGCTGTCGCGAAGATGGCGTCGATGTCGCAGTCCTGGTCGCCAATTGCCCGATCTGCCATCAGTCCATTTCACTGACCGCGCGCTATCTTGAAGCCGCCGGCATTCCCACGGTGGTCATGGGGTGTGCCAAGGACATCGTCGAGACCTGCGGTGTGCCGCGCTTTCTCTTCAGCGACATGCCGCTTGGCAACGCGGCTGCACGCCCCTACGACCCGGCCTCGCAAGACAGCACCCTCGCGCTGGCGCTGCGGGTGCTCGAGTCGTCCATCGCGGCCCGCACCACGGTGCAAAACCCGCTGCGCTGGAACGGCGAAGCCGAGTGGAAGCACCATGTGCTCAACGCAGCCGCGCTAACTCCCGAAGAAATCGAGCGGCGCAAAGCCGAACAGGTGGCCATCAAGCGCACCGCCCACGCCATCCGCGACTCGGCGATTGCCGAGAAGGCCTGACACATGAACCCGAATGGCAAGATGTTCGAGGGGGTGCGCATCCTCGACTTCACGCATTACCTGGCAGGCCCCTTCTGCACCCTGCAACTGGCACTGCAAGGGGCTGATGTGATCAAGATCGAGCCCCCGGGTGGCGAGGCCTCGCGACAGGGAGGCGCCATCGCCAGCGAATGGTCGCAGCGCAAGATGGGGCCCTCCTGGATGGCGTCGAACGCCAACAAGCGCAGCCTGGTGCTGGACCTCTCCAAGCCCGAGGCGGTGGAGATCGTAAATCGCCTGGCTCAGGATGCCGATGTGGTCTGCGAAAACTTTCGCCCCGGCGTGATGGAAAAACTCGGGATCGGCTGGCCGCAGCTGCGCAAGATCAACCCGCGGCTGATTTACTGCGCCATCTCGGGCTTTGGCACCACCGGTCCGGAGCGGCGCACGCCGAGCTTTGACGGCAAGATCCAGGCGATCTCCGGGCTGATGTCGATCACAGGCGAGCCCAGCACCGGTCCGATGCGCGCGGGCTTTCCGCTGGCTGATATCACCACCGGCATCACCGGTGCTTTTGCACTGGCGGGCGCGCTCTTTCAGCGCACCCACACCGGTCAGGGCCAGCTGGTGGATGTGGCCATGCTCGATTCCATGCTCAATTTTCTGGGCCACCCGGTGGCGGACTACATGATCTCGGGTCATGTCCATCCGCAGGCCGGCAACCTGTCGATCACCCGCAAACCCACGGCCTCGCGCTTTCAGTGCGGAGAGGGCTTTATCGTGCTGGCAGCGCTCACCGATGCGCAGTACGAGCGACTGATGAAGACCATCGGGCGCGACGACGTGCTGGCCGATCCCCGATTCGCAGATTGGGCGGGCCGTATCGCGCATGGTGAGGAGATCCACGAGATTGTCGAGTCGGCCATGCGAGACGGCGACCCTGATGCCTGGGAAAAACGTCTGATCGAGGCCGATGTCCCGTGTGGGCGTGTGCGCAACATCGCGGAAATCGTCGAACACCCGCAGCTGGCCCACCGTGGCCTGCTGCAGCAGGCCGAGACGCCGTGGGGCCCGGTCACCCTTGCGGGCTCTGGGTTCAGGCTGGAGCATGGCAACGGCGGCATCGACAAGCCCATTGCCCGGCCTGGAGAAAATACCCGCGACATCCTCGCTTCCATCGGTTACGACGCTGCCCGGGTGAACGCGCTGTGCGCGGCAGGCGTGACCGAATCACCCACCTGAATCCATGCCGGGTCACCTCCACACCATGCGACCCATCACCCATCGCGTGGCCGGACACCCGAACAGTCGTTTGCCAAGAGGGAGCTGACACGTGAGCCTGCCAGCCTACGATTGGATTGCACACCATGCGCGTAACAGCCCTGGAGCGCTCGCTGCACACGACCTGGGCGAAGCGCGCAAGCTGACCTACCTGCAACTGGATGCCCGCATCGCCCGGCTGGCAAGCTGGCTGCAAAGTCGGGGCGTCGGTCGGGGCGATCGCGCCGCCATCCTGTCCCAGAACTGCACCGATTTCTTCGAACTGCAATTTGCCTGCGGCCGACTGGGTGCAGTGTTCGTGCCACTGAACTGGCGACTGACAGTGCCGGAGTTGCGTTTCATCGTCGGCGATGCCGCACCCAAGGTTCTGATCCACGACCCGGAGTTCAGCGAGACCGCCGTGGCACTCACGGCGACGGTGGCCGGGCTGACGTTGCTTGAGCGGCGCGGCCCGCACAGTGCATACGAGGCTGCGCTGGGTTCGGCGCAACCACTTCCAACCGAGGCCTGCGCACGCATCACCCATGATGATGTCTCCACCATCATGTACACCTCGGGCACCACCGGACGGCCCAAGGGCGCCATGATTACCCACGGCATGACCTTCTGGAACGTGGTGAACCTGGGCGGGCCTGCCGAAATCAGCTATGCGAGCGTGTTTCTGTGTGTGCTGCCGCTCTTTCACACCGGCGGACTGAACTGCTACTCCAACCCGGTGTTTCATGCGGGAGGCACGGTGATCGTGCCGCGCGTCTTCGAGCCGGGCGAAGCGCTCGCCCTGATCCACAACCCGCAGGTGGGGCTCACGCATTTCTTTGGCGTGCCTGCGCATTACCAGTTCATGTGCCAGCACGATCAATTTGCGCACACCGATCTGTCCCGCATCAAGGTGGCCGGTGTGGGTGGCGCACCTATGCCGGTGCCGCTGCTTGAAATCTGGCTAGCCCGGGGCGTGGCGCTGAATCAGGGCTATGGCATGACCGAAACCAGCCCGGCTGTCCTGGTGCTTGATCGCCGCGATGCGGCCCGCAAGATCGGCTCGGCTGGTCAGAAGGTGCTACATACCGAGGTGCGTATCGTCGACGAGACCGG
>CANHUQ010000263.1 GCA_947463885.1 Burkholderiales bacterium
CCGAAGCAGGCATTGCCTCAGGCACCGTGGCTGGAAGCGGGCGCGATGGTCGTATCACCAAGGGTGATGCACTGGCCGCTGTGGCGGGCGCGAAGTCGAGCGCCGCCGCACCTGCTGCAGCGCCGATTCCGACGGGTGCGCCGACGAGCAGTCTGCCGGCAGTGAGTGCACCGATGAATCCCGCCAAGCTGATCGAAGGTCGTCCGGAGCAGCGAGTGGCCATGTCGCGGTTGCGTCAGCGCGTGGCAGAGCGGCTGCTGCAGTCGCAGGCCACGAACGCGATCCTGACCACATTCAACGAAGTCAACATGCAGCCGGTCATGGACCTGCGCAAGAAGTATCAGGATCGATTCGAGAAGGAACACGGGACCCGACTGGGCTTCATGAGTTTCTTCGTGAAGGCCGCCGTGCATGCGCTCAAGAAATACCCCGTGGTCAATGCCTCGATCGATGGCGCTGAGGTGGTGTATCACGGCTATTTCGACATCGGCGTGGCAGTGGGTTCGCCTCGTGGTCTGGTCGTGCCGGTGATTCGCAATGCCGACCAGATGAACTTCGCGCAGATCGAAAACCAAATCACGGATTACGGCAAGCGTGCGCAAGACGGCAAGCTGGGCATTGAAGAGCTGACCGGGGGGACGTTCTCGATTTCCAACGGCGGCGTGTTCGGATCCATGCTTTCCACACCGATCATCAATCCGCCGCAATCGGCGATCCTCGGCGTGCATGCGACCAAGGATCGGGCGGTGGTTGAAAATGGTCAGGTGGTGGTGCGGCCCATGAACTATTTCGCGCTGTCGTATGACCATCGGATCATCGATGGCCGCGAAGCGGTGCTGTTCCTGGTGGCCATCAAGGACGCGCTTGAAGATCCAGCTCGCCTGCTCCTTGATCTGTAAGGAGATGCCATGACAAGCCAACGTTATGACGTGGTCGTGATTGGCGCGGGCCCTGCGGGTTATATCGCCGCCATCCGCGCCGCGCAGTTGGGCCTGAAGGTGGCCTGTGCCGAGAAATGGACCAACCCCAAGGGTGATGCGGTCCTGGGCGGCACCTGCCTGAATGTGGGGTGTATTCCGTCCAAAGCCCTGCTGGCCTCCAGCGAAAAGTATGAAGAAGCCCTGCATCACCTCGGTGAGCACGGTATTGCGGTCTCGGGCGCTCAACTCGATCTCGCGAAAATGCAGGCTCGCAAAGACGGCATCGTCGGGCGCATGACCAAGGGCATCGAGTTTCTGTTCAAAAAGAACAAGATCGATTGGCTTAAGGGGCACGCCCGGTTTGTTGGCATCGAGGCTGACACCTATGCGCTGGAAGTGCAGGGCGCCGATCCGAAGGCCGCGAGCACGTCTGTATTGGCCGATCACGTGATCATCGCAACGGGATCACGGGCGCGTCATCTGCCTGGGATCACGGTCGACAACACCGTGGTCTGCGACAACGAAGGCGCACTCGCGCTGACCGAAGTCCCCAAGCGACTCGGCGTCATCGGCGCCGGCGTGATCGGACTGGAGTTGGGTTCGGTCTGGCGACGCCTCGGGGCATCAGTGACGGTGCTGGAAGCTTTGCCGACATTTTTGGGCGCGTGTGACGACGCGGTCTCCAAGGAGGCGCTCAAGCTCTTCGGCAAGCAGGGATTATCGATTCACCTGGGCGCCCAGATCGGCGACGTGAAGGTCGGCAAAAAAGGCGTGTCGGTTGCCTGGACAAACGCTCAAGGCGAGGCCCAGACGCTTGAAGTGGATCGACTGATCGTTTCGGTGGGCCGCGTGCCCAATACCGATGGACTGGGTCTGGATGCCGTGGGTCTGCAGGCCGATGCGCGCGGCTTCATCCCGGTGGACGACCAATGTCGCACGGCGCTGCCGCGTGTCTACGCGGTGGGCGATGTCGTGCGTGGGCCGATGCTGGCCCATAAGGGTGAGGATGAAGGCGTCATGGTGGCTGAGCTGATCGCGGGCCAGCACGCGCATATCGACTACAACACCATCCCGTGGGTGATCTATACCTCGCCTGAAATTGCGTGGGTGGGCAGTACCGAGCAGCAGCTCAAGGCCCAGGGGCGCTCGTACAAGGCTGGGCAGTTTCCATTCATGGCCAACGGACGTGCGCTGGGCATGCAGGCATCTGATGGCTTTGTGAAGGTGCTGGCTGATGCTTCGACCGACGAGATTCTCGGGGTCCATGTGATTGGTCACAATGCATCGGACCTGATCGCGGAGGCTGTGGTGGCCATGGAGTTCAAGGCAGCGAGCGAAGACATTGCGCGTATCTGCCACCCGCATCCGTCGATGTCGGAAGTCATGCGGGAAGCGGCGCTTGCGGTCGACAAGCGCGCGCTGAACATGTGAGCGTCAGCGAACATTACGCCGCGCAGCTGGCGGCACGTGGCTTTACCGCCGATGCCGCTCAGCAACGTGCAATCGAGCGGCTGCAGCAACTGGCCGATGAGTGGGGACAGTTCAACCAGCGTCGCTCGAGCCTGCTGCGTAAGCTCTTCGATCGCTCGAGTGCTTCTCCGCGTGGCGTATGGATGTGGGGTGGAGTCGGGCGCGGCAAGAGCTTCCTGATGGACGTGTTTTTCGAAGCCGTTCCGGTCGATCGCAAAGCGCGACTGCATTTTCATGAGTTCATACGCGGGGTGCATCGCGAGTTGCGCGAGCTGCGTCAGGTGTCGGATCCTCTGGATGAAGTGGCGCGTCGCATTGCGGCCCGCTATCAGCTGATCTGCTTTGATGAGTTTCACGTCTCTGACGTGGCCGACGCGATGATCCTGGATCGGCTGCTGCGCGCGCTGTTCGCGCAGGGCGTGGGCTTTGTGATGACTTCCAATTACAGGCCCGACGATCTGTACCCGGACGGTCTGAACCGCGAGTCGATTCTGCCGGCCATTGAGTTGTTGAAATCTCGTCTGGACGTGCTCGGTGTAGATGCCGGTATTGACTATCGGCGTCTGGAGATGCAGCGCGCGCATGCCTATATCGTTCCGTGTGGGCCGGAGGCCGATACGCAACTGGCTCAGACCTTTTCCCAGGCGGCGGGCGAGGCTGGCGAGGCTCGATCGCTGCGCATCGAGAACCGGGACATTGAGACCGTGCGCTGTGGTCAGGCGGTGGTCTGGTGCACCTTTGCCAGTTTGTGCGGCACTGCCCGATCGCAACTGGATTACCTTGAGATTGCCTCGCGCTTTCACACGGTCTTGCTGTCGGATGTGCCACGCATGAGCGCGGCGATGTCGTCCGAGGCCCGCCGATTCACCTGGTTGGTCGATGTGTTCTACGACCAGAAGGTCAAGCTGCTGATTTCAGCGCAGTGCCCCCCGGAAGCGCTGTACACCGCCGGCGCCATGTCGCACGAATTTCATCGCACGGTCAGCCGACTGATCGAGATGCAGTCGCGCGAGTACCTGGCTGCGCCATTGCGGGGCGTTGCGCAACAGGTCACCTGATGCAGCCTCCTCGCGCGCGGGGCTGGGGTGGCGCCGTATGGGCGATCTGGCTGCTCCTGGCTGTGGGATTAGCGGGCTGCGCGGGGCCTGCGGTGGTGCCGCCGCCGCGCGTGTTGCCGGCGCAGATCCTCGAGGCCTACGACCTGGATCGTGGCATCGGTGCGGAGCAAGCCCGACAGGCGCAGCGTGACGTGCGCCAGGTGCGCAACGAAGTCTCCGACGGGTTGCTGCGCGAGCGCATCGCCTGCTATCGCCGCTTTCTGGTCAACCACTGCCTGCGAGAAGTCGCCGAGCGGCAACGGATCATTGATGTGCGCATCGATGCGGTCGAGGTGGCGGCTAATCAGGCGCTGCGCGAGCAGATGGCACGCGAAACCAGCGAGCGTCTTGCCGAGGACGCTGCACGCCGGGCGCAGCAGGCGGTCGGTGCCCCCGCGCGTGAATTGGCTAATCGGGAGACCTTTGAGGCCCGCCAGACGGCCGCAGCGCAAGCGCAGGCCCGTCGTGAGCAGGAAGCCCCTGAGCTTGAGCGGCGAGCCGAAAAGCTCAAGGCCGATGCGGCACGCCGTGAGCGCGCGGTGCAAGAGAAACGCCTTGCGGCCGAAGCACGTGCCAATCGCGCGCAGGCCAGGACGAACAAGCCGCCGCCTGCGCCCTGACGCCGGTCTTGGGCGCATTGGCTGAAGCGGCAGGAGCATCGCGTTGCGAATCTCGCTATCTCTCTGTTGTTCGGCCCAGCGATCTCAGCCGAACCGTCTCAGCCCAACGATCTCGGCCGAATGGCTGAGGCGCGTACACGCACGATCGCTTATGATTTCAGCCTTGCTGCGCGGTCGGCTGCCGCGACTGCCTTTTGCGAATATGCCCGACACAGAACTCCTCCAGCAGCGCATTGCCGAACTGCAGCACGAACATCGCGGCCTTGATCAGGCGATCGAGGCTTTGCAGGATGTCGCCCCGATGGATGAGCTCGGACTGAAGCGGCTGAAGAAGCGCAAATTGCAGGTCAAGGACACCATCGTGTTGCTGCAGATGCGCCTTGTGCCCGACGTACCGGCCTGACGCTTGCTCGAGTCCGCCGCCACCCCCACCACCAGGTTCGACCCGGTCCCTGACGTCGCTGCGCCCGAACTGCTTAAGGCCACCGCGTTGGCCCTGAGTGAGCAGGGTCCCATTGCCCGTCAGTTGCCCGGCTTTCGCTCGCGCGAAGGGCAGCAGGGACTGGCCGCCAGCATTGGGCAGGCGCTCGCCAGCCGCACAGCGCTGGTGGCGGAAGCCGGAACCGGGACGGGCAAGACCTTTGCGTACCTCGTGCCGCTGTTGCTGTCGGGCAGGCGCGCACTGGTGTCCACCGGTACGCGCCACTTGCAGGATCAGCTGCATGCCCGCGATTTGCCCGCCGTGCGTGCCGCGCTCGGTTCAGGCGTGCGCTGCGCCGTCCTGAAGGGGCGTGCCAATTACGTCTGTCACCATCATCTGGCGCTTCAGATGAGC
>CANHUQ010000264.1 GCA_947463885.1 Burkholderiales bacterium
ATATCCTTCCACCACTCGATGTAATTGGGCTGCCAGTTCTCCAGGGCACGCTGCAGAGTCTTGTCCTCGGAGAGGTTCACGTTGTTGGGAATCTTGTCGCTGTAGTCGATGGCTGCCATGAGAGCACTCCGGTCTGTGTTGCGGTCGGAAATCGTTGGATGCGGAAGGATTCAGGTTGATGCGTGAAGCGTATCGCGCCGCTTCAAACCCGATTGCGGTCAAAGTGCGGTTTTTCGCCTTTGCCATAGAGCTTGAGCGCGCCTTTTTCGCCCACCGCGTTAGGTCGATTGAAGATCCAGTTCTGCCAGGCAGTGAGGCGCCCGAAGATCCGGGTGAACATGTTTTCCGGCCCGTTGAAGCGCAAGTTGGCTTCCAGTGCGGTGAGCGCATCGGGCGACATCGCAGCGCGCTCTTCAATGACCATACGCACTTCGTCGGCCCAATCAATGTCATCGGGCGAGGCTGTGACCAGGCCTAAGTCGAAGGCGGCATCGGCATCAAGCGCCTCGCCCAGCCGTGCACGCACGGCCTGCAGCGCGACGTCCTCACCATAGAAACGGCGCGCCAGGCGCGACTGGCCGGTGGCCATGGGGTACAGGCCGAAGTTGACCTCGCCGGCTGCAATACGTGGCGCACGCGCGGCATCGTCCGGCAGCGCGAGCATGTAGCTGCGGTCGCAGGCCAGGGCCAGCTCAAGAAAGGTTCCGGCAAAGCACGAACCCGGCTCGATCAGGGCAAAGAGCGAACGCGAGGACACATCCAGGCGCGAGAACGTGCGTCGGATCAGGCCGATGGTTTCGCGCACCAGCCAATGATCACGGTGTGCCAGCAGGCAGGCGTCCACTGCCTGCACCGCGGCCGCATCGCCCTCGGTGCGGATCAACCAGGTGCCGATCTCCAGTTCGTTGGTGCGCATCTGCAGGATGGCGTCGTCCAGTTCGCGGGCCATGGCCAGCGGCCACCAGGTTGCGCCGGCAGCGACGATCGCCTCCGTGGTCACCGGCTGCGCGCCAGTGGGTGCCTTGACGGTAAACGTGGCGGTGCGGCGGTCACGGTCGATGTCGACTGTGACATGGGCGTAGCGCAGGGCGTCGGCGTCGTAGGCGGCCTGCACCGGTGTGAGGCTCACGCCCTGAGCGCCTGCGGGCCGGTCACTTGCCTCAGCCAGCGCAGCAGCGCGATCGGCCACGGCCTGCTTGAACACAGCGGGCTTGGCGAGCGCATCGACCAAACGCCAGTCCACGGCCTTCTTGCCGCGCACCCCCTCGGTGGTGGTGCAGAACACATCGGCCAGATCGTGGCGCACATGGCGCTTGTCGGTCAGACGGGTCAGGCCGCCGGTGCCCGGCAGCACGCCTAGCAGCGGCACTTCAGGCAAGGACACCGACGAGGAACGGTCATCGACCAGGAGAATCTCATCGCAGGCTAGTGCCAGCTCATAGCCGCCGCCTGCGCAGGCGCCGTTGACGGCCGCGAGGAATTTCAGACCCGAATGCGCGCTGCTGTCTTCGATGCCGTTGCGGGTTTCGTTGGTGAATTTGCAGAAGTTGACCTTCCAGGCATGACCCGACACGCCCAGCATGAAAATGTTGGCGCCCGAGCAGAAGATGCGCTCTTTCAGGCTGGTGATCACCACGGTGCGCACCGACGGGTGCTCGAAGCGCACGCGGTTCAGTGCATCGTGCAATTCGATATCCACGCCCAGGTCATAGCTGTTGAGCTTGAGCTGATAGCCCGGACGCAGTCCGGCGGTCTCGTCAATATTCATGGCCAGCGTGGCCACCTGCCCATCCACAGACAGCGACCAGTGCCGATAACGGGACGGCTCGGTGCGGTAATCAACTCGGGACAGCTGTGCGGCGGTGGCGGGTGCGTTCATGGTCTTCTGGTGCTCCTCGTGAATCGGCAAGATGGTGCAGATGTTTGCGTCAGCATAAGAAGCACGATATTGCAGTTTTCAGATCCGGTCAAGTCATTTAATGCAATTTATTGCATCATCTCTTGTCGATCGATCGGCCAGTTGCCCGACACACGCCTTCACGCAGCACGGTCAGTGCCTGAGCGGTGCTGCGCCCCGAGGTTTCCACCTGCAGGTCTGCCCGTGCGTAGAAGGCTGCGCGCCCGTCCAGAATCCGGCGCAGATCATCCATCGCTTCCCGGTTGCCCGCCATCGGACGCAAGTCGCCCTGGGCCAGCACGCGCTGCATATGCTCCTCGGGCGTTGCCTTGACCCAGACCGTGAAGCAATACGACAGCAGCATGTTGAAGCTGGCCGGATCCGACACGATGCCGCCCGGCGTGGCAATCACGGCTTCCGGATACAACTGCAGCGCTTCTTCAAGCGCACGCCGCTCATAGCGACGATAAGCGGATGGCCCGAGAAGACTGTGAATCTCTTCCAGGTCGCAGCCTGCCACGCGTTCAATTTCCCGGTTGAGTTCCACAAACGGCACATCGAGTGACTCGGCCAGCATGCGGCCCAGCGTGGATTTTCCAGCCCC
Organism: Burkholderiales bacterium; assembly: GCA_947463885.1. GTDB lineage: Bacteria > Pseudomonadota > Gammaproteobacteria > Burkholderiales > Burkholderiaceae_E > UBA4615. The sequence continues at coordinate 2,502 of CANHUQ010000264.1, forward strand.
TCGCAGCCCAATCAGCGCAATGCGCGCCGACCGTGCGGCAGGCCGATCCGCCGCCCCGAACAGCTCGGCCAGTGATTGGCGCGCCTCGCGCAATTCGTCTTCGCTGCGTCCTCGCAGCAGGTCGCGAATGAGCAGCCACTCGGGCGACGCCGTGGTCTCATCGCCCAGCAATTCCGCCATCGACGCCCCGAGCGCGGCGGCCACTTGCCGCAACACCAGAATCGACGGGTTGCCTACGCCGAGTTCCAGATTGGCCAGATGGCGCTCGGACACATCGCATGCGGCTGACAAGGCCCGACGGGTCAGGCCGCGACGCGCGCGCAAGGAGCGAGCACGCTCGCCCAGCGCCATCAGGGCAGGGTCACGCGGGTCATCGGAGCCCGCTTCCGGGCGCTTGTCGCGCGGCGGTCGCGCCCCGGGGGCGAGGGATTCAGCAATCAAATCGGAGGCGGGATGTGGAGAGGGCGTCGTCATTTTATGCACTATAGTGCTTGACACGGCGGCTGCCGCTCTGTAAGTTTGGTTCATGAAACGGATTGCTGCAAGCGGTGCGCCGACAGGTTCGTGTGCAGCCGATCGCGCCCTCCCCACGACAAGGAGACCGGACATGACTTCTGACGCTGTCGCGCTGCCCGCCGCCCCCCCGGCCCGGTTCAACTTTGCCGTCCATATCGCCGCGCTGAACGCGGCCCGCGGTCACCGCACCGCTTTCATCGACGACGCGGGCGCACTGAGCTATGCGCAGCTGTTCGACGCCGTGGCCCGCTTTGCAGGCGGTTTGTCTGCCCTGGGGCTGCGCCCGGAAGAACGCGTGCTGCTGCTGATGCACGACTGCAACGACTGGCCTGTGGCCTTTCTGGGCTGCCTGCATGCTGGCGTGGTGCCGGTGGCGGTCAACACCCTGCTTACCGCGGACGACTACGCCTACATGCTTGAGCACAGCCGCGCGCGCTCGGCCATCGTGTCGCAGGGCCTTGTGCCTGTGCTGGCAGACGCGATGGGCCGATCGGCACATAGTCTGCAGTCGCTGCTGGTGTCGCCACGCGGCCCTGCTGCGAGTGTTCAGACCAACGCAAGCACCGAGGCCCTGCCCACACACAATCTGGCGGACTGGTTGCCACGTCAGAAGCCCGCTCCCGCAGCCGACAGCGGTGTGGATGACATGGCCTTCTGGCTGTATTCCTCCGGCTCAACCGGGCGCCCGAAAGGTACCGTGCACACGCACGGCAATCTGTACTGGACCGCGGCGCTCTATGCCCAGCCGGTTCTGGGCCTGAGCGAACAGGACATCTGCTTTTCAGCTGCCAAGCTCTTCTTCGCCTATGGCCTCGGTAACGGGCTCAGCTTTCCGCTCACCGTGGGCGCCACCGTCGTGCTGATGGCCGAACGGCCCACACCCGACGCAGTCTTCCAGCGCTGGACTGCCCACCGGCCCACTGTGTTTTTCGGCGCCCCCACGGGATACGCCGGCATGCTCGCTTCGCCTGCCCTGCCCTCACGTGATGCCGTCGCATTGCGGCTGTGCTCATCGGCAGGCGAGGCGCTGCCGCGTGAGATCGGCGAGCGGTTCACCAGCCGATTCGGCTGCGAGATCATCGACGGCATCGGCTCCACCGAGATGCTGCATATCTTTCTGTCGAACCGACCGGGCGACGTGCGCTATGGCACCACAGGTAAGCCGGTGCAGGGCTTTCGCGTGGAATTGCGTGATGACAGCGGCGCGGTGCTGGACGGCCCCGAGCAGGTCGGCGATCTCTTCATTCAAGGACCGTCTGCAGCGCTGATGTACTGGGCCGACCGCGCCCGCTCGCGCGCCACGTTTCAAGGCGACTGGACCCGCAGCGGCGACAAGTATTTCCGCGATACCGAGGGCTACTACGTCTACGCCGGGCGCGGCGACGACATGCTCAAGGTCAGCGGCCAATACGTCTCACCCTTCGAAGTGGAATCGGCGCTCATGCAGCACGAGGCCGTTCTGGAAGCCGCAGTCATTGGTGTGGACGACGAGAACGGCCTCACCCGCGCCAAAGCGTTTGTGGTCCTGAAAGATGCCGCACAGGCAGACGATGCCCTGTCGCTGGCATTGCAGTCCTTCGTCAAAGGGCGCCTAGCCCCCTACAAGTACCCGCGTCAGATCGCCTTCGTGCCGGAGTTGCCCAAGACCGCCACCGGCAAGATCCAGCGCTTCCGGCTGCGCGAGGCCGAGCGCTCGCGGTCATGACAGGGGCCGATCGGACGCCCGAGGCAGCCTCGAGCCCCGAGTTGCCACCGAGCGCGCCCGCATCATCGGCGGACGGCGCTGGCACGCATACGGGCATGCACCACTTCGCTCAACTCGGCGCGACCCGGATCGAGTACGCCTGGATCGCACCCGCTGCAGGCGCTGCAAGTGCGGTGGGCAACGGGCCAGCCACGGCATCGCCCA
>CANHUQ010000265.1 GCA_947463885.1 Burkholderiales bacterium
GGCCCCGCGAGTCAGCCTTGCCGGCGTCAACCTTGCCGGCGTCAACCTTGCCGGCGTCAACCTTGCCGGCTTAACCTTGCATTTGCATGCGGGCCGAGGCGCTCAACCTTGAGAAACGGGCGCGCAAACTCGTCCAGGCGGGGTGCGCGGTGGCGACAGCCACGGCAGGCGTGTGCGTCACCACCGGTTTACCGCGCTCGATACACCGCAACACCGTGGCCTGCAGCACTGACGTTGAGGCAGGCTTGACCAGATAGGCGTCGCAACCCGCGGCCGCCGCTTTCAGCTTGTCCCACGGACTGCTGCGTCGGGTGAGCACAATCGTAGGCGTGTGGCGCCAGGCTGGGTCGCGGCGAAGGTCGCGCACCATCGACAGACCATTCGCATCGGGCAGATCGCTTTCCAGCAGCACCCCTTCGTAGCGGCGCATCGCCAGGATGTCGCGTGCCTCGGCGGCCGTCCCCACGCCTTCTGCGTCCAGACCGAGGGCGGCCAGCGCCAGGCTCAACTGTCGGCGCGCGACTGGGCTTGGATCAATCAGCAGCACCCGGGCCCGGCGACCCAATGCGCGCTCAAGCACCTCGGCGGGGCGCACGCCTGCCGATAACGGGGCGGCTGCCTCATGGCGGACCGAGACCGCGACCCGATGCTGCTCCACCACACGGTTCAGCACAGTGAGCAGGTTCAGGGCAAAGCGTTGCAACACAAGATCATCACGGACTCGGGTCGGATCCTGGCGCCGACCGACTGTGACCACCGTGCGTGCGCGGGCCAGACCGCGCAAGGTGCGCGCAATGTCCCGCGCGCCCTGAGTGGTCATATCGACCAGCGCGAGATCGAAATCATCCGGCTCACGCGAGGCAACCACCTGGAACCGGTAAGGGTTGTGGTGGGCATGCCGAAAGACGATTTCCGTGATGCGCTGCAGCCGGGGGCCCAGACCAAAGGCGGCCACTCGGTAGGCGGGCCTCGGATCGACGATCGGAGGCTGGTTTGGGTCGACAGCTGCTGCGGAAGGGGCGAACGACGGATCGCTCATGCTGTTGAAACTGTCTTTATCTGCAATGACTTACGCAGCGTATTTCAAGTGGCTTCAAAGGACAAGGCTAATTGCAGGTCGTTGTCGCGCGCAAAGTTGAATAAAAACGACAGTGCCATCGGTTCGACCGCCGAAATAGCCGGATCGACCCTGACACAGGGGTAGGCACCATGGCGCCCGGGCATCGCGAAGGGCGAATACTGAAACGCCAAGGCCACGGCGGCGCCGCCTGGCTGAAACGCGGACATCACGCCCGCCAAGCGTTCGGCCCAGTCGCTCGGTCGGAATGCACGCCCTGCCGCAGTCACCCCGACGATCAGGAAGCTGCGGTCGGGGACCCGTTCGAGGGATCGGGCAGGGACGGTGTCGGAGAGGGCGTCGGCCGCCATCGGAAGCGCAAAAATTCGCGCCAGAAAGTAAATGTTTGATTATATAGAGCGGCACTGCGCGCCGTGACGATCGGGGTGCGCCATCCGACAGGCTCGCTCAGGCGGCTGAAATCCCCTAGACTCACGCCCTCGTTGCGTCACGACCCGCCCATCGACCGTCTTTCGCTGCTGCCAGAGGATTCGCCATGACCACCCCCAATCCGGTGATGCCCACCTATGCCCCCCAACCGGTCGCCTTCGAGCGCGGCCAGGGTGCCTGGCTGTACGACACGGAGGGCCGCCGCTACCTGGACTGCCTCTCGGGCATCGCGGTCAATACCCTCGGGCACAACCACCCGAAGCTGGTCGCCGCCATTGCCGATCAGGCGTCCAAAATCATCCACTGCTCGAATCTGTTCGAGATCCCGTTGCGCCATCGCATGGCCGAGCGCCTGGTCGAGCTCTCGGGCATGACCAACGTGTTCTTCTGCAACTCGGGCCTGGAAGCGAACGAAGCTGCCATCAAGATTGCCCGGCTCTACGGTCACAACCGCGGCATTGATCTGCCAGAGATCGTCGTCTATGAAAATGCCTTCCACGGACGCTCGCTGGCCACCCTCTCGGCCACTGGCAACGTCAAGGTGCAGAAAGGTTTCGAGCCATTGGTGCCCGGTTTTGTGCGCGTGCCGCTCAATGACATGGGCGCACTGAACCGCGTGGCTGCCGAGCGGCCCAATGTGGTGGCGGTCTTTATGGAAGCGATCCAGGGTGAAGGCGGTATTCAGCCCGCCCGCAACGAATACTTGCGTGAAGTGCGCGAGCTCTGCGATCGCCAAGGCTGGCTGATGATGGTCGACGAAGTGCAGTGCGGCACCGGGCGCACGGGGAAATGGTTTGCGCATCAGTGGGCCGGGATCAAGCCCGACGTCATGCCCCTGGCCAAGGGCGTGTCGTCCGGTATTCCGGTGGGTGCGGTGGTCGCACACGGCATTGCGTCCGAAACCTTCAAGCCGGGCAACCACGGCACCACGTTCGGCGGCAACCCGCTGGCCATGCGCGCAGGCCTCACCACCATTGAGGTGATGGAAGAAGAAGGGCTGCTCGCCAATGCGACGGCCATGGGCAACCTGATCATGGATGGCATGCGCAAGGCGCTCGCCGGGCACCCCGGTCTGGTCGAGGTGCGCGGCACGGGCCTGATGATCGGCATTCAACTGGACCGCCCCTGCAGCGAAATCGTCGCCCTGGCGCTGAAGGCAGGTCTGGTGCTTAACGTGACGGCGGATTCGGTCGTGCGCATGCTGCCACCGCTCATCCTGAACGCCGAGCAGGCCGAGCTGATCGTCGCCACGCTCGCACCGATCATCCGCGACTTCCTTGCGCGTCCGGCCGCGCGCGCTGCGTGACGCTCATGCCGGTCGCCCGGAAACACTTTTTGCAGCTGGTCGATTTCGACCGCAGTGAGATCGAGCACCTGTTCGCGCGCACCAGGATCATCAAGGACCTGTTCAAGCGGTATCAGCCCTACCATCCGCTCGCCGATCGCACGCTGGTGATGATCTTCGAGAAACAGTCCACCCGCACCCGGCTGTCGTTCGAGGCTGGTATGCACCAGATGGGCGGGGCGGCCGTGTTCCTGAACACGCGAGACTCCCAGCTCGGGCGCGGAGAGCCGGTGGAAGACGCCGCTCAAGTCATCTCACGCATGTGCGATCTGGTCATGATCCGCACCTTCGAGCAGTCGATCGTCGAGCGTTTCGCAGCCCACTCGCGCGTCCCGGTGATCAACGGGCTGACCAATGAGTACCACCCTTGCCAGGTGCTGGCCGACCTCTACACCTTCGAAGAGCACCGGGGCCCGATCGCAGGACGCACGGTGGCCTGGGTGGGCGATGCCAACAACATGGCCTACACCTGGATTCAGGCTGCGGGTCTGATGGGGTTCAAGCTGCGGGTCTCGACACCGCCGGGCTACCGGATCGACCCGACTCGCGTGGCGCCGCGGGATGCGGCGCATCTGGACATTGTGGAAGACCCGATGCAGGCCTGCGTGGGTGCCGATCTGGTCAGTACCGATGTCTGGACCAGCATGGGCTTCGAGGACGAAAGCCGTGACCGGATGGCTGCTTTTGCAGACTGGCAGGTGGATGCAGACATGATGCGCCAGGCGCGCCCGGATGCGGTGTTCATGCACTGCCTGCCGGCACACCGCGGCGAGGAGGTCTCCGCCGAGGTCATTGACGGACCCCAATCGGTGGTCTGGGACGAAGCGGAAAACCGTCTGCACGTACAGAAGGCGCTCATGGAGTACCTGATGCTGGGGCGCCTCTGATCGCAGGTACTGGGGCGCCTCTGATCAGAGGCGCTGGCTCAAGCGCTGCGTGCGCTCAGCGACACAAGTGCAGGCGTACAGAAAGCAGCGGCTGAGCGTCTTGCGCAGGCGTCGCAGCCCCTGGAGACTGGGCGCGGCCCGCAGCAGGCATGAGCCTGGGAACCGCCATGAGCGCCACCAGCTTTCGGGCCTCACTCAGATGCGCATTGAGCAGCCGCACACTGTTGACCCCCTTCTGCAGTTCGCCAGGCACCTGGGCACTGAGACGATTCGCAAGCGCGGGCCAGGTCGGTCGGTCGATCACTTCCGTGAAGAGCGATCGCAAGGCCTCATGCCAGGCCACGCAGTCATCAAACTGCGGCGCTTCGGCCAACATCGGAAAACCGTAACGCGGCAGCAGTTGGCGCAGGTCCCGATCGATAACCGGCTGAAGCGGGTCCACGAGTGCAAGCAATGAAGAGGCGACCGACTTCTCAACCTGCCCGGTGAGGGCGCTCAGTTGCGCCAACACGGCCTTGAACTGGGGCTGAGGCTCAGCCTTGAAGCTCTGCAGAATTTCGAACACCGATGCACGCTGCAGACGCAACTTGCCTCGCAACCCAATATAGCGGGACAGGGCCTGTTGGTATGCCTCATCGGTGGTCACGTCCACCCGCTGTAACGCGTCACGCAGCGAGACGAATTCGCGCAGATGCGGCACAGCTCGTCTCATGGCCACCACCGCGGTGAGCTCCAGATCGCGCATGAGCGCATCGAGGTGAATCGCGGTGAGATCGGTCATGCAGGAGGCCCAAGGTGATCGTGTGCAACCCTCACATCGTGCAGGCGCCGGCGGTATCTTTGGGCCGCGCGCGGATGACAGGGATGGACGTACCGATGGGCGGATGGGCCAGACCTCTTATGCAAACCCCCGCGACCGCTTTTTTTCAGCCTCGCTTGTCCGTACGGCGCGTCCGTGCACCCCTGGTATCGGGCCAGTTGCTGAGCGTCCAGTCACTGGACTCCCCGAGCATGGTTCCGGGTCTGACAACTGGACATCTGACAACTGGACATTTGAATAGACGCGTCGACCGATGCATCACACAGCGTCGCGATCGGCCAGAAAAAAACGCCCCGCTGGAGCTGCATCCGGCGGGGCGTTGATGCAACGGGCTGAGCACCC
>CANHUQ010000266.1 GCA_947463885.1 Burkholderiales bacterium
ACCGGCCCCGGTCAACAGCACCGCGCGGATCGCGTCGTCTTTTTTCGCATCGGCCAGCGCTTGACCCAGTTGCTCTAGCAGATCGGCATTCATGGCGTTGAGCCGCTCGGGCCGATTCAGCGTGATGCGCATCACGCCATCCTGAGTATCGGTGAGAACGGCTGGGGTCGTCATGGTGTGTGCCTCGTGTGATCGGGGTGAGAGGTGAGGGGTGAGGAGGGTGGGGCGTGTGCGAAGGTGTCAGCGCTGTCGCGGCAAGATGCCCATGCCCTTGGCGATGATGCCCATCATGACTTCATCGGCGCCGCCGCCGATCGAACCCAATCGGGTATCGCGCCAAAAGCGGTTGACCCGTGTTTCTTCGATGTAGCCCATGCCGCCCCAAAATTGCACGCACCAGTCGGCCACTTCGCGCGCCACGCGGGCTCCTTTGAGCTTGATCATGGAGGCGAGCTGCGTGACGTCTTCGCCACCCACATAAAGCGCCACGGCCTTGTGAAACAGCGCGCCCACTGCTTCGACTTCGGTCTGCAACTCGGCCAGCTTGTAGTAGATGTACTGATTGTCCAGAAGCGGCTTGCCGAACGCCTGGCGCTCGCGCAAATAGTCGATCGTCTCGCGAATGATCTGCGAACTGGTCTGCCAGCCTGCGCCCGCCCACAGGCGTTCTTCCTGAAACTGCTGCATCTGGTACATGAAGCCCATGCCTTCTTCGCCAATGCGCCAGCGCTGCGGCACACGCACACCGTCAAAATGCAATTGCGCTGTATCCGAGGCATTCATCCCGGCTTTCTTGAGCTTTTTTGCCACCGACACGCCGGGCGTATCCATCGGCACGCAGATGAGCGTCTTGTTGCGATGACCGCCGCCTTCGGACGTATTGGCCAGCAGGCAGATCCAGTCGGACTGCGTGCCATTGGTGGTCCACATCTTGCCGCCGTCGATGACATAGTCGGCACCGTCCTTGCGTGCCGTGGTGCGGATCGAGGCCACATCTGAGCCGGCGCCCACCTCAGACACGCCCAGACATGCCACGTACTCACCGCGGATGGAGGGCTCCAAAAACTCGCGCTTGACTTCATCGGAGCCATGCTTGGCCAGGGCCGGCGTGGCCATGTCGGTCTGCACGCCAATGGCCATGGGCACGGCGCCGCAGCGGATGTGCGAAAGCGTCTCGGCAAAGGCGGCGGCGTAGGAGTAATCAAGCCCCAGACCACCGTTTTCCAGCGGCTTGTTCACACCCAGAAACCCCAGCTTGCCCATCTTGGCGAAGAGTTCGTGGGCCGGGAAGATTTCGGCGCGCTCCCATTCGTCGATATGCGGATTGATTTCAGCGTCGATGAATTTTCGAAGCGAGTCCTGAAGCGCGATGTGCTCCGGACCATAGAGCTGCGCGGCCGTCGTGGTCATGGCGTCTCCGGTGTGCGGGTCGTTGGAGGCGACGCGGTCTGCGGCGACGCCTGAGTGCCATGACTATACTGAGTTGCTCGATGCGGGCCTGAAATCGGCGTGCGAGGGCATGCGCTATTCTTCAGGAAGAATGGCCTTCGTCGGCTAGAATGAGCTTGAACACCGGCGCAAGACAGGCTTGCAGCCGGCTCGCAGACAATCAGGAGAGGAGCAGACATCCATGGCAATGCTGAAAGACAGAGTGGTCATCGTCACGGGCGCAGGCCGTGGCATCGGGCGCGACTTTGCGCTGTGCATGGCGGCGCAGGGCGCCAAGGTCGTGGTCAATGACCCGGGTGTGGGTGCGGACGGCCTGGGTCATGACGACGGCCCGGCCGCGCAGGTGGTTGAAGAGATTCGCAAGGCCGGCGGCACCGCGGTGGCCAACACCGACAGCGTGGCCGAATGGGAATCAGCCAACCGCATCGTCAAGACGGCGGTCGACGCCTTCGGTACGGTGCACGCGGTGGTCAACAATGCCGGCATTCTGCGCGATCGCATCTTTCACAACATGTCGATCGAAGAATGGCATGCGGTCATCAATGTGCACCTGAATGGCTCGTTCTATATGGCCAAGGCCGTGGCCTCGATCTTCAAGAGCGAAGAGCGCGGTGCCTTCGTGCACATGACCTCGACCTCGGGCTTGATCGGCAATTTCGGCCAGGCCAACTATGCCGCGGCCAAGCTCGGCATCGTGGGGCTGTCCAAGTCCATCGCCCTGGACATGGCCCGCTACAACGTGCGCTCCAACTGCATCTCGCCCTTCGCCTGGAGCCGTCTGATCGGCACCATTCCGTCGGACACCCCTGAGCAGCAGGAACGTCTGTCGCGCATCAAGACCATGGAAACTTCCAAGATTGCGCCGATCGCAGCGTATCTGTGCAGCGACGAAAGCAAGGTCAGTGGTCAGATCTTCGGTGTGCGGGCCAACGAAATCTTCCTGATGGGTCAGAGCCGTCCGATTCGCTCGGTGCATCGTTCCGAGGGCTGGACCCCGGAAACCATCGCCTCGCATGCCATCCCCACGCTCAAGCATCACTTCTATCCGCTCGAGCGTTCGGGTGATGTCTTTGACTGGGACCCGGTCTGAGTCAGGCAGCCGCCTGATGCCCACGCAGGTCAACCGCGCCGGTGCGCCGCGGTTGACCTGCTCAGTTTGATCGGCTCAGTGTGGTCCGTTTAGCTTGGCTTGTTCAACAAGGGCTCGCGCGGGATGGATCGATCGGCCAGTGAATCGTTCGTTTCATCGGCTGATCACCTGGCGGTGTTGTGGCGCTACGCCGGGTTACCCGAGGCTGCGCTCGATCACCTGGTCTTGCCGGGCACCGATCCGGTGCTGCCGTCCTCGTTCAAGGTAGGTACTGCTGCGCAAGTGAGCCTGGCGGCTGCGGCGCTGGCGGCCGCGCAGCTTCGCAGCCAGCGCATGGGTCACATGCCACGCGTGACCGTGCCGATGCGCGAAGCGGCACTTGAGAGCTGCGGCTGGTTTTCATTGAACGGCACCACGCCGCAGGCCTGGGACCCGATCGCAGGCCTGTACCCCTGCGCCAACGGGGGCTGGGTCCGTCTTCATACGAATTTTGAACACCATCGCGATGGCGTGCTGCGGCTGCTGGCGTTGCCACAAGGCCCGCAAACAGGCCGCGAGCAGGTCGCGCGTGCACTGCTCGACTGGGATGCTCTCGCCTTTGAAGATGCGGCATCGCAGGCGGGTCTGGTGGTGGCTGCGCTGCGAAGTTTTGCCGATTGGGATGCCCATCCGCAGGGTCAGGCTTTGGCGGGCATGCCGCCCGTGCTGATCGAGCGGATCGACGATACGCCCCCCATTCCATTGTCGCCAGCCGATGCCGGGACGGCTCCCCTTGCCGGCGAGCGGGTCATCGAGTTGACCCGCATTCTGGCAGGGCCGGTGGCGGGCCGTACCCTGGCCGCCTATGGCGCCGACGTGATGCTGCTCAATGCACCGCACCTGCCGAATATCGCGGCCATTGTCGATACTAGCCGGGGCAAGCTGTCGGCGCATGTCGATCTGCGCTCGCAGCCTGGTGTGCAGTCGCTTTGCGCGCTGCTGCGTGAGGCGCGCATTTTCATGCAGGGCTATCGGCCTGGCGGTCTGGAGGCGCTGGGCTTCGGGCCGTACGAGGTGGCGCGCCTGGCGCCGGGGATCGTGTACGTGTCACTGAGCGCCTATGGCCACACCGGGCCCTGGTCGCAGCGCCGAGGCTTTGATTCACTGGTGCAGACCGCCACTGGCTTCAATCTGGCCGAAGCCCAGGCTGCCGGAAACACGCAGCCGCAGGCACTGCCCATGCAGATCCTGGACTATGCCTCGGGCTATCTGATGGCCTTCGGTGCGCTGGCGGCTCGCTTGCGACAGTCGAGCGAAGGCGGAAGCTGGCTCGTGCGGGTGAGCCTGGCCGCCACCGGTCACTGGCTGCGTGGTCTGGGTCGGGTGGAGCAGGGCTTCGAGGCTCGGCGGCCAGAGCTCTCGACGCTGGCGGTGCCCTATGAAAGTGGTTTTGGCGCGCTGCGAGCCCTGCCGCACCCAGTGCGTTTCGACGAGGCGCCGATCACCTGGGCGCGGCCCTCGATGCCGCCGGGTTCGCATGCACCGGTGTGGCCTGCGGACACTCAATCAGATTGCCCTTGAAGCGCCTACACTGCGCGGTTTAAGCCTTCTTGAGCGTTGAATCACCGTGATGCCTTTGACCCGATGGATGCGCCTGCTCGCCTGGTTGTGTGCTGTGGTGCCTGGACTGTTCGTCAGTTCTGCTGCCATGGCTATTGAAGAGCCCGCCTACAGTGTGGTGCGCACAGACGGGGCGATCGAGCTGCGTCAGTACCGGCCATTCATCGTGGCCGAGACAATGGTCGATGGCGACCTGGATGCGGCCTCCAGCGCCGGTTTTCGGCGGATCGCCGCATATATCTTCGGCGCAAATACCTCGGTGCGTGCCAGTGCGGCCGCGTCGAGCGAGAAGATCGACATGACCGCACCGGTCACCGTGTCGCCGGCGACAGCGTCTTCCGAAAAAATTGCGATGACTGCGCCAGTCACCACCGCACCGCAGGGTGTTGAGGCCGGGACCTTGAGCGACTCAGGGCGCTGGCGTGTGCATTTCGTGATGCCGGCGTCATACACGATGGCCACGCTGCCGCGACCCAACGATCCGAGCGTCAGTCTGCGCGAGGTTCCTGGAAAGCGGGCTGCAGTCGTCCGTTTCTCAGGCTTTGCCGGCACGCAGAAAGTTCAGCGCGAGGCGGCGGCGCTGCTGCAGTGGGTGCGTGCCCAGGGACTCAAACCAACTGGCTCGGCCCAGCTCTCTCGCTACGACCCGCCCTGGACGCTGCCCTTCATGCGCCGCAACGAGGTTATGATCGAGGTCAGCGAATAGCCGGGCTGCTTAGTTTCGCAACTAAGTTTCGCAACTAAGTTACGTAA
>CANHUQ010000267.1 GCA_947463885.1 Burkholderiales bacterium
ACGGCAAGCTCACACCGGTCTCCAGTGTGCCGCTCACCGCCCCGCACACGGTGGAGCTCGCGCGTGCGGTCATGAACGATCGCCAGGCGGCTGAATTCGAGGCCCGCAAAGAGCTCAATTTCGCGATCGCCCCGCAGGGTATTGGCCGCTTCCGCGTCAATGTCTTCATGCAGTTGGGCCGCGTCGGGATGGTGTTGCGCACCATCCAAAGCCGTATCCCCACGCTGACCGAGCTGCAGATGCCTGCGGTGATGCCCGATCTGGTGATGACCAAGCGGGGTCTGATCATCGTGGTGGGCGCCACCGGCTCAGGCAAATCGACGACGCTGGCTGCGATGATCGGTCATCGCAACGAACATTCACATGGTCATATCGTGACCATTGAAGACCCGGTGGAGTTCGTGCATCCGCACCGCAACTGCATCGTGACCCACCGCGAAGTGGGTGTGGACACAGAGAGCTGGGAGGCGGCGCTGAAGAACTCGCTGCGGCAGGCCCCTGATGTGATCATGATCGGCGAAATTCGCGATCGCGAGACCATGGAGCACGCGATCGCCTTCGCTGAAACCGGCCACCTGTGCCTCGCTACACTGCACTCCAACAACGCTAATCAGGCGCTGGACCGGGTCATCAACTTCTTCCCTGAAGACCGGCGTGCCCAGTTGCTGATGGATCTGTCACTGAATTTGCGCGCGATTATTTCGCAGCGTCTGCTGCCCTTGGAAAGCGGCAAGGGGCGCGCTGCTGCAGTCGAGATCATGCTTAATTCGCCGCTGATTGCTGACCTGATCTTCGAAGGCGAGATCTCGGGCATCAAAGAGGTCATGAAGAAGTCGCGCGAACTCGGCATGCAGACCTTCGATCAGGCGCTCTTCGATCTGTTCGAAGCCGGACGCATCAGTCTGGCCGATGCGCTGCGCAATGCCGATTCGGTCAATGACTTGCGCTTGAACGTCAAACTCAACAGCAAGCGCGAGCAGCGCGACCTGTATCAGGGCACGGAAAAACTCGGCATCGTGTGAGCGGCTGTGCAGCGGCGCTCGCGGCCGCACAGCCTGCATTCAGGTGGGCTGATCTGCCCCCGAGACTGAGCGGTCCGGCCGCGCTGAACCCGCCACCATCTCGAAGCGAAACAGCCGACATTCCAGCGCACCGTTGAACAAGGGCGTGCGCCGCGATGGTTTCAGGCGCATCAGCTTGGGGATCTCCAGGTCGCTGGTGAACAGACACACCGACCAGCCCGCAAAGCGCTGCTTCAGGATCGTTGCAAAGGCTGGCCAGAAATCACCGGCTTGCGCAAAGGCCTGTCGACCCTTGATGTCCAGTCGCTCGCCATAGGGCGGATTGGCCAGCAACAGACCGCTGGCGGCGGGCGCAGCACTCGTTTTCAGCACATCCAGTTGTCGCCACTGCACCCAGCCTTCGGGCAGGCCGCTGCGCGCGTAATTGGCGCGGGCTGCCGCCACCGCAGCCTCGGACACATCGGAGGCGAAGATCGTGGGCGCAGCTGGCACTGGCCTGGGCGTGATGGCGCGCATGCGGTCCCACGCCGCGCGGTCAAAACCCAGCATGCGCTCAAAACCGAACCGTCTGCGCGCTCCGGGCGGCAGGCCAGCCGCCTGCATCGCAGCTTCGATGGCGATCGTGCCGGAGCCGCAAAAGGGATCGAGCAGCGGTTGCTCCGATTGCCACCCCGCCAATGCCAGCAGGCCTGCTGCGAGGTTCTCCTTCATGGGCGCCTCGACTCCCTCACGCCGCCAACCCCGCTTGAAGAGCGACTCGCCTGACCAGTCCAGATACAGCGTGCACTGCTGCGCGTCCAGAAACACAAAGACGCGCCGGTCGGGGCGCTGCCGCTCGATCGACGGGCGATCGCCGAAGCGATCACGCAGCCGATCTACGATGCCGTCCTTCACCCGCAGGGTGGCGAACTGCAGGTTGCGCAGCGGCGAACCGCTGGCGGTGGTGTCCACGCGCAGCGAGGTCGTGGGCGCATGCCAGCGCTCCCACTCGGTCTCGAGCGCGAGCCGGTACAGGTCGTCTTCGCTGCGGTAAGGGCCGGTGGCCACTTCCTGCAGGATGCGGCTGGCGATGCGTGAATGCAGATTGGCAGCCAGGCCAGTGTGCAGATCGCCTTCGAACTGCACACCGCCCGAGGGTTCGGCGAGGATGTTCGCGCCGATGGCACGCAACTCGGCCGCAAGCGCTGGTTCAAGCCCTCTGGGGCAGGGTGCGAAAAAGCGGATCGGGGTCAAGCTGCGAGCGCCCGCTCGACGAACTCCAGCCGGTCCTGGCCCCAGAACGGCACGCCATCGATCACGTACCACGGTGCGCCAAACACTTGCTCGCGCATCGCCTCTTCGGTGTAGGCGTCGTAGGCGCGTGCAGCGTCGTCGCTGCGCGCCGCAAGCGCTGAGGCGTCCAGGCCGCATTCAGTGGCGATGGCTGCGCGGGTGGCGGCATCCGAGATGTCACGGTCCTGCGCCCACACCGCGCGCAGCAACGCGCCCGCAAGTTTCAACCCGGCATCAGAACCGAAGGCCAGATCCGCTGCAATGATCAGGCGCGCCGCGTCATCGGAAGGCACCGGAAAATGCTTGGGATGACTGTTGAGCGGCACGCCAGTGAAGTCGCGCCAACGGGCCAGTTCGTGCAGCCGATAGGCCTGACGCTGTGGGGCGCGTTTGGCCAGCGGCACACCGCCCGACTGCGGAAACACACGGCCCAGGTCCACCGGACGCAGCACGATGCGTGCGCCATGCCGGCGTGCCATGTCGAGCAAACGCTCATGTCCCAAATAGGTCCAGGGCGAGACCGGGCTCATGTAGTAGGTAAGGGTTTTCATCACGACCTTCGGTACAGGTGCCCGGCCATGCAGCACAGGGCGGGGTTCAGATTCAGATTCAGACTCGGCACATCAGCATGCACCGCCAGGTGTCCTCACCACACTCAGAATGGTTTGAGCACCACTAGCAGCACAACCGCCACGAGGATCAGCACAGGGACTTCGTTGAACCAGCGATACCACACATGCGAGCGTGCATTCTCGCCACGCTCAAAGCGCTTGATCATCGCACCGCAAACATGGTGATAGCCGATGAGTGCGATGACCAGCGCGAGCTTGGCATGCATCCAGCCACCACCAATGCCATAGCCCAGCCAGAGCCACAGCCCCAGGCCCAGCGCCAGAATCATCAGCGGCCCCATGAAGCGATAGAGCTTGCGTGCCATCAGCAGCAGGCGGTCGCGCTCGGCGCCCGATGGGGCGTCCACCATGGCCAGGTTCACCAGAATGCGCGGCAGGTAGAACAGTCCGGCGAACCATGACGTGACGAAGACGATGTGCAGGGCTTTGATCCAGAGCATGGCTCGATTCCGGCAATAGCGCGGGGGAGGGACAGGAAGGTGAGGGGAAGGCGGCTGCGACTACACTGTCAGCCTTCATTTCCGGAGTTTACGCATGCCCGCCCTGTACGACATTTCGGTTCCGGTTTTCGACGCCATGCTCGGCAATCTGTCCACGTTGCTTGAGCGTGGTGCAGCCCATGCGGCTGCGCGCCATTTTGATCCGCAGGCGCTGCTCGATGCGCGTCTGTCGCCCGACATGTTTGCGTTGACGGGCCAGGTGCAGATTGCCTGCGACGCCGCCAAGTTCGGTGTAGCCCGATTGGCGGGTGTGGAGGCGCCAAAGTTCGACGACTCCGAGCGCACCTTCGAGGACCTGCGCGGGCGCATCGAGAAAACCCGCGCGTTCATCCGCAGTGTGCCGCGCGCCGCACTGGACGGCGCCGAGTCGCGTCGTGTGGAAGTGCCGGTGCGCACCCAGACCTATGCGTTCGATGGTCAGACCTTTCTGATGCGTTGGGCCTTCCCCAACTTCTATTTCCATCTGGTCACCGCCTACGACCTGCTGCGCCACAATGGGGTGGAGATCGGCAAGCGCGACTATCTGGGCACGGTGCCGCAGCTGGGTTGAGCTTCGAGCCATGGCCAACGCTCGGGTGCTTGGCCATGGAGACGCGTGCGCCATCACCACAACAACATAAGGACCTGACATGCAAGATTTGAAGGGCCGCGTGGCGGTCGTGACTGGCGCTGCCAGTGGTATCGGTCTGGCAATGGCCCGGCAGTTCGCCACCGACGGCATGAAGCTGGTGCTGGCCGACATCGAAGACACGCGTCTGGCGCAGACGCTTGAGCAGGTGCGCGCGCTGGGCGCAGAGGCCATCACGCAGCGCGTAGACGTGGGGTCTGAAGACCAGGTCAATGCGCTGGCCGATGCGGCGTTTGCACACTTTGGCGCAGTACATGTGGTGTGCAACAACGCCGGGGTGGCGGCGCCCTCGCTCATGACCAATGCCTGGCAGGCGCCGATCTCCGACTGGCAATGGATGCTGAACGTGAACCTGATGGGCGTGCTCTATGGTGTGCGCGCCTTCGTGCCGCGCATGCTCGCCGCTGGCGACGAGGGGCACATTGTGAATACCGCGTCGGTGGCCGGTCTGCTCACGGGTGCCAATCCGTATCACGTCTCCAAGCAGGGCGTCACCTGCATCACCGAGGGCCTGTACCGCGACCTCAAGCGTGCGGGGGCCAAAGTGTCGGCGTCGGTGCTGTGCCCTGGCTGGATTCGCACCGACATCATGAAAGGCGAGCGTAATCGCCCGGCCGAATTCGGTCCGGCCACGGACCTGTCGCAGATGCCCGAAACCGTGCAGCGCATGGTGGGTGCCTTCGATGAGACTCTGGAAGCCGGGTATGACCCGTCCCAGGTGGCTGCAGATGTCGCCGCCGCGATTCGCGCCGATCGCTTCTACGTGGTGCCTGC
>CANHUQ010000268.1 GCA_947463885.1 Burkholderiales bacterium
CGGTCACCTCGGTCGGTCACCTCAGTTGAGCACCTCAGGCGACCAGCTCGGACAACCGGCTCAGCGCAACAGCAGCATGAGCGCGATGATCACGAGAAAGCTCAGCAGCATCCTGCGAAAAGCGGTCTCGCTCACTCGCGTGCGCAACCGCTTGCCCAGGCTCATGCCGGCAAACATGGGCACCAGCGCGGCGATCGAGAGCACGGCCTCGGGCCAGCCCAGCACACCCAGCCAGCACAAGGACACATACAGCGGCAACGAACCGAGCAGATTGAGCACGCTGATGGATCCGACGAACGCCTCGCGCGGCAAGCGCAGCGCCACCAGGTAGGTGATCAGCAAAGGCCCCATGGCTGCGGACACCCCACCGAGCGCGCCCGACATCAGGCCTACGCCAACGCTCCACTGCCGTTCGCGACGACGGTCAACAGAGAGCTGCGGCTGCCAGGCAATCAGCGTGACCGCCAGCAGGACCGTGCAGGCGATCAGCGCGTTGAGGGTCCCGGGCTTCATGCCTAGCGTGAGCCAGACCGTGAGCACCGTGGTGAGCATCATCGGCACGATGAGCGGCGCAAAGCGTACGAGGGCTGTGCGCGCATGGCCGCCTTCGACCGCCTGCCAGAGATTGGAGGCCAGCACCGGGGCGCTCAGCAGGGCGATCGCCTTGGGGGCGGGCATGGTCAGCGCCAGCAGCGGAATGGTGACCAGGGGCAGGCCCACGCCGAGCAAGCCCTTCACCAGGCCACCGAACAGGAAGATCGCCGTGACCGTGACGATCAGCCAGGCTTCGGGCTCGCGACTGAAGACGCCCGCCAGGAGGGCGGCAAGTGATTCAGGCACCGGGTCGCGTCAGGCGCGCTGCGCGCGCGCCAGCACGGCATGCAACAGGACGTTGGTGCCGGCATGCAGATGCGACGGGTCGGCGTTTTCGATCTCGTTGTGGCTGATGCCGCGTTCGCACGGCACGAAGATCATGGCCGTGGGGCAACGCCGGGCCACATAGACCGCGTCGTGGCCCGCGCCACTGGCCAATCGCATGTTCGGGTAGCCATAGGCGACGGCGGTCGCTTCAATGGCCGCGAGCATCGAGGCATCGAACGCACAGGGCTCGAAGTGTGCGGTCTGCTCAAGGGTGATCGAGACGCCGTGTTCAGTCGCCAGCCGCGCGGCGGCAGCCTGCACGGCGGCGGTCATGGCGTCGAGCGTGGCAGCACGGGCATTGCGCAGGTCGATGCTCATCTCCACGCGCCCGGGAATCACGTTGCGCGAATTCGGGCTCACGATCAACCGGCCCACCGTACCGCGGGCGTAATCGGGGTGGGTGGCCGCAATCTCTCGCACCGCCACGGTGAGGTGTGCGGCCGCCAGCAGGGCATCGCGGCGCAATGCGATGGGCGTAGGCCCGGCATGAGCATCCTGGCCCTCGATCACGACGTCGAACCAGCGCTGACCGAGCGCGGACTCGACCACACCAATCACCTTGTGCTCGTTCTCCAGGATGGGGCCCTGCTCGATGTGCGCTTCGAAGTAGGCATCGAACGCCGGGGCAGGATCGGTGCCGGCCGCGCCAATGGCAGCCAGGGCCTGCGCCACGCTCGTGCCTTCGCCGTCGGTCTGCGCCAGGCAGTGGTCCAGACCGAATGCCCCGGCATACACGCCCGAGCCCATCATGACCGGCTGAAAGCGCGTGCCTTCCTCGTTGGTCCAGATCGCCACGGCCAAGGGGCGGCGGGTCGTGATGCCGGCATCGTTCAGCGTGCGCATCACTTCCAGTCCGGCCAGCACGCCGTATTGGCCATCGAAGCGACCGCCATTGGGTTGAGTGTCGATATGGCTGCCCATCGCCACCGGCGGCGCCTGCAGATCGGTACCAGGGCGGATGGCGTAGAGGTTGCCGATTGCATCGCACTGCAGCGTGCAGCCAGCGTCGCGCAGCCAGCCGGTGACCAGAGCGCGGGCTTGCGCATCGAGTTCCGTGAGCGCCAGCCGACGCACACCGCCCCGGGCGGTGGCGCCCAGCCGGGCGAGCGTCATCAGCGACGCCCACAGACGATCAGACGAGGTGGTCAGGGCAGAGGGTGTGAGGAGCGGTGCATTCATGATCGATGAGGTCGGGCGGGGCGATGAACGTGAAGAGGCGTGACGGGCAATGCGATGCGGTCTGGCGGCGGCTGGGCTGGGGCGGTGTTGACTGGGGTAGTCGGCGCGGACCGGCGAATCAGGGCGCTGTGCTGGTTCGCTCCAGGAGGGCCGCCAGTGCGCCGCCCGCTGTGCGCAGCTCCAGGCGGTCGCCTTCGCGCCGGGCCAGTGCCACCGAGCTCAGCGCGTTGAGGAACGCCTGCTCCTGCTCCATGAGTCCCTCGGCGGCACACATGCGGCGCGTTGCTGCGGCCGACTGAAAGCTGAGCGATTCGCCATCGGCCCGATAGGCCGACGTGAAGCGGTTGCAGCCGGCCGACCCACTGGCCTGGCCGTCAGCACCAAACTCCAGGGTGACGGTGGAATCGGCCACGAGGCTGACGACTCCGCCCTTGCCATTGTTGATGGCCGTGACGCGCCAGGCGGTGCCGGCGAGCGATCGGGCCTGCGGGGTAAAGGTGGCGCGCACGGTGCCGTCTCCTGAGAGCAGTTGCAAATTGCCGTTGACCACGCGGTAGCCGCTTGCACCCGTCAGGGCACGCATGAAGGCGTCACCGCGCTCCATGGCGTCGCTCGAGCAGGCCATTTGGGTGGAGGCCGGCTTGCCGGTCCAGGTCAGTTCACCGGCCTTGGTGGTGTAGGGCACGGTAAACCGGTTGCAGCCGTCAGAGCCACTGGCCCGACCCTGGGCGAAGGCCAGCGTGGCCCCGGTACCGGGCGTGACCGGTTTGCGCGCCGGCATGCCGGTGCCCAGGTCGGGCGCGCTGCTGCGCAGGTCGGCCAGCACCCAGGCGGTGTTCTCCAGCGCAGGAGGGGCGGGTACCGCGACGGGGGCGACGGGGGCCGCGGCAGGGCGGGTCGGGCTGCATGCGGTCAGCGTGAGGCTCCAGACGCTCGCCAGCAGCGCCATCGCCAGCCCGCGTGGGGCCAGGCGCGCAGGGCGGGCACCCGTCATCACCGCAGACACAGCCAATGCATCGACGGCGAAAGGCTGCCGCGTTGCACACGATCGGGCTGTGGGCTGTAAGCGGGTCATGGACTGCGCGCAATGAATCATGGCAAACCTTCCTTTGAAGTCTGCAAAACGTGGGTCGAAACCTGAGTCGTAACCTGAGTCGAAACGAATGGCCTCAGTAGAAGGCCGATACGGGTAGCCAACTCACACGCCAAATCGGAGGCCAACTCAGCGCAGGCCCATTCAGGGGCCGCTGAACAGCGCCGATCAATGGGCCGGGTCAGGCTGCGAGGTCCGATGAGCTTACTCTTTGTCTCAGGTGGGTTTGCCGGGGCCACGCGCCAAAGGGGACGGGGCACCGAGTTCGGTCGAGATGCATCGTGCCAGATCGCCCACGGCTGCGATCAATTCGGCGCGACGCCGTGGGGTGAGGCCTGCCTTGATGACGCTGACCGCGACCGCGCTGGCGGCATGCGGGCCGCGAGCATCGAAGACCGCGGCGCCGAAGCACTGCATGCCCTCGGCGGTTTCTTCATCGTCGATTGAATGGCCGGCCTGGCGTACGGTGTGCAACTGGCGCAGCAGGGTGCTCAGACTGCCCACGCTGTGGCGCGTCATACGCGCTGCCAGGCGGGGGCCCAGGCGCTCCTTGACCGCCTCATCGCTCAGACTGGCCAGCATGGCCTTGCCTGATGAGGTGAACGCCGCAGGAAACCGCCCGCCCACCCGATAGTTGACGGCCAGCGCGCGGGTACCGGGCCGGCAGGCCAGATAGACGACATCAGCCCCCTCGAGCGTGGCCAGCATCAGGGTCTCGGCGGCCAGCGCATGCGCTTGAGCAGCCTGCGCTTCGAATGCCCGCAGGACATCGGCGCGCGCGCCATAGGCGTCGGCCCAGCGCAGCGAACGGGGGCCGATGGTGAAGTGCGCATCCACCCGCCGCGCCAGATCGAGTGCCACCAGGGTGGCCAGCAAGCCATGCAGACTGCTGCGCGGCAGATCGAGTTCGCGCGCCAGCTCAGCCAGCGTGCGCGGCTGGCGGGCGCTGGCCAGGGCATCGAGGATCCGAGCAGCACGCTCCACCGCCGGCACCAGTCGCTCGGGGTCCGCCGTCGCGTGGGCGCCGGGCCGCAGCGGAGCGGGCGATATACCAGGCTGCTGCGTGCCCAGGTGCACCGCGTCCGTGGCATGTGCGCGCGGCGCGGCAGGCTGCGCCGGTTTGCGTGCCGGTTTGCCTGCAGATTTGCGTGCCGGTGTTCCTGCCGCGGCAGGCGCAAGGGTGGCGCTCAGCCGATCGGCAGGCGGGCGGTCGGAGCGAGGAGGCACAGTCTCTGTTCAGGTGGGCAAGGTGGATGGGTAAGCGGGCTCAAGTCAGCGGGCTCAACAGCGAGGGTTCAGGACGACGGCCAGAGATCGCTGCGATGCGTGGAAGGCCATGGCGATCGACGGCGCGGCGTTGACACGATCCAAGGCTGCCGGGAGAATCGTCCCATATGCTGAACGATCATTCAACTGGCTGAACAGTCTGCCTGGATGATCGGGAAGACGTTCTGTACCGCTTACTTGTCGCTTAAGTACCGGTTACGTACATCACATCGCCATCGCAACGGAGTCAACATGGGCAGCACGGACGCACAGGCTTTTGCATCAGCCAATTGGTTGGAGAACGGATCAGTCGGGCATTGGATCGACGGCGCAGCGCGCACACCCGCCACAGGCGAACGCCA
>CANHUQ010000269.1 GCA_947463885.1 Burkholderiales bacterium
CGCCAGCACCAGCAATGGATGGATCGCCGACAAGACCCACTGCGCCAGCACCACGGCCAGCACCGCACTACCGACAGCCACGACCCAGCCCAACGCGCCATGCCGAAGGCGGCCCGCATCCGTCACATGCGCGAGCCAGTCCGCAAAATTGGCGGCCGCCTGATGCACCGCATTGCCACCCGGCAGCGGACGGAGCTGTTCAAGCAGCAGTGCAAGGACGAGTGCGACGAAACCCATCGTCGGATTATGCCGCGCGAATGCGCTGGAAAACCTGCCCCGAAGGGATTAGACCGCCAGGAAACGGTAGAGATTGCGCAACATCGCGGCGGTCACGCCCCAAATGAAGTGTTCGCGACCATCGTCCCTGCACCAGGGCATCGCGAAAAAACTTCTTTCAGCACCGTCGTCCCAGCGATACACGCGCCGCTGATGATTCACCGGGTCCATCAAAAACGCGAGCGGCACCTCGAAGGACTCGGCCACTTCATTGTCATCCAGCGTGAGCTGGTGATCGGCTTCCACCAGTCCCACCACCGGTGTGACTGAAAATCCGCTACCCGTGAGGTACTGGGGCATCTGGCCCAAAATTTCTACGTGACGCCGGGACAGGCCGATTTCCTCCTCGGTTTCGCGCAGTGCGGTGGCCACCGCCGATGCATCGGAAGGCTCGGTTCGCCCACCCGGAAAAGCCACTTGGCCCGCATGCGAACTCAGATGGGCCGTGCGTTCAGTGAGCAGGACCGATACGCCGGCAGAGCGCATGACCAGGGGCACGAGCACTGCAGCCGCGCGAGGCGGATCGGTACCCAGACGCCAGCGATCGTCGATCAGCTCAGGCGTCCAGACCGGCGGACGATGGAACCGCTCGCGCAGGGCGATCGGATGCAGCCGCTCGGCAGACACCGGCGGAAGAGGCGGTGCCGATCGATCGATCGACACCCCTTTCGGGTCGGAAATGAGGCGGCGCGGCGTGGACACCGCGCGGGTCACTGACCGGAGGCCGGTGCCGTGGCTGCCGACGGTGCACGACCGGGCAGCTTTTCTTTGATACGCGCCGACTTGCCGGAACGCTCACGCAGGTAATAGAGCTTAGCGCGGCGCACATCGCCACGACGCTTGACGTCGATCGAGGCGATCAGGGGCGAATAGAGCTGGAAAGTCCGCTCAACGCCTTCGCCTGAAGAAATCTTGCGCACGATGAACGACGAATTCAGACCGCGATTGCGCTTAGCAATGACCACGCCTTCGTAGGCCTGCACACGCTTGCGTGTGCCTTCGACCACGTTCACGTTGACCACCACGGTGTCGCCGGGGGCAAAAGCAGGAATGGTGCGCCCGAGGCGAGCGATCTCTTCCTGTTCGAGTTGCTTGATGATGTCCATGCTGACTCACATGCCATCGTGCGCCGGATTGTTGGAGGACGACTGCAGCGGGCGACCTGCATAAACAGGCCGGACCCTGCATGAAGCGCTGACTTCAGAACGGACAGCGCATGCCCGGGCAGAGGATGACGTTTTGACGAATGGGATCGACTACAGCTAGAAACCCATACGGCAAGCCTTCGATTCTAGCCCAAATTTCGAAGAAATGCCTCGTCTTGTGGCGACAGGCGGCCGTCGCGCCGCGCGGCCTCGATCAGATCAGGGCGCCTGGCGGCTGTGGCCTGCAGCGACGCCTCGCGACGCCAGCGCGCGATCCGAGCATGGTGGCCGGACATCAGCACTTCGGGCACCGGCTCGCCCCGAAACACCTCAGGGCGTGTGTAGTGCGGGCCTTCTAGCAGACCATCGCTGAAGGAGTCGTGCTGCGCAGACTCGGCATCGGTCATGACGCCTGGCAGCAGGCGCACCACAGCATCCATGAGTGCCAGCGCGGGCAATTCCCCACCCGACACCACGAAATCCCCAACCGAAATTTCCTCATCGACTTCAGCGTCCAGGAGCCGCTGGTCGATCGCCTCGTAGCGCCCGCACAGCAGCACCATGGCAGGCAGCCGTGCCAGCGACTGCGCCCGCGCTTGCGTGAGTGGCGCACCTCTCGGTGACAGATGAATCACTCGTGCACGAGGCCGAGCCTCGGCCGCACGTGCCGCATGCAGGGCCTGCAAACATGCTGCCAGCGGCTCCGCCAGCATGACCATGCCCGGGCCACCACCAAACGGTCGATCATCGACGCGCCGATAGCCGTCGGTGGCCTGATCACGGGGATTCCAGCAGCGCAGCCGCCAGATCCCGCGCTCTCGCGCACGGCCCACCACGCCAAAACCTGCGGCATGTTCGATCATTTCGGGAAACAGGCTGACGACTTCGAAGTCCACGCGCGACGCCTGCGCTACCAGTCGGCCTGCCAATCGACAACGATACGGCCGGCCTCGGGCTCAGCCTCGAGCACATAGGCCTCAACGAACGGAATCAACAGGCCCGCGTCGGTCTGAAGGATGGGATGGGCGCCATGATCATCCACAGAGATGACCTGCCCAAGCGACGCACCTTCACGGTTGTGCACCGCGCAGCCAATCAGGTCCACCCAGTAGACCTCGCCTGCTTTCAAGGGCGGGAAATCGCAACGCCGAACGCTCACTTCAGCACCCTTGAGCGCCAGTGCGGCATCGCGGTCTGCGCAGCCGGCAGGCTTGGCCACCACGCCGGCACTGTGCCGGCGTGCTCGCTCAAGGATCAGGGTCTGGTCAAGCGGCGCATGAGCAGGCGAGCCTGCTCGAGTCAAATGCCAAGACGGCGCTCGGGTGAGTGCAGTGTCGGTCGCGCCAGCGAAGGGCTCAACCTTGACCCATCCATTGACGCCCCAGGCATCGATGATGCGCCCCAACGCAATGAGGCGCTGCGGATCAGGGGCGTTCACCACACCTTCAGCAAGCCCGGATTCAGGCAGCCGCAGCAGCCTTTTGCTGGTCGGCGAACTGACGGATCAAACGCGCAACCGTGGGGCTGACCTGCGCGCCATGGCTGCGCCAGTACTCCACACGTTCGAGCGACAAACGCAGACCCTGCTCGCTTTGCGAAGCGATGGGGTTGTAGAACCCCAGGCGCTCGATGAAGCGGCCATCGCGGCGATTGCGGCTGTCGGTAGCCACGATATTGAAGAAGGGACGCGCCTTGGCGCCGCCCCGGGACAGACGAAGAACGACCATTGGTGAGCCTTTCGAAGAACCCACGAGCATAGCGTGAACTAGACCCTCAGGTCAAACCAACGCACCCGCCTCCCAGGGCATGGGCGCGAAGGCTGTCCGAAACCGTGCCCCGGGGCTCCCGGCAACTGCGCACCCCCCAGGCACGACCTCCGAGCATCAATACCCGGAAACCTCAGAACATCGCCTCTTCCAGCGCCAGCGTGCCCGCCGCACCATCCACGATCGAAGCACGCAGCGCCACCGCACGCGACAACACATGGTCGGCATAAAAGCGGGCTGTGCCGATCTTGGCTTTCAGGAAGGCGGCATCGTCTGAACCAGCCTCCAGCAGCGTGCGGGCACGCATGGCGGCGCGCGCCATCTGCCAGCCCGCCAGCACCGTGCCGCACAACATCAGGTAGGGCACGCTGCCGGCGTACACCGCACGGGCATCGCCCTTGCCCATCGACACCAGATGGGCCACCGACTGCTCCATCGCCTCAACACCCTCCCTCAGGCGCTGTGCAATGGCCGAGAGATCGCCGCCGTCTTCGCGCATTTCCGAGAGCGTCTCGCGCACGCGCGCCAGCACCCCACGCACGGTTTGCCCACCATCGCGCACGGTCTTGCGGCCGATCAGGTCATTAGCCTGGATGGCCGTGGTGCCTTCGTAAATGGTGAGGATGCGCGCATCGCGGTAGTACTGTGCTGCGCCGGTTTCCTCGATGAAGCCCATGCCGCCATGCACCTGCACGCCCAATGACGTGACCTCCAGACTCATCTCGGTGGAGAAGCCCTTCACGATCGGCACCAGAAATTCGTAAAAGCTCTGATTCGCCTTGCGCGTTTCCGCATCCGGGGAGGCATGGGCCGCGTCATAAGCCGAGGCCGCCACATAGCCCAGCGCGCGTGCGCCCTCGGTGAGCGCGCGCATGGTCATGAGCATGCGCCGCACATCGGGGTGCTGAATGATGGCCACAGGCCCAGACGAGCCCTCGACCGCGCGACTTTGCACACGGTCGCGTGCGTACTGCACCGCTTTCTGATACGACCGCTCGGCCACCGCCACACCCTGCATGCCCACCGCAAATCGCGCAGCGTTCATCATGACGAACATGTATTCCAGGCCTAGGTTTTCTTCACCCACCAGCCAGCCGATGGCACCGGGGGCGGCCGCACCGCCAGCCTGCGGGGCCACCGGGAATTTGCCGTCGCCATAGAGCAGCACCGCGGTGGGGCTCGCCTTGATGCCGAGCTTGTGCTCTACCGACGTGCAGAACACATCGTTGCGTGCGCCAAGCTTGCCCTGCGCATCGACCAGAAACTTGGGCACGATGAAGAGCGAAATGCCCTTCACGCCTTCAGGTGCGCCGGGCGTGCGGGCCAGCACCAGGTGGACGATGTTGTCCGCCATGTCGTGCTCACCGAAGGTGATGTAGATCTTCTGCCCGAAGATGCGATACGAGCCGTCAGCAAGCGGCTCTGCACGCGAACGGACCAATGACAGATCCGAGCCCGCCTGCGGCTCGGTCAGGTTCATGGTCCCGGTCCATTCGCCCGAGATCAGCCGGGGCAGGTAGACCGCCTTCTGGTCCGGCGTCCCGTGCTCGGTCAGGAGGTCGACGGCCCCCTGGGTCAAGAGCGGGCAGAGGCCGAAGCTCAGGTTGGCCGCCTGCCACATCTCCTGCAC
>CANHUQ010000270.1 GCA_947463885.1 Burkholderiales bacterium
GTAGCGCCGCTGGTACGGCACGCCGAAGAGACCGAGACCTTCCCGCGCGAGCTCTTTCGCAAATGGGGCGACATGGGTCTGATTGGCGCGCGTTATCCGCAGGACGTCGGCGGCAGCGGCATGGACAAGATTGCCGACTGCATCATCCGCGAAGAGATGAGCGCGGTCTGCCAGGGCTTTGCGTCCAGCTGGTCGGCACACAGCCATCTGGGCATCTGGCCGATCTGGAAGGGTGGCACTGCGGCTCAGCAGGAACGCTATTTCCGGCCTGCCATCGCCGGCCGCAAGATTGCCGCGTTCGGACTGAGCGAGCCCGACGGCGGCTCCAATGTGCGCGCCCTCAAAACGCGCGCAACCAAGGTGGCGGGCGGCTGGCAACTGAACGGCAGCAAGCTCTACATCTCCAACGCACCGATTGCCGATTTCGTACTGGTGGCAGCGCGCACGCGGCCTGAACTCACGATCGATGCGATCAGCCTCTTCATTGTCGAGACCAACAGCCCAGGCTTCGAGGTCTCTAAACTGGATAAGGAGTCGATCCGCAGTTCAGAGACCGGCCTCATCCACATCGACAACGTATTCGTGCCCGACGACGGTCTGCTGGGCGAACGCGAAGGCACCTACCCGCTGATCCTGGAGTCACTGAGCGAGAACCGCGTGGGCGTGGCCGCCAATTCGCTGGGCATGGCACGCGCCGCACTGGAGGCCTCGGTGGCGTATGCCGGCGAGCGCATCGTGGCCAACAAGCGCATCGGTGACTATCAGGCCATTGCCCATCGTCTGGCCGACATGGCCGCCGACATCGAGGCCACGCGCTGGCTGGTCTACTACGGCGCCTGGTGCGTGGACCGCGGCACGCTGACGTCCGATCTTGCCGCCAAGGTCAAACTGGTGGCCAGTGAAGCGGCCGTGCGCGCGAGCGAGGCCGCTATTCGCATCTTCGGTGGTGCCGGCATCATGCGCGAGTACCCGGTGGGCCGCATTCATCGCGACGCCCTGCTCTACGTCATCGGCGAGGGCACGAGCGACATCCAGCGCAACCTGATCGCGCGCGGGCTGGGGTTTAAGGCGTGAGCACCGCGCGGCCCGCTGCATCGCCCAAGCTGGTGGGCGCGCTGGTGGGCGGGCTGCGCATCTTGCGTCATCTCACCGATCAGCCTGCGCCACTGGGCGTCACGCGCATCGCGCGGGACCTGCAGCTGAACGCCAGCACTTGCTTTAACCTGCTGCGCACGCTGGTCCACGAAGGACTGGTCAACTTCGACGAGTCCACCAAGACCTACGGCATCGGCCTGGGCGTGGTGGAGCTGGCACGCGGCGCCCTGGGCCAGGCATCGCTGGTGCGGCTGGTGCAGCCCGAACTGGATGCGCTGGCCGTGCAGCACGGCGTGACCGTTGTGATGTGGCAGGCACAACCGGACGATCGCATGATCCTTGTGCATGTGGCCGAACATCCTGGCGCGGTACGCGTACAAATGACCGTGGGCACGCGCATGCCGCGCTTTGTGGGCGCATCGGGTCGGTGCCTCGCCGCGTTCAGCGGCCTGTCACGCACCGAGATGAAAGCGCGGTTCGCGGCTCTGCGCTGGGATCGTGCCCCATCGTTCGAGGCTTACTGGAAATCGTTGCAGCAGGTGCGCGAGCTGGGCTATGCACGCGACGACGGGCATTACCAGCGGGGCGCCACCGTATTGGCCGTGCCGGTCTTTGATGCCAGCGGCCAGCCCACCATGACGATTGGCTGTGCATCGTTCAGTGAACAGATGGATATGGGCCGCACGCGAGCACTGGTGAAAGACCTGCAGGCGCTGGCGCAGCGCCTGACACGCTCACAAGGGCGCGCCTGATTCTGCCCCGCCCATCGGCATGCCCGTCACCACTTGGGCGGGCGCTTCTCGATAAAAGCCTGTACACCTTCCAGGGCACTCTGTTCCATCATGTTGCAGGCCATGGTCTGTCCGGCCAGCTGATAGGCGCCCTCCACACCCAGTTCCAACTGTCGATAAAACAGCCCCTTGCCGGCTGACACCGCTTCCACCGGCTTGGCCAGGATGCGCGCCAGCAGTGCTTCGATCGTGGCATCCAGTTGCTCGGGTGGCACGGCCTCGTTGACCAGCCCCTGCTCCACCGCTTCGGCCGCGCTGATGAAGTCGCCCGTGAGCAGCATGCGCATGGCGGCCTTGCGCGACAGGTTGCGTGACAGCGCCACCGACGGCGTCGAGCAGAACAGGCCCAGATTGATGCCCGAGACTGCAAAGCGCGCATCGTCTGCCGTGATGGCGAGATCGCATGCGGCCACCAGCTGGCATCCCGCCGCGGTGGCAATGCCATGTACCCGCGCAATGACCGGCTGCGGCATGCGCTGCAACAGCACCATCATGCGGCTGCAGCGGGCGAAGAGATCCTGGTAGTAGGCCAGTGAAGGTTCGGCGCGCATTTCGCGCAAATCGTGCCCGGCACAGAACGCAGGACCGCGTCCGCCAATGACGACCGCGCGCACGGCTGGTGTGCGTGAAATAGCGTCGAGTTCGGCATGCAGCGCGCCCAGCAGGCCCTCTGACAATGCGTTGTACGCGCGGGGCCGATTGAGCCACAGCCAGGCCACACCACCGCGATCTTCGCGTTCAAGCAGCGCTGGCTCGGCGGACGCGGCCGCCCGACCAGCAGCATCTGAACTCAGCATGTGGGGATCTGCAGCCATGAGGCGTCTCCTTGTGAGCTGGGCCGCACGCCAGTCGTCGGACAGTGCTCGGGCGGCCAAAACCCCTAGATTACACTCGCGCGGATCCTCAGAAGGCACTCATGCTCGAACGCATTCAGGCGGTAGCCGCGCAAGTCGGCGGTGTAGTGGTGGGCAAGCAACCCCAGATCCGAATGGCGCTGGCGTGTCTGCTGGCACGCGGCCATCTGCTCATCGAAGATTTGCCGGGCGTGGGCAAGACCACGCTCGCCCATGCGCTGTCGCAATCGCTCGGACTCGCCTTCAAGCGCGTGCAGTTCACCAACGACCTGCTGCCGACCGACATTGTTGGCGTCTCGGTCTTCGAGCGCGAAGGCAGTCGCTTTGTGTTTCATCCCGGCCCAGTGTTTTCACAAGTCCTGCTGGCTGATGAGATCAATCGCGCCTCGCCCAAGACTCAAAGCGCTTTGCTCGAAGCGATGGAAGAGCGGCAAGTGTCGGTCGATGGGGATGCACGCCGACTGCCCGAGCCCTTCTTCGTGATTGCCACGCAAAACCCGCAGGACCAGATCGGCACGTTTCCTCTGCCCGAGTCGCAACTCGACCGCTTCCTCATGTGCATCGAGCTCGGCTACCCCGACCCCAAATCGGAGCGGGCCCTGCTCGAAGGCGCCGACCGGCGCGAAATGCTCACGACGCTTGCGCCCTGCATGACCCCCGCGCAACTCGTGGAAGCGCAACGCTCACTCAGTCAGGTGCGTACTGCACCCGCGCTGCTCGATTACGTGCAAAACCTGCTGACGCACAGCCGTCGATCGGCCGCCTTCTCGGAAGGTCTCAGCCCGCGGGCGGGTCTGGCCCTGTTGCAGGCGGCCAAAGCCTGGGCCTTGCTCGATGGCCGCAATCACGTGCTGCCCGACGATGTGCAGGCGGTGCTCACTGCCGTGGCCGGACATAGGCTGCGTCCAGCCAAAGGCGTAGCGATCGGACACCGTGCGCGTGCAGAACTGGTGGCCGAGCTGTCCAAAGCCGTCGCGGTTCCCTGAGCACCACGCATCGCATGCAGGCTGCCATCCCGTCCTGGCTCGCGCGCCTGTGGCCACGCTGGGGCAGTGCACGCCGCCGCGACGTCGGTGATCTGCAGCTCAACCGACATGCGGTGTATATCCTGCCCACCCGTGCGGGGCTGCTGTTTGCGATCGTGCTGGTCATCATGCTGCTCACCGCGATCAACTATCAGCTCGCACTGGGCTATGCGCTGACCTTCCTGCTTGCGGGGGTGGGCGTGGTCTCGATGATCCACACCTGGCGCAATCTGTTGGGTCTGACCTTGCGCCCCGGTCGTACCGAGCCGGTTCATGCGGGTGAATTCGCCGAGTTCGGCCTGATGATCCGCAATGCCGGCGGTCTGGAACGCTTTGCGCTGGAGTTGTCGGTGCCCGGTGCCACGCAGATCACTCGGATCGACGTCTCACCTCGCGCTGAGCAGATCGTGAGCGTGGTGCTCCCCACCGCACAGCGCGGTTGGCTGGAAGTGCCGCGGCTGCGCCTGGAAACCACCTGGCCGCTGGGCCTATGGCGCGCGTGGGCGCGTTGGCATCCGGCTGCACGCGCGCTGGTGCTGCCCAGACCCGAGACACCCGCAGTGCCGCTGCCACAGGCCGATGCCGCAGGCGGCGAGCCCAACGGGCGTGTGCACGGCGAAGAAGATGTCGCTGCGATCCGCCCCTATCGCACCGGCGACTCACCGAGACGACTCGCCTGGAAAGCAATGGCCCGCACCGGGGGCGATGCGCTGCTGGTGAGGCAATTCGAAGGCGGCAGTGGCGGATTGCTGCAACTCGACTGGTCAGGGCTGCCCGGCAACCTGTCAGAGGAAGAGCGCATTTCACGCCTGACCCGCTGGGTGATCGATGCTGAAATCGCCGGTCTGCGCTATGGGCTGCAGTTGCCTGGAGTGGTTATCGAGCCCACAGCAGGCCCCACGCATCGGGCCGAATGTTTACGTGCGCTGGCGCTCGCCACCGTCTGAATGAAGTCGATCAGCCTGCCCGAGTGGCTGCCTTCGTTACGTGCACTGAGCGGCACGCTCGGCGGTGAATGGGAGCGTGAGCGACGCGACAC
>CANHUQ010000271.1 GCA_947463885.1 Burkholderiales bacterium
CACGGGCGGCACCGCCACCGATGTGACCGACGATGTGCACCCGGACGTCGCCGCGCGCGCGGTGGAAGCCGCACAGATGGTCGGCCTGGACGTGTGCGGGGTGGACGTCGTATGCAAGACCGTCACGCGTCCCCTTGAAGAACAGGGTGGCGCCATCGTTGAAGTCAATGCAGCCCCTGGCTTGCGCATGCATTTGGCACCGTCGTATGGGCGGCCGCGCCCGCTCGGCGAAGCCATCATCGATACCCTGTACGGGGCGGGCGAAGACGGCCGTATCCCGACGGTCGCCGTCACAGGTACCAATGGCAAGACCACCACGGTGCGACTGATTACGCATCTGCTCAAGAGCTCTGGGCTGCGCGTTGGCATGACGAATACCGACGGGGTATACGTTGATGGCAAGCAGACCGACTCAGGCGATTGCAGCGGCCCGAAGAGCGCGCGCAGTGTGCTGATGCACCCGGACGCGCAGGCGGGCGTCTTTGAGACAGCCCGCGGTGGCTTGTTGCGAGAGGGTCTTGGTTTTGACCGATGCACTGTGGGTATCGTCACCAACATCGGGCTGGGCGATCACCTGGGCATGAACTTCATCGAGTCTGCCGAAGATGTCGCGGCGGTCAAGAGCGTGGTCGTGCAAAACGTGGCGCCCGATGGCGTCGCAGTGCTCAATGCCGATGACGCGCTGTGCGTCGAGATGGCAGAACGATGCCCGGGGTCCGTCACCTTCTTTGGCTCCAGTCCCGAGCAGCCGGTGATTGCGGCGCACAGGGAACAGGGACGGCGCGTGGTGTTTATCGCAGGCCAGGAGATCGTGGCCGCGCACCGCGACCGCGAATGGCGCTTTGCGCTGTCGGCGGTTCCGCTGACCCGCGGCGGGCAATTGCGCTTCCAGGTCGAGAATGTCATGGCAGCCATCGCGGCGGTCTGGGCACTGGGTATGGACTGGGAAATCGTCCGAGCTGGCTTGTCCACTTTCGTGAGCGATGCAACCTCAGCGCCAGGACGCTTCAATCTGTTCGAATACCGAGGCGCGACAGTGATCGCCGACTATGGCCACAACCCTGACGCCATTGCTGCACTGGTGGATGCAGTCCAGGCGCTGCCTGGCAAGCGCCGGTCTGTCGTCATCAGTGGTGCAGGCGACCGTCGTGACGAAGATCTTCGCCGCCAGACCGAGATTCTTGGCGATGCGTTCGACGAGGTCATCCTGTATCAGGACGCGGCACAACGGGGCCGCGCAGATGGCGAAGTGATTGCACTGCTCCGAGACGGCCTGCGCGCGGCCAAGCGCACCCAACGCATTGATGAAATTCGCGGCGAGTTCCATGCCATTGATCTGGCGCTCGAGCGACTGACGCCCGGTGATCTGTGCCTGATTCTGGTGGATCAGGTCCCAGAGGCGCTGGCTCATCTGGCACAGCGCACTTCCGCGCCTGCCTTAGTTGACAACGCAGTAGCCAACTCAGTGGCCCACTCGTCTGCCACCTCAGCGGCTCAGTAAATCGATTGCACGTGCCAGCGGCCTGGCTGCAGACATCACCCGCAGCCGCCCCGCGCCTTGTGCCGCAGCGCAATGGCGCATGCCGGGCACACTGTCGCTGACCACGACCGCATCCAAGGCTGGCTCTGCCAGCAGATCCTGAGCATGCTGCGCAAAAAGTCCGTGAGCGGCCACGGCCACCACGCGATCAGCGCCATGCGTGCGCAAGGCCTGCGCCGCGCGACGCATGGTGCCCCCACTTGAGATCAGGTCGTCGTACAGGAGCACCTGCGCGCCCTTCACGTCGCCTGCCACCAGATCGTCCGTGCTGACCACACCCGCGCTGCGGCGCTTGTCGAGCATGGCGAAGCCCAGTTCATGCCCCAGGCGAGTCTGCAGCGACTCACGCCATAATTGAGCGCGCTTGACCCCGCCCGGGTCGGGCGAGGCGACCACCCAGCGCACGGCATCCGGCGCCATGGCGAACTCTGTCTGCACGGGTGCCACCTGAGGCTGCTCGACCGACAATGACCCGACCGACCCGCTCAGATCATTGAAGAGCGCATTGAATACGCACGACGCCCGCACATGGACAACGGGGCAGCGAAACGCGTTCTCGAATGCAGCCGCATCGTGTACTTCCAGTGCGATGAGGCGTTGCACGCCAGCGGCCTCGAACAATTGCGCCACATGTCGCAAAGACAGCGGATCGAATGGCTTGGTGCGCCGATCCTTGCGGGCATAGGCCAGATACGGAATCACTGCAGTGACGCGTGCAGCGCCATGGTCGCGCAGCGTGGCGGCAAACGTCCAGAGCCTCCACAGTCGGTCGTGGGCGCTCAAGCCCGGTTCGCCGTGAAGCGACTGCATCACGTACACGTCATGACCACCGGGGTCAGTGAGCGGACGCAACTTGCATTCGCCATCTTCGAAGACACGCTCCTCATGCTGGGCGATGCTTTGCTGCAGACAGCGCGCCACCTCATCAAAAAGCGGTTGCGCCACATCAAGCGCATACAACAACATGATCAGACGTCCTCATCCACGGTATCGCGCCCCCGATCGCGAGCGCTTGCCTGCGCTTGCGCAGGATGCTCAGGCGCATGCACCTGCGGCGCTGCAGGAGGCGATTGGCCAGCAGACCCCTGCGCCCAAGCTTCGAAGGCGCGCACGAACCTGTCGCGCTGCATCAGGGGCAAACGATCAATCCCCGCGGCCATCCGACGGCCGCCACCGCCAAAGCGCGAGCACAGCACATCGGCACCCTCCAGGTCAGCGGCAAGAACCGCTGAGCGCCCTGCCCGCACACTCACGCGCAGCGTGTCATCAGGCTGCATCAACAGTACGGCTTGCGCCTGCGCAGGCGATGCGCATAAGAGATGGTCCGCCAACGCGCCGGCCACCCGCCGACACCAGGTCTCATCCGGCAGCACCGTGACGCGCCCATCAACCGATTGCGCAAGCGCTGGCCAGGACTCGGCGCGCGCGAGATCCTCGCGGCGAAGTCGGACCAACCTGCGCAAGGCCGGGTCGCGCTCGAGCACCCTGACCGGATCCACGGATACCGACAGCCGCCGATAGACCTCGTGGGGATTCACGCAGCCATCCTCTATACGCGCAGAGCAGGCGTTGTAGGTGATCGCCTCGCCCAGTTGCTGAAGACCGGACAGATACGCTGAATCAAACCCCGCTGCACGCCCAAGGGCCTCGGCGCGCTCGAGCAGGTTGTCCCCATAGGCACCTACCAGCGCCCACGCACGAAATTGCCCATCGAGCGCCTCATCCATCAGCAGACTGGTACACACCTGCGGCGACGGATCGATGCGCGCATGCAGCAACGAATGGACCGGCACAAGTGGAGACACATGATGGTCGAACCATCTCACCGTCACGCCCGCCTCGAGCAGACGCAGCAAAGCCTCGTGATTGCGCTGCAACGACAGATCACACACCAGCACCTCTTTGGCCTTGCGCACTGGCACACGATGCAGCAAAGCAATGTCGCGCTTTGCCCCCGTCACCAGCGTCGCCGCCGCGGGCGCGTGCAAGCGCCACTGCCTGACGGCACACATGCCATCGGCATCACCATGGCAAACATCGAAGCGTCCGAGGGTCATGTCTCGAGTATCGCGAGCCGGGCCTGCACGGCATTGAGGTGGGTCAATCGTGTCCTGCCGCCGATGAAAGACCATCGGCAAGCCATCGCGAACGCTGCGCCGCTGCGATCGGCTCCACTGCTGGGGGCTCAATGCGCCCGCGACTTCACCAGGAAGGACACAGAATGAAAACCGATACGCAACTGAAACACGACTTGGTCGCCGAGCTCGACTGGGACCGCGCCATCAATGCCACGAACGTCGGGGTGGCCGTACGCGACGGTGTCGTGACCTTGAGCGGACATATCGACACATACGCAGAAAAAGATGCCATTGAACGCGCGGTTCAACGTGTCGAGGGCGTACGCGCCGTGGCCGTCGAACTGGATGTGAAGCTGTCGCCCGGGCACCAGCGCAGCGACTCCGAAATTGCGGCCGCCGCAGAGTCAGCCTTCAAGTGGCATGCACTGCTGCCAGCCGACAAGCTGAAGGTCCGTGTGGAGAAGGGCTGGGTCACGCTGGGAGGCGAAGTCGACTGGGACTACCAGCGACGTAACGCAGAAAGCTCCGTGCGTGCCCTCACCGGTGTGGTGGGGGTGAGCAACACCATCGTAATCAAGCCGCAAGCGGCGCCCGCCAATGTGATCGGACGCATCCGTGAGGCGCTGACCCGTCGCGCGGAACGGGAAGTGCGCAATATTGATGCAAGCGTCAGCGGCTCCACGGTGACGCTGCGCGGCTCGGTGCACACCTGGGCTGAGCGCGCCGCGTGCGAGGGTGCAGCATGGTCGGCGGCGGGCATCTCGAAGGTCGTCAATGAATTGCAGGTCAGCCCCTGAGTGCGACTGCACCACGCTTTTTCGGGCTCAATGCAAGCCAGTCTTCTCAATCGTTCCAATCCATCAAGAGACATTTGACATGAACGAACTGCTCAACACCGACCCCATGGGCCTGATGCCGATCGAAGACGTACTGCGCAGCATGATGCGCCCTTGGCGCATGGAGATGGCAGAGCGCGGACCGACGATCCGAATGGATCTGAGTGAAACCGACACCGCCTATCAAATCAAGGCCGAGATTCCAGGCGTGCGCAAGGAAGACATCGATGTGCGCATTGAAGGCAATCAGGTCACCCTGAGTACCGAGGTCAAGAAAGACCGAGAGGAGAA
>CANHUQ010000272.1 GCA_947463885.1 Burkholderiales bacterium
GACGCCACGCGCCAGGCGATCGCCGCATGGCTCCTCGGGCCATCGTTGCAGCAAGCGAGCGCCACGGCCTGATGGTCAGCGGTGCGGCGGTACGCCCACCAGCCACTCGCCCAACGGACGGTCAAGCTCAGCGGACCCAGGGTCCAGGATCAGCGGCTCGGCATGTGGGCGTCCGTACCACAGTCGCTCGAAGATCGGCCGCAAGGTCATCGTTCTGAGGCCTGGCCCCGCGAGCCAGTATTCATCCCACACGCCCAGTGCCCCGGCTGCGCCCGACGCAGGCCACACCCGCACCAGGTACCCCTGATCGGCCAGTTGCGCAGCCATCCGGTCAGCAGCCTGGGCATCGGCACCGAACTCGGTACGCAGCTGCACACTGTGCAGGGGCACGTTTCCGGCTTGCAACAGGGCCCGCAGAACAGTCAGCGTTCGATCGAATTGAGCCGCCGGCCCCCCTCTCATCAGGCCAACACCGCGCATCCCCCAAAAGCGCAGATTCGCCGCAAAAAGCGCCCCGGTGAGTACGCTCATCCAGACGGCAAAGAGCCAGAGCAAAAAGAGCGGCAACGCAGCAAATGCGCCGTACACCAGCGTGTACGTGGGAAAGCGCGTGATGTAAAAGCCAAGCAGCCGCATGAGCCCGTTGAGCAGCACCACGGCCAGAGCCGCACCAGCGACCGCATGCAACCAGCGCACGCGCTCATTCGGAGCCAACCGGTACAGCAGGGTCAGCACCAGAATGCTCAGCGCGGCGGGCAGCACTGCAGACAGCGCCTGAGTGAGAGGCGCCACCGACTGCAGGTGGGACTGCACCTTCAGTTGCAGGGTGATGGCCGCCGCCAGAAGAATCGGCCCCAGCGTCAGGAGTGCCCAGTAGAGCACCAGCCTTTGCCACAACGGGCGCGGACGCAAGGTCTGCCAGATCCCGTTGAGGGTGCGATCGATGGTCAGCATCGCGCCCAGTCCGGTGGCCAGGAAGGCCGCAGTACCAATCGTGGACAGACGATCGGCTGCGCCCACAAACCGGTTGATGCTGCGCACCACGGCATCGCTGAAGGACGGCAGAAAGAGATGCGTTTCGAGGTATCGCTGCAGATCTCCCCGCATGGATTCGAATGCGGGCAGCGCGGTCAGGACCAGCAGGCCCAGCGCCACCATGGGCACGACCGCAAGCAGCGTAAGCAGGGTGAGGCTGCTGGCTGTCTGCTGCAGCCTGAGCTCCCTGCCCTGACGAACCATTGCACCCAGCAGACGGCGCAGGTTGACGACAAACGCATGCATCGGGCCATGATACCTTCGAGGCATGACTTCGCTGCACCGCTTGCGCCTTACCGTGTTGGCCTGCACCACCGGGCTGATCCTCTTGTGCCTCGCCTGGGAGCTCGTCCTGGCACCGCAACGCCCGGGGGGCTCATTGCTGGCGTTGAAGGCCCTGCCACTGATCGCTGCGCTGCCGGCGTTCTTGGGCGGGCGTATTCGGGCCTATCAGTGGTGGTCGATGCTCATTCTGTTGTATCTGTGTGAAGGCATCGTGCGCGGGATGAGCGACGCCTCGCCGATCAGCCGCACACTGGGGTGGACCGAGACACTGTTGAGCGTGTTGGCCTACGGCGCCATCGTGGCGTACGTGCGCAAGGCACAGGCGTCCGAAGCTGCGCAAGTGAGCGCCACCGCCGCCCCTACGGCAGGCCGTTCCGCAGGCTCTGAGCGCTGAAGATGGTCCAGCCTCCCGACAAAGCACGCACGCGGGCTGACGAAGTGGCTGCTTTTCGCTTGCGCGATGCCGCGGTCTGGATGCTGCCCATCTCGCTTGCATGGAGCATCCATCAACTGTTCCGGGATCCGCAGGCGACTGCGTGGGTGGCCTGGCAGGTGTTTTTTGCCGTGCATGGTCTGATCCCACTGCTCGATCTCTTGCTTGGTCAGGATCACTCAGCGCCTCGTCGGGGCCGCCCGCACCGCATGACTCAACTGGTCCTGCTAGCGTGTCTGCCCGCATGGATGGGGGTGTTGCTGGGCGGCGCGGCAATCAGTGGCGGGCTCGATACGCTTGCGTGGTGGGGGCTGGCGCTGTCCTGTGGTGCTACGGGCGGCATCGTGGCCATCAATGTCGGGCATGAGCTGATTCACCGCACGTCGCGTCTGGACCGTACGGTGGGTGGGCTGCTGCTCGCCTCGGTCGGCTATGGCGCCTTCAAGGTGGAACATGTGCGCGGTCATCATCTTCGGGTTGCGACGAACGAGGATCCGGCCACCGCACGACAAGGCGAATCGTTGTGGGCCTTCGTGCCACGCTCGGTTCTGGGCACGCTGCGCCATGCGTTGCAGATCGACGCGGCACGCGGTCGCCGCGAAACGCTCGGCTGGTCGGCCCTGACCGTGCTGCTGTGGATCGCCGTGGCCGCGTTCTGGGGCATCGGCGCATTGGTTTTTGTGTGGGTAGCCAGCGCAGTGGCCATTATTGAGCTGGAGGTCGTCAATTACATCGAGCACTACGGGCTGCAGCGCACCCGGCTCTCTGATGGGCGCTATGAGCCCGTGGACCATCGCCACTCCTGGAATGCCAATTCCACACTGATCAACGCATTCCTGTTGAACCTGCAGCGCCATGCGGATCACCATGCCCATGCGGGCAAGCCCCATACCGCACTGCGCAGTGAGCCAGATGCGCCCCAGTTGCCTGCAGGCTATGGCGCGAT
Organism: Burkholderiales bacterium; assembly: GCA_947463885.1. Taxonomy (GTDB): domain Bacteria; phylum Pseudomonadota; class Gammaproteobacteria; order Burkholderiales; family Burkholderiaceae_E; genus UBA4615. The sequence goes on from CANHUQ010000272.1 coordinate 2,700, forward strand.
GGTGCTGATTGCGTGGATCCCGCCCCTGTGGCGGGCCATCATGGATCCGCGCATCCCTGGGGTCAGACCCTAGACCTGCGCAGGCTGCGACGCGGCTTCAACGGTTGCTGCGGCCTCGCGCAGCAACTGCGCGCTGGCCTGATGCAGCAGGCGCGCATCGCTCAGAGTGCGGCGCCAGGCGCGTGCACCGGGTTGCCCGTGATACAGACCCAGCATGTGACGCACGATGGCGCGCAAGGGCACCCCGCGCGCCGAACAGTCCTGCGCATAGACTGCCATGCGCTCGACCACTTCGGCACGCGACACCACATTCGTAGAGCTCTGCCCGGACTCACCGTCGAGGCGCGCATCGACCTGCGCCAATTGCCAGGGGTCGTGATAGGCCGCCCGCCCGAGCATCACACCATCCAGCCCCTGCCCGGCCAGCAAGGCCGCATCAAGCGTGTCGAGCCCGCCATTGAGGATGAATCGGGCATCAGGGAAGTCCGCCTTCAACTGATGCACGACGTCATAGCGCAATGGAGGAATTTCGCGATTGTCCTTGGGGCTCAAGCCCTCGAGCCAGGCATTGCGGGCATGCACGATGAACACGCGACAGCCAATTGCGTACAACGCTCCGACAAAATCACGCACGAAGGCGTAGGAGGCTTCGCGACCCAGCCCGATGCGATGCTTCACCGTCACCGGCACAGAGACTGCATCCTGCATGGCCTTGATGCAGTCCGCCACCAACGCGGGCTCGGCCATCAGACACGCACCAAACGCGCCACGCTGCACGCGCTCGCTGGGGCAACCGCAGTTGAGGTTGATCTCGTCGTAGCCGAACTGCTCGCCCATGCGGGCGGCCTGAGCCAGGTCAGCCGGTTCACTGCCGCCGAGCTGCAGTGCCACCGGGTGTTCGCTGGCATCGAACCCAAGCAGCCGCTCGCGATCGCCATGCAGAACCGCGCCGGTTGTGACCATCTCGGTGTAAAGGCGGGCACGACGCGACAACTGACGATGAAAGAATCGGCAGTGCCGGTCCGTCCAGTCCATCATGGGTGCGACGCAAAAGCGCCAGTCACTGTTTTGCATGGCCGTATTCACCCGCGCACCTGACGCGGCATGATCAAACCCATTTGCACTGCGCTTACTTGTTTTTCAGCTTGCCCTTGGGCATGACTGTCGTGACCGGGGGCATCGGCCGGTTGGACACGATCGACGCGTCCTTCAAAGGCGCGCTGTCCTTTTTCGGCTTTTTCGTCATCTTGTTGCTGCGCTGCTCGCCTTTGGGCATGAGGACCTCCTTAAGAAAAGAGCCACTGTACACAGGCTGGCGAACGGATCCTGAATGGCGCCAGGCGATTCAGGACACCATGACCTTGCACCCATCATGCCTGCGCTGCCCGAACGCTCACTTCGCCCCACCACCCGCACGCAATGATCCTGTTAAAGTTCAAAGCAACTCCCGCTTCTTCCCAGCCCTGCAGACGACGTTCATCATGACCGACTCCCACTCGCACGATCACGCACACCCCCACACCGACTGGAAGCACGACGGTGTACGCGTCGTTCCCAGCAATCAGCTCGACGGCAACGTGCCCTCCACACCGGGCATGGACCGCAAGGCGGCCATCACGTTTGCGCGCGTCGGTGCTCAGAAGCTGTGGGCAGGCACGGTGCACATTCACCCCGATGCCAAGACCGGCGCTCACCATCACGGCCCGCTTGAGAGCGTCATTTATGTGGTCAAGGGGCGCGCTCGCATGCGCTGGGGCAACCAGCTCGAGTTCACCGCCGAGGCTGGCCCCGGCGATTTCATCTATGTGCCGCCGTACGTGCCGCACCAGGAAATCAATGCCAGCGCAGAAGAGGTTCTCGAGTGCGTGCTGTGCCGAAGCGATGGCCAGGCGGTGGCGGTGAACATCGACATCGAACCGGTGGAAAAGCCTGAGACGGTGCTCTGGATCGATCCGACCCACCCGCAGGGCGGAGTCTAAGGTCGACTAGTACCTGGACGGGGTCTGGCCGCAGCCAGCCCGGTCAGTTCGCATCCGCCAGCC
>CANHUQ010000273.1 GCA_947463885.1 Burkholderiales bacterium
ACACGGGCCGCGTTGCAGGGACGGGGCCACGTCGTGGCGCAGGCCCTCTCGGTGCGGCTGGGCCTGGGCGATTCGGGGATCAGCTGGCATGGCAGTCGCGATCGCATTGCACGGCTGGGCAGTGAGTTGGCCCTGGCCGCAGGTGCGATGGCCCGCATCGGTCGCGACCTCGCACTGCTGCAGCAGGCTGAAGTGGGCGAGGTCCTTGAGCCGGCGGGCGAGGGCCGCGGCAGTTCGTCGGCCATGCCGCACAAGAGAAATCCGGTCGCAGCCATGCTCGCGCTGCAGGCCGGTCTGCGCGCACCGGGCCTGGTGTCGACGCTGTTGGCTCAACAGGCGGGCGAACACGAGCGCGGGCTGGGCACCTGGCCTTATGACTGGTGGACACTGGGTGCGCTGTTTGAATGCGCAGGCAGCGCCACCCAAGCCATCGGTGAAGCACTCGAAGGTCTGGTGGTGGTCCCCGGTGCCATGCAGGCCAACCTGCGGCGCACGCAGGGCTTTGTGCATGCCGAGGCGGTCACGGTGGCGCTGTCACTCGCACTGGGTAAGGCGGCGGCGCATGCACAGATGGAGCAGCTGTGCAGGGAGGCGATCGAGGCGGGCCGCACACTGCGTGAAGCACTCATTGCCGCACGACGCCAGGATGCCGTGCTGGCGAATGCTCTGCCGGATGCGCTGCTGGAGACGCTCTTTGATCCGTCTGCGCAGCAAGGCGATGCGCAGATGATGATCGATCACACGCTGGCGGCCTGGCGCGGTCTTTGACCGGCCGAGCAACCGGCCGGCCAGTTGATTGGCTGATGAGCCGCGCCGCTGATAGGCCAGGCCAATGCTGCGGTCTTTCCAGGCACGCGTCTGAGATAATTGCGCAGCGGCACCATCCGCCCCATCAAGGACCCCCACATGCCCTTCGTGACCCATGCCGGCGCGCGCATTTTCTGGCGCACCGACGGCAACCCCGAGCTGCCTGCACTCGTACTCGTCAACTCACTGGGCACCGATCATGCGCTGTGGGATCCCGTGATGCCCAGGTTGGCCGACTTCTTTCGCGTGATCCGCATCGACACGCGCGGCCACGGTGCGTCGGATGCGCCGGCCGGTGAGTACAACGTGGAACTGCTGGCCCGTGACGTGCTGGCAGTGGCCGATGCCGCGGGCGCGGCACAGTTCGATTATTGCGGCGTCTCGCTGGGCGGCATGATCGGCCAGTGGCTGGGCATCCATGCGCCGCAGCGGCTGCGTCACCTCGTGCTGTGCAACACGACCGGCCGGGTCGAGTCTGCCGGACAGGCTGAGCGCATCGCGCGGGTGCGGGCGGGTGGCATGGCCGCGGTCGTCGACATGGGCATCGGCCGATTCTTCACACCGCGCTTCATCGCGCGCGGGACGGCGCATTTGCACTCGGTGCGCCAGACCATGGCGAGCCTGGACCCGATCGGCTACATCGGCTGCTGCGCGGCGGTGCGCGACCATGACCTGTCGGCGCAGCTCTCGCGGATCACGGTGCCGACGACCGTCGTCGTGGGTCAGCATGACGTGGCCACACCGCCGCCCATGGGCGAGGCGATCGCGGCCAGCATTGCGGGCGCCCGGCTGGTGACACTCGATTGCGCGCATATTCCTGCGTCGGAAGATCCGCCGGCCTTCGTCGCCATGCTGATGGACACGCTGCGTCCGCAACGCGCCGAAGCCCCCGTGGCGGCAGGCGCACATCCGGCCAGCGGTGCCCTGCCGCAGGGCGCTTCGCCGGTCACCTCGGTAGCGCCCTCTGCGCCCATGCCCGATCAGTACGCACGAGGCATTGCGCGGCGCAAACAGGCACTGGGCGAGACGTACGTGAATGCCCGTCTGTCGACTGCCAACGCCTTCAACGCCGAGTTCCAGGAGATGATCACGCGCTGGGCCTGGCACGACATCTGGACGCGCCCAGTCTTTGATGACCGCACCCGGCGGCTGATTGTGCTGGCAATCACCTGTGCGCTCGGACGCTGGGAGGAATTCCGGCTGCATGCACGCGCGGGCCTGCAGCATGAGTTGTCCCCGACCGAAATGAAGGAACTGCTGCAACAGGCCGCCATTTATGCCGGCGTACCCGCGGCCAACACCGGCTTTCACATTGGCGCGGAACTGCTGCGCGAGCGCGACGGTGGTGGCGCCGACGGCCACTCCACCTGAACCCGCAGCGGCTGCACCACGGCCTTGCCCATCAGAATCTGTCCTGCCTGAAACTTTCCTGCCCGACGTGCTGACCGCGCCTGGCACACACCCTATGAACACTTCATCGCCCCACACCATGCGCCCCGAAGCCGGCACCGAACCAATCATCGATCTCGCCATCATCGGCGGGGGAATCGGTGGCCTGAGCACCGCCCTGGCGCTGCATGCGCACGGCATCGGCTGCACGGTCTTTGAATCGGTCGATGCCCTGCGCCCGTTGGGCGTGGGGATCAACCTGCTGCCGCATTCAGTGCGGGTGCTGGCCGGGCTGGGCCTGCAGGATCGCCTGGCGCAAACGGCCATCGAAACCGCCACCCTGTCCTACTTCAATAAGCATGGCCAGTTGATCTGGTCGGAGCCGCGCGGGCTGGCTGCGGGCTATGCCTTTCCGCAGTTCTCCATTCACCGCGGCGAGCTGCAGATGCTGCTGTTCGAGGCCGCGCGCACGCGGCTGGGCGCCGATGCCGTGCGGACCGGGCATGCGCTCACGCACTTCGAAGATCAGGGTGACTCGGTCCTGTTGCAGTTCGCCGACTCCCAGGGCGTGGCCCGCCCGCCGGTTCGGGCGCGGGCTGTGATCGGCGCCGACGGCATCCACTCGGTGGTGCGTCACGCTTTCTTTCCCAACGAAGGTCCGCCGCGGTTTTCGGGTTACCTGCTGTGGCGCGGCCGTGTCGAAGGCACACCGTTCATGGGTGGGCGGGCCATGGCGCTGATCGGTCACAAGAACCAGAAGTTCGTGACCTATCCGATTTCGGCTGAACACCATGCATCGGGTCGGGCGATGGTGAACTGGATCGCCGAATTGCCGCTGGCAGGCGATGCGCCGCCACGCCAGGACTGGAGCCGCAAAGTGGATGCATCGCGGTTTCGTGAGCCCTTTGCCGGCTGGCGTTTCCCCTGGCTGGATATCCCGTCACTGATCGACCGTACCGATACGATCTTCGAGTATCCGATGGCCGACCGGGACCCGCTGGACCGGTGGACCTTCGGACGGGTCACGCTACTGGGCGATGCTGCACACCCGATGTACCCGATCGGCAGCAACGGGGCCTCACAGGGCATTCTGGACGCCGAAGCGATGGCCAACGCCCTGAACACCGTCGGCTTTGGGCGCCGCACGGTGGACCCGTCCGCGGCGTTTGCGCAGTACGAGGCGGCGAGGCGCGATGCCACCGCGGCCATCGTGCTGGGTAATCGGGCCAACGGGCCCGACCAGGTGATGGAACTGGCTGAGCAGCGTGCTCCGCAGGGATTCGCCGATGTGCACGAGGTGATTCCGCGGGCCGAGCTGGAAGCGATCTCGGCCCGCTACAAGCAACTCGCAGGCTTCAGCCAGGCGCAGGTCAACCAGCGCTGACCGAGGCGCTCTGGCCACTGAGGCGGGGACACCCCCTCAGTGCAAGACCAGCGGCTGCTGCATCAGACCTTCGAAGTTGCTCAGGAAATCGTCGACTTCCTCGACCGAGGGTTCGCTGGCAATCAGCTGGCTCACGTCGAAGCGGAACTTGTTGGCCAGATCACCCCCCAGGAAAATTTCCCGGCGGCTCGACTTGTCCATGATCTCGTAGCCACCGGCGAAGGGTTCGCCTTCGGCCGAGCGGAATTCGACGACACAGTAGTTGGGGCTGTTGTAGATCATCTGCATGGCGTTCCTCGCGGGTCTGTCCTTAGGTTGTCGGCACGCCCGCAGGATCTGTAGGCGGCACCGACGGTCGTGCTCAGGCAACCGACGGACGACCACCGGGAGGGTTCAGGCCTCCCCGGCGGCCACCGCGATGGCGCTCGCCAACCTCATGCGCTCGTTATGGGGGTCGGGTGAGCGATCCGCAAGCACGAGCAGACGGCTTTCCAGGCGCCAATCGGTTTCACGCCACGCAATGGCCCGGCCATCAGACCGCCAGGCATACCAGGCACGCTCGGTCCGAAAAACGCCCTGCGCCTCACGCAGCCCGGCCATCTGCCAGGCCCCGCCAGGCGCCACCGCAGCATCGAGCAGCGCGCGCAGGCGCCGACGATCGAAACACACCTCAGGCGCCCATTGCAGGATGCAGGCACCCTTTGGGCCCGTCGGGACAGTCTCAGACGCGGCCTGGAACGCGTCCCAGGGCACCGTGCCATCGGCGGTCGGAATCAGCCGGCGCGGCCAGGGGGTGTCTGCCGACAGGCGCGCCGCGAGCGCAGCAGAGACCGGACTGTCTGATGCCCGATTGAGTACCACGTCACTCGCCAGGGCCAAACGGTCCTGTGCATGTTGGTACCCACTTCTTGTTTCATCCAGGTAGGGACTTGATGTTTCCTGATCGATGACCAGTATGACCGGCGCCACCTGCAGGCGGGGCGCCAGGGGATCGGACCGCAACCGATCCACCAGAGCGGCGCCGTTGGCGGCTGCCGAGACTTCAATGAACAGGCGATCCCAAGGCCCACGACG
>CANHUQ010000274.1 GCA_947463885.1 Burkholderiales bacterium
AGGCCGAGGAAATCGGGCTCATGCTCGAGCAGAGCGACACCCAGCTTGTGCTCTTCGACCACGAGATTTCCGCCATTCAGCAGCGCAACCTGGAGCGCCTCTGGAAGGTGCGGGTACTGGATCGCACGGAACTGATCCTTGATATTTTCGGGCAACGCGCCCGCAGCACCGAAGGTCGCTTACAGGTCGAGTTGGCCAAACTGCAGCATCAGTCCTCACGCCTCGTGCGCGCCTGGAGCCACCTCGAGCGTCAGCGCGGCGGGATCGGCGTGCGTGGCGGCCCGGGTGAAACCCAGCTCGAAATGGACCGACGCATGCTGGCCACGCGTATCCGCCAGGTGCGCGAACGCCTGGCGCGTACGGAGCGCCAGCGCTTGACCCGTCGCAAGGCGCGCGATCGCCGTCAGGTGTTCACCGTCTCGCTGGTCGGGTACACCAACGCGGGCAAGTCCACGCTGTTCAATGCCATCACAGGCGCAGGAACGTACGCGGCCGATCAGCTCTTTGCCACCCTGGACACGCTGTCACGTCGGGTTGTGCTCGCGCCCGGGGTCGAGCTGGTGCTCTCGGATACGGTCGGTTTCGTACGCGATCTGCCCCACCAATTGGTCGAAGCCTTTCGCGCCACGCTCGACGAAACAGCCCAGGCCGATCTGCTGTTGCATGTGGTCGATGCCTCCGCACCTGATCGCACCGAGCAGATCGAACAGGTCGAGCAAGTGTTGGCCGAAATCGGTGCCGATCAGGTGCCGCAATGGCGGGTCTGGAACAAGATTGACCTTACGGGGCTCGCGCCTGAGGTCGAGCGGGATGCCTGTGGTAGCATCGCGCGCTTGAGCGTCAGTGCCCGAACGGGCGAGGGCGTTGCCGCGCTGCGCCAGGCTCTCGAGGCCGTTGTTTCGGCGCATGCCAGTCCTGCCGAATACGGCGTGGGTGACTCCGTGACCCACGATGAATCCGGTCTTGAACCCGGCACTGTTGACCCTGTTTACGAAGCCCCCAGTGCCGTGTCCGACCAGGTCCGGCAGTCCTCCGATCGGCCCCTAACAAACGGCATGTCAGATGTTGTTGTCCCGAATCCGCGCTCTCTTGTCGCTTAATGACCCTGGCTGGGGCCGCAGCGGCTCATCGGGACCCGACGAGCAGCCGCGTCCGCCTCAGCGTCCACGTGGCAAGGACGATGGCCCGCCCGATCTCGACGAACTCTGGCGTGATTTCAACCGTCGGCTCAACGGCCTGTTCGGCAAGGGCGGTGGCCAGGGTGAGCCGCCGGATCGACGCTCAGGGCGTACCGGGGGCGGTGGCCCGCCTTCATTGCGTGGCGCAGGGACGGGCTTGGGCCTGATCGCCGGTATCGGCCTGTTGCTGTGGTTGGGCAGCGGCTTTTACATTATTCAGGAAGGTCAGGCGGCCGCCATCTTGCGCTTCGGGCAGTTTCGCTACATGGTCGAATCCGCCGGCTTCAAGTGGCGACTGCCGTATCCCATTGAAACAGCTGAAATGGTCGATGTGCAGCGGCTGCGTCAGGTCGAGGTCGGTTATCGCAGCAATGTCAAGAACAAAGTCCCCCGTGAAGCGCTGATCCTCACTGGCGACCAGGCGATCGTCGATTTGCAATTCGCGGTTCAGTATCGGATCACCGACCCGAAAGCCTATCTCTTCAATAACAATCCGGGCGGTGCGCCTGAGGAGATCGTGCGCCAGGCGGCCGAGACGGCCACCCGTGAAGTAATCGGGCGCATGGGCATCGACAAGGTTTTGTACGAAGAAAAAGAGCAAGTGGCCAAGGACGCTCTCAAGTTGATGCAGTCCATTGCTGACCGCTACAACGCCGGCATCGGTATCGTGGACGTGACGATCCAGCAGGCCCAGCCGCCCGAACAGGTCCAAGCTGCATTCGAAGATGCGAATAAGGCAGCCCAGGATCGCGAGCGGCTGATCAATGAGGGGCGCGCCTACGCCAACGACGTGATTCCTAAGGCCCGCGGTACTGCAGGCCGCTTGCAGCAGGAATCTGAAGGCTACAAGCAGCGGGTCATCGCTTCGGCCGAGGGTGATGCCTCGCGCTTCAAGCAGGTACTGACCGAATACAGCAAGGCCCCGCAGGTCACGCGAGAGCGCCTCTATCTGGACACCATGCAGCAAATTTTTGCGAACACCAGCAAGGTCTACGTCGATTCGCGCTCCAACGGCAATATGCTTTATCTGCCACTCGACAAGCTGATGCAACAAGCCGCGTCTGCCGATGCTTCGCGTGCTGCTGCCGTCACACCGACGCAACCGATGTCGCCCGCGCAAAATTCAGCGGGCGGTGAAACGCGTCCGGAGTCTGCCGCCCCGGTGCCTCAGAGCCCACGTGATGCGCTGCGCAATCGCGAGCGCGAACCGGGCCGTTGAGGGAGATGCACATGAACCGAATCGGACCGATCATCGCCGGCATCGTGGCCGCCATTGCACTGGCGTCTTCCATGCTCTTCGTAGTGGATCAACGCCAATACGCTGTGGTGTTTGCCTTGGGAGAACTCAAGGAAGTCATTGCGCAGCCAGGCCTGCATTTCAAACTGCCCCCGCCGTTTCAGAACGTGCAGTACTTTGACAAGCGCATCCTGACCATCGACACCGCTGACGTCGATCGCTTCATTACTTCTGAAAAGCTCAACGTCCAGATCGATACCTTCGTGAAGTGGCGGATCGCCGATCCCAAGAAGTTCTTCACGTCGGTGGGCGGCAGCGAAATGATTGCCAGCGATCGTCTGCAGCGCAGCCTGCGCGATTCCCTGAACAACGAGATCGCCAAGCAGACCGTCAATGACGTGATCTCGGGTAAGCGTCAGGAATTACTCGATGCCGTACGTCTGAAGATGAACGAGGACGCCAAGCAGATTGGCGCCGAGATCATCGATGTGCGGCTCAAGAGAGTGGACTTTGCGCCCGAAGTCTCCGAGCGGGTCTACGACCGGATGCAGTCGGAGCGCAAACGTGTGGCGAACGAGCGTCGTGCAACCGGTGCAGCTGAATCCGAAAAAATTCGCGCCGATGCCGATCGTCAGCGCGAAGTGCTGATCGCAGAAGCCTATCGTGATGCCCAGCGCGTCCGGGGTGAGGGCGATGCGCGTGCATCGGCAGTCTTCGCTGAGGCCTTTGGGCAGAACCCTGAGTTCGCGGCCTTCTACCGCAGTCTGGACGCCTATCGCGCCAGCTTCCGGGGGCGCGGCAATGACGTACTCGTCCTCGATCCTTCTTCCGACTTCTTCCGCTATTTCCGTGCCCCGGGCTCGGGTGGGGCAGCTGCGCCCGCGCGCAAGTAAGCACCAGTACGGCCGTGATGCTGAGTGCGCTGGGTCTGGTGCTGGTGATCGAGGGATTGCTGCCTTTTGCGTCTCCGGCCCGCTGGCGTGAGTCTATGCGGCGCATCGGCGAGATGCGCGATGGCCAGTTGCGTTTCATGGGTCTGGTCGCGGTGTTGCTGGGGCTGGCATTGCTGTCCGTTTCATCATTCAAGCTCTAGTCGGGCCGGTGTGCCGCGACGCTGCTTCTGAATCTGAAGATTTCTCATGCCACGCTGGCTGCTCCCCGAAAGCATTTCCGACATTCTGCCCAGCGAGGCGCGCAGAATCGAAGACCTACGCCGCAGGTTGCTGGATCTGTATCGCACCTATGGTTACGAGTTGGTCATGCCGCCGATGGTCGAGTACCTCGAGTCGCTGCTGACCGGCAGCGGTCGCGATCTTGATCTGCGGACCTTCAAGCTCATCGATCAGCTCTCGGGCCGCACGATGGGGCTGCGCGCCGACATTACGCCGCAGGTGGCGCGCATCGATGCGCACCTGCTCAACCGCGCCGGTCTCACGCGCTTGTGCTACGCCGCCAACGTGCTGCATGCCAGACCGGCCGGAGCGCTGTCCAACCGTGAGCCGCTGCAGATTGGTGCTGAGCTCTACGGGCATGACGGTCTGGAGGCCGATCTCGAAGTGATCGAGTTGCTGTTGCACTCGCTGCGCGTGGCAGGGGTGCAGCAAGTGCGCATCGATCTGGGACATGTCGAAGTGGTGCGCAGCGTGCTCGCAGCGCTGCCGCATCTGAGCGAGGACGAGATCTTTCCGCTGATCCAGTCCAAGGACGCACCGGCCCTGGCGCAGGTGCTGGCCGGTACGCCGGAGGGGCCGCTTCGCCGTGCCTTGCTTGAATTGCCGGCCTTGTACGGGCCGCCCGCCGAGGTCCTTGCGCGGGCGCGATCCGTGCTGCCAGCGCTTCCCCCGATCGTGCGGGCGCTCGATCAGCTGGAGGCCCTGTGTGCGTCGCCCTTGCTGGCCAGCCACTCGGGTCAGGACGTCCGTCTGACCATCGACCTGGGCGATGCGCGCGGCTATCGTTATCACAGTGGTGTGATTTTCGCGGCCTATGTCGAGGGCCAGCCCAATGCCATCGGACGGGGCGGTCGCTACGACAATGTGGGTGAATCCTTTGGTCGTGCGCGTCCGGCCACAGGTTTTTCGCTCGAGCTGAGAGAGCTTGCCGGTCTGCTCGAAGAGCCTGCCCCCGCACGCGCAGTGCGCGCGCCCTGGTCGGTCGATGCAGCCCTCAATCAGGCGATTCAAAGCCTGCGCGATGCGGGACAGATTGTTGTACAGGTGTTGCCCGGCCACGAGG